>JAADDZ010000003.1 GCA_013153635.1 Aquificota bacterium
TAGAAAGAATTTCACCTGTTAAAATGAAAGTATTTAAAAATAGTGAAAACTTAGGCATTTCAAAAAATCTAAATAGGTTAATTAGCCTAGCAAAGGGAAACATAATATCATTTATGGCTTCTGATGATAGATATTATGGAAAAAAAACCTTTTCAGAAAATTTAGACAAATTAGCGAAGAACCCAAAAATTCAAGCAATTTATACAGAAGGGTATATATGGAATGGAAAAGATTTCTTAGGTAAAGCACAAGGCAGAAAAGAGGTTTCTTATATAAAAGCGAGAAAATACAAAGAATTATTAGATTATATGCTTTCAAATGTACCACACTTATTGATACAAGGAGGCTTTTTTAGAAAAAGCCTTTTAGATAGTATAAAAGGATTCGACGAAAATCTAAAAGCTGATGATTGGGTTTTAAATATTAAAATAATTAAATATATATTAAATAACAACTTAGAAATTATATACAATGAAGAAATATGTTTTCTATATAGGAAACATGAAAGCAATACAACAAAAGATTTAGATAAAATCTATAATTTAATCCAAGAGGTAATTATTTCCTATACTCCATTTAACAAAAAAAAATGTTTACTAGCTAGGTTAAATTGGCGACACGGTAAAAGATTGTTAAAGTTTAGAAAATCATTTTCAGGTTTTAAATATATGTTTAGTGGCTTAGTTTCTTGCCCAACATATATATTTGCTGATATATTAGAATATATCCAAAAAAAACTTAATTTAAAAAAATAATTGATTAATTATGAAAAAACCAAATTTTTTCGTAGTTGGTGCCGCAAAAGCTGGTACCACTTCTATATATAATTATCTAAAACCTCACCCACAAGTATATGTTTCTCCCATAAAGGAACCAAATTTTTTCTCTACTGATATAAATCCAGAAAAATTTAGAAAAAATTATAAAAAAGAGATAGAAAAAGATTATGATAAATACTTTAAATATGGAGAAGAAAGTCATTTGACATTTATACGTGATTTAAATGATTATTTAAAGTTATTTGAAAAGGTAAGTACAGAAAAAGCTATAGGAGAGTTTAGTACGTCCTATCTTTATTCAAAAGTCGCGGCACAAAACATAAAGGATTTTAACCCAGATGCCAAAATTATTATTGTCCTAAGAAATCCTATAGAGAGAGCCTTTTCTCACTATTTAATGGATTTAAAAATAGGATATACTAATCTATCTTTTTGGGAAGCTATTCAAAGAGATATAAACTCAAAGGAAAAAGAATGGGGAATTACACATTTGTATTTGGAATTAGGTCTGTATTACAAACAGGTAAAAAGATATTTAAATACATTTGATAAATCTCAAGTTAAAATCTTTCTATTTGAAGAATTAAAAAACACAGAAGAGTTTGTTAAAGCTCTATACAGATTCTTAGAAATAGATGGAAATTTACATTTCCCAGATACTTCAAAAGTATATAACAAGAGTAAAGTTCCAAAATATAAAAATCTGTATTTTTGGGCATCAAACTTGGGAATAATACGATTTTCACAAAAAATCTTCCCTACAGGACTAAAAAAAAGCATAAAAAATATTCTTTTCTCTTCTGAAAATCTACCAAAATTAAGTGTTAAAGAAAAGGAATTTTTAAAAGAGTATTATAAAAAAGATATTGAAAATCTTTCAAATCTAATAGATAAAGATTTGAATTTTTGGTTAAAGGTATGAAAAAAGTTTATATTGTGATACTAAACTATAATAATTGGGCTGATACAATTGAATGTTTAGAATCAGTTTTAAAGTCAGACTATCAAAACTATCAGATAATATTGGTGGATAACAACTCTTCAGACTCTTCAGAATATTACTTAAAAAAATGGCTAAACGGAGAGTTATGTATTTGGACTAATCCTAATCATAAATTAAGAAATCTGTCTTTCCCTCCCTCGGAAAAACCTATTCCTTATATTTTCTATACTAGAAAAGAAATAGAAAACATGGGAAAAAATTTTGTAGAAAAAAGCGAATCACACAGCTCTTATTCTACTAAATATCCAAACCCTATAATATTTATACAAACCCATGAAAATTTAGGATTTGCAGGGGGCAACAACGTAGGAATAAAATATGCGTTAGCAAAAGATGATTTTGAATATATATGGCTACTGAATAACGATACAGTGATAGAGAAAAATACTCTATCAAAACTTATAGAATGTGCAACTAAAAAAGAAAAAAATTACGGATTATTTGGAACAGCTTTACTATACTACGATGCTCCTGATAGAATTCAGGCATTAGGAGGAAAATTTAATAAACTCTTTGCTACTTCTAAGCATATTTTTGCTTTCAAAAAATATGAGAATATAACAGATATTCCAAAATTTGATTATATAATAGGTGCTTCCCTATTAATGACAAGAGATTTTATTAAAAATGTAGGTCTTTTATCTGAAGATTATTTCATATATTATGAAGAGATAGATTTAGCATTTCGAGCAGAGAAAAAAGGTTATAAAATGTTCATATGTAAGGATAGTATTGTTTATCATAAAGAAAGTGTAACTATAAAAAAACAAGAAAAAAAATCTAGTGAATTTTCTGATTATTTCAGAATTAAAAATAGAATTAAAGTAACTAGAAAATTTAATCCTATTTATTTACCTTTTGTATATGGTGGAATAACACTATCTATCGTTAAACGATTAAAAAGAAGACAGTATAAACAGGCGTTTAATGCTTTAAAAATATTGCTGGGTATGAAGTAGTGAGTAGAAACTTTTGGTTTATAGTCATAACTATAATGTTTATTTTAATGTCTTTTTCAACGTTAAGATTTAACGTTGGTTTTGAAATTCGTTTTAATCAAGTGTTCATACTTGTAGTGTTTGTCTTAATCCTACTAAATGACCTAAAAAATAAAACCTTGAACCTAAAAATACTTTTATACATGTTTTTAGCTGGAATGCTCCTATCACTTATAAGTTTAAACTCTATATACTACAAAACTGGAGAATTAAAATTCATAATAAAATATCTATTTGTATTTCCTGCAGTATTCTATGTGGGAAGCAGACTTATAGACATCTTAGGACCTAAAAATCTAATCAAAGCTATAGAAATTGCAGTTTTTATCTATTGTTTAGATGCTATAATCTTGTATTACTTTCCTATCCCTTCATTGATACACGATAGAGGTTCTTTAACAGGCTTCCAAGGTACATTTTGGGAAACTGTGTGGTTAGCTAAAGCTTTAATGTTATTTTTCATCGCTTCTATCTCTTTAAGATTTGATTTTAAGATATTTCCACGGAAAAAGATATATCTAGCAATGTTTTATTTATTTTTGATAATCAACATGATAATAACTAAAAGTAAAGCAATATGGGTAGGACTTATTAGTGTCATTATCACCAGTTTATTAGTATATTGGTATTTTGTAATACTATCTTACAGAAGATTAACATCTACAAAATTCTTTCTATTTTTAAATATACCAAACACCCTAAAGCGATTAAATTTCAAGTATATCTTTGGTTTAACAGTTTTAATCTTTGTAGTGTTATTTATATTTAACAATTTCGTTTTTGAAAAACCTATAGTATCTAAAGAGATGATTATGTGGAAGCTACAAGGAGAAAGAGGCAAAGCATTCAAAGTAGCTATTCAACTATTAGAACAAAGTAACTGGATAGGAGGATATGGATTTGGTTTTATAGAAAAATATTTTTCTACATTCTATAGAGATACTATCGTTGGTCTAGGAAAAGGGGTTAATATGATTTTTAACTCTTTTTTAGATATATGGTTATCAGCAAGTATAGTTGGACTAGTATATATCCTCTCATTAATAGCTTTATCTTTTAGCCCTAGATATTTATTTACTATAAGTATTCCAGCTTACTTATTTGTAGTAGGTAATATATCCCCTTACATAGGTTCTGAATATTTTTGGTTATTTTTAGGTATATCCTATGGCATAAAACGGTACTCTTTTGAAGGATTACCTAAAGATGCATAAGTTAGCATTCATTGCAACATCATACATAAGGAAGTACGATGGAGTTTCTGTATATTCAGAAAATTTATTACAGCAACTCTTATACCAGATAGATAATATAAAAAGAGAAATAAAATTAGATATATTTGTTAGAGAAGATAGCTATGATTTATTAAAAGAAAGAATAATAATCCCAAAAGAAATAAACAGATATGCAAATATAAATTTTATTTCAGTAAGCGGAAAATCTTATCCTACCAGACTTTTAAAACTTACAGCAATGTTATATAAACGAGGTAAATATGACCTTGTATACATGCCCAATCCAATGCCAGTAATATTTACTCCCGGGAAAAAAATGAAAACAATACATGATTTTTCATTTAAGATAGCTCCAGAGTACTATTCAACTTTTGAAAAAATTTATTCTGATTTTTTAAGAAAAATAGCGATAAAATTTGACGATGCTATTGGATACATATCTCAATCAACCAAAAAAGATTTTGAGAGATTTTATGGTATTACTGACAAAGATAAAACTTTTATATACTTACCAAACGGAATACCTTTTAAGGTTCAAAAACAAGAAAGACCTTCAAAAGAAGACTTTGAAAAAAAATTTACACAAAAGAAGCTAAAAATCTTAATTGTTGGAAGAATTAATAGACACAAAGGTTTTGATAGAGTTCTAAGATTTGTAAAATACCTTGATTCTATCTCTAAAGAAGATAAACAATTTGAAAATATACAGATACATATTGTAGGAAAAAAAACGAAAGAAACTGATGAACTTTTAAATGATTATAAACCTCAAAATGTTCAGCTAAATTTTCCCGGATTTATATCAGATGAAGAGCTAAATGTCTTATACAAAACCTCACATTTCTGTTTTTTTCTCTCCAGAAATGAAGGATATGGACTTCCATTAGTAGAAAGTTTATGGTTGAAAACCATACCCGTTCTATCTAATATACCGATATTCAGAGAAATTATGGAAGAAGACTATCCATTATTTGAAGATAAAAATTTAGAAGAGAATATATATAAATTTATAAAAAATATATTTAACGAAAAAGACTATAGGGAAAAAATTTATAATCATATAGAAAAGGTTGTAAAAAAAGAAAAAAAAGGATACGAAATTGCGGCAAAAAATCTACTAAATTATATAGGATATACAAGGAATGAAAAATAAAGTATATATAGGTATAGTTTCCCACGGACATGACAAAATAATAAAAGAAAATTTTAAAAACTTTCCACGAAAATTTAAAAATTTTGAGGTTAAATTAGGATTAATAGACAATATAAATTCAAAAGAATTAGAGAAATTTTGTAAAAAAGAAAATATCTATTACTATGCTGATAATAAAACACGAGGATACGGAGAAAACATAAACAAAATTTTTTCAATTTTAAATCCAAGAGATGAAGACATATTTATAGTTTGTAATCCGGACATATACATACCTCCTGAACAGCTTGAAAAAATCATAGATTATTTTTTAAAAGAGAAACCTGATTTACTTGGGGTAAAAGTTTACACAAACAAGGAATTAACAAAGGTTAGCTCCCAAAATAGAACGTTTCCCTGTATTTTAGATTTTGTAATATCATTTTTAACAAAAAAACGCCCTTATATGAAAAACCCAGATATAAAGACCAATCCAGACTGGATTTCTGGCGCCTTTATGGTATGGAATGCAAAATCCTTTAGAGAATTAGGAGGATTTGACGAATCATATTTTATGTACTGTGAAGATATTGATATATGTTTTAGAGCCAAAAAACTTAATATGAAAATTGTCTATAACCCTAACTTTTACGTTGTACATGAATCTCAATTAGAAAGTAGGAAATTTTTATCCAAACATTTCTTGTGGCATGTTAATTCTATAGTAAAATTTATAATAAAAAATAAAAGGTTCTGTTTATTTAAAAGCTAATAAAATTTACATAGAAATGAAAGCAAATAAAAAAATACTGATACTAACAAATCTATATTCTATAACAGGAGCATCTTCTTTAGCCTCTTTATTAAAAGAAAATCAAAACATAGTTGAAGTTATCACTGTACAAGGAACAATAAAGAAAAAAACCCCTACACAATTTTTAACATATGCTATAAAAAAAGAAGGAGTAAAATACTTATACAATAAGTTAAAATTAGGAACTAAAACAAAAATCAGAGCAAAGTTCTCCAAATTTATACACAATAATAACAACAATGAAATTTATTACTCTATAAATGAAGTAAAAAAGATATACAACTTTAAACATAAAATCGTCAAGGATATAAATGACCCAAAAGTCATTGAACATATTAAAAATCTTGATATAGACTTGTTAATAAGTTTAAGCTTTTCCTATATAATAAAACCAGACATTTTACAAATTCCTAAAATAGCAAGTATAAACTTGCACAGGTCTTATTTACCAAAATATAGAGGATGTAATCCTGTATTCTGGGTTAGAGCATTTAAAGAAAAGGAGACTGGTTATACATTCCATTATCTAAATGAAGAGTTAGACAAAGGTGATATTATTTTTCAAGAAAAAATACCTTTGTATGAAAAAAACACAAATACTGATATAATGATAAGAATGTCAAAAAAGATTGTTAAAACAATCAATCCTATTGTTAATTCAGTTATAGAAGGAACCGCTCCACGAATAAGGCAAAATGAAGAGGAAGCCTCATATTTTAAATGTCCTACAAAAGAAGATAGGCTCAAATATAATATTTGGGATTGAAACTTAATAAACCAGTGTGAGATTGTTATAGTAATGAATAAAAAATTTAAAATTATTAAGCAGATATTGATAGGTATCTTTTCTGTATCATTTATAAAAGATATTGTCTACACGTTTGCATTTTACTTACTAAACAGAGTATATGGATTAGTAAAAGTCCACAAAGGTAAAAACGTAAAAATAAGACCTTACACAATGCTTAGAGACCCAGAAAGAATATACATAGGAGATAACTCAACTATAGGAGCCTATAATGTACTATGGGCAGGAAAGGAAAAAGCTGTTATAAAAATAGGAAAAAATGTAATGACAGGTCCCTATGTAAAAATATTTGCCTTTAATCATGGAATAGAACTATCAGATACACCAATGATAGAACAGCCAGTAGTAGAAAAGGACGTAATCATAGGAAACGACGTATGGATAGGAGCTGGTGCTATAATTCTTCCCGGCTGTAAGATAGGTGATGGGGTTGTTATAGCCGCCGGCGCTGTTGTAACAAAAGACATTCCAAGCAATGTTATTGTTGGTGGAATTCCTGCGAAAATAATAAAAAAAAGAGCATAAGACGACCATGCAAAAAATTACAGACATTAATGTTATCTTCCTTGGGGCAGGTCCAACAGCTTTGGCAGGTATAAGAGAAGCAGGAGAAAATAAATTTAACACCTATACCATAGGTCTTTATCCATATGAAGTAGGTCTATACTCTAAATACACTAAAAAATTAGGGTATGCACACCCAGAAAAAGAACCAGAAAAATTACTAAATATACTAAATAAATTCTATGGAGAAAATCCTAACTCTACGAATATATTAATACCTACTGGAGATGAATCCATTGAATTCCTATCTAAAAACAAAGAAAAATTAAAAGATAGATTTGTATACAGCTTGCTCCTATCAGATATAAGCGAGATTATTTTAAACAAAGAAAAATTTGCCCAAATATGTGAAAAATACAATATTCCTGCACCAAAAACTTGGACAAAAAACACAAACATACCCTTAGAAGAATGGGCTAAACAAGTAAAATATCCGTGTTTCATAAAACCTGTCTACTACCATAAATGGGCAAAAATGTTTGGACTAAAAAAAGGTTTTTTAGTTAACTCAAACAAAGAATTAATAGAAACATATAATAATCTATATAATAAATTTAGTGAACTAATTATCCAAGAAGTCATTCCCGGAGATGACTCAAATATCGTAGTTTTTAGTGCTAACTTTACAAAAGACAATGTAGAGCAAATCTTCACCGGAAGAAAAATAAGGCAGTACCCTGTAAATTTCGGAACAACTACTTGTGCTATATCAGAAAATATCGAGGAAATAAAAGAATACTCTATAAAACTGTTAACCTCTATCAAATATATAGGTGTTTGTGATGTAGAATTCAAATACGATTATAGGGACAATACCTACAAGATAATCGAAGTCAACGCAAGGATAGGAAGATGGTATAGATTAGTTACAAAATCAAGAAAAATACCATTAACCGCCTCTATACACTACCTAGCAAATACAAATACAAAATTGAAAGAAACCCAAGAAAAAGAAAATATCATATGGCTATTTCCTATAAGAGATATACCAGCTATATTAAAACAAGAGAACAAACTAAAAGCCATAAAATACTACTTTAAAAGAAATAAAGTTTGGTGTATCTTTGATAAAAAAGACCCTTTACCTTTTCTGATGTATTTTTTCGAAATGGGATACAAATATATAAAATATAAAAAAGGAAAGTAGTACATGCACAGCAAATTTCAAGATTCTCCAAATGTAAACTGGTTTTCCTTCCCAAGGAAAAAAGAAGATGAACCAAACTTTCCCAATGTAATAAAAACATTTATGGGAAGAGATGCCCTTAACATCTACTTGTGGAACATAAAACAAAAAAGGGAAACATTAACAGCTCTTATTCCTGCTTATATATGTAAGGAGGTTCCTGACCAATTTAAAAGAAATAGCATTGACATCAAATACTATGATTTGAAAAACTTTCAAATAACTGTAAATGATATAAAATCATCTTTAGATAAAAGTATCGATATATTTTATTTTGTTCATTATTTTGGAATATACCAAAAGAATATAAAGGAAATAATAAAAACTGTAAAAAACATTAACCCTAATGCTATTATCATAGAAGATAGAGCCCATTATCTTAGCGATAAATATATATTACCTGAAGTTGATGCGGTCATTTATAGCTTTAGAAAACTCCTTCCTATACCTGAAGGTGGAGGTATTTATTCAAAACAAAAACTTACATACCAAAAAAAACCTCGACTATACTCAAATTTTTTAGTGAGCCTTGTTTTGCTAAAAAAGAAAATATTCGGACATAACCCAAAATTTTCTCGTTCCAATGTAATGAAAGACACCTTAAAACCTTCTAATGAACTCTTACTTCCATCTAGTTTTTCTGAAAAAGTTATAAACCAATACAATATAGAAGAAGAAATACAGTTCAGGAGAAAACTTTTTTATTTATGGAAAGAAAATATAGAAGAACTTGGAATAAAACCTGTTTTTAAAGAATTATCTGAAAAAGATATTCCACAAGGATTTCCAATCTATGTAGATAATGCACAGCATTTTTTTGAGAATATGTTAAAAAAGGGAATTTTTCTAAAAAGACATTGGGAATTGCCAAAATATATTGAAAAAGTAGCTCCTTTTTCTTATAATTTATCTAATAAAATAATTACCCTTCCTATTTATAAAGGTATTGAAAATAGAAATGTTATTTTTTTAAAAAATCTATTAAAATAAAGAATAATTTACTAAAACTAAATAAAACACGGGAGAATTAAAGATGAGAAATATAATATTTCTTCTACTAACCTTATCACTATATTCTTTATCGTTTGGAACTAACGCTAAACATCTAAACATATTCCCTGTTTTTATTGAAAACAAAGGACAAGTCCGCACAGATATTAAATATTACTTAAAATCTCCAGTGGGAACAGTAGGGATACAAGATAACGGTACTATTCTTTATTATCTTATAAACAATGGAAAAATAGAATACTTTGCGGAAGAACCTACAAATCATAAGAAAAAATTAGAAATACTAGGGTTAGAAAAACAGAAAGCTATCGTAAATTACTTTAAAGGAAATAAATATATAACTAATATCCCTACTTTTAAAAAAGTAAAATTAACTAACGTCTTTCAAGGAATAAATATAGAACTAATATTAAACGACGGAAAATTAGAAAAAATATTCAAAGTAAAACCCTACAGCAAAGTATCTGACATAAAACTTTCACTAAGCAATGTAAATAAAATAAGAATAAATAAAGAAGGTGAACTAGTTCTACAGCTAAAAGATAGTACCAAAAAATTCTCGAAACCAGTTGCATTTCAAATTATCAATGGAAAAAAACATTTTGTAAAAGTACATTACAAAATTTTAAACAAAAATACGTATTCTTTTGAAGTTGGAAAATATGACAAATCCAAAGAGCTAATAATAGACCCGATACTCAATGGAATTTCGTTTGGAGGAACCAACGAAGAATTTGCAAAAAGCATAAGAATTGTAGGAGATAAAGTTTTTGTTGCAGGTTTTACCCGTTCTGAAGACTTTCCTGCTAAAAACGGATACGATACATCTTTTAATGGGAAAAAAATCATACCTAATGTTACATATGACGAAAACGAAGGAGTGTATCTAGATGAAAATAACCAGAGAGTAATCTGCCATGAGTATATAGAAGATACTAAGACCTGCATTATTTACAACCAGGATATTTTCGTAGTTAAACTTGATAAAAACCTAACACAGATAGAAAGCGCAACTTTTTTAGGTGGTTCAGAACTGGATAGAGCAGATAGTCTATTAGTTGATAATAATGGAAATATCATCATAGTGGGAAGTTCATATTCTCCAGACTTTCCAACTACAGACCTTGTAGATGGAGATGACCCTCTAAATCATGGAAATTGGGATATTATTATTGCCGTTTTTAACAATGACCTAAACCAGCTTATAAAATCAGTACGAATTGGAGGCTCTAGAAAAGACAAAGCAACTGATGCAAAACTATCTGAAAATTACATATATGTATATGGATATACAAGGTCAAGTAACTTTCCAACCACTCCTAACGCATACCAACCTTCAAAAATGATAGGAAACGATTATGATGCTTTTATCATGAAAATTGATGTATCCCTGAACAAAATAGAATCCTCTACCTTTTTTGGAGGATTAGAAAAAGACCTAACATCAAAGATATATGTATCTGAAGATGCAGTGTATGGAACAGGAACAACTCATTCAAAATCTTTATCTAATGCAAACGTACCCGGATTCAATAAAACATTTAATAGTGGAGATTCCTCTAAGAAATACTATACCGATGGATTTCTTTTCAAGATGGATAAAAATTTAGAACAGTTACAAGCATGGACTTTCATAGGAGGAAATGAGATAGATAAAACTAATGATGTTGGACTGTACAATGGTTCTGTATACGTAATAGGATATACTCATTCTGAAGATTTCCCAGTTACAGAAAACGCCTTTAGAAAAGAATTAACTGGAGAATATGAAGAATACACAATCGTAGAAGGAGGTACAAGTTATACAGTATACAAAAAACCTTTAGATGCATTTATAACTCAACTTGACGAGAATTTAACACAGATAATCAATTCTACGTATCTTGGAGGTTCTTTACATGATAACTCAAACACTATAAAAATTGACGATAGAGGTAATATCTACGTGAGCGGATTTACAAACTCCTATGATTTTCCAATTACCTCTACAGCCATAAAAACAGAAATACAAGGAAGTGATGGTTTCATGCTAATAGCCTCTACCAATCTAGATAACGTAGTATATTCAACCTTTATAGGAGGAGCTAATCAAGACTCTATTTGGGGATTTTGTACTGATTCTGAATATTCTATTTATACTCTTGGTGTAACAAACTCTATAGATTTTAAAAATTATCTAAACAATCCTAGCATAAGTAATGATGACGACATTTTTATTACTAATTTTTACTGGGAAGAAGGGAATTTGTTGACAAAATCGTGTGACAAAGGTAGTAACGGCTGTAATTATTCTTTTTATGGAAATAATTTAATATTCCTTCTAATAGCTATACTGTTTTTATCAATGAGAAGATTTACAATTAGAAACATGGTGTAAATAAATTTTACACCATTAAAATAAACAAGGAATACACATTTGTAAGGCTAATACATTTATCAGTTGTAAATAATTTTTACAATAATAAGTACTACAAAATCTCTATTTTTAAATTTTGTAAATATTTCATAGCCTTACGAAAAGGCAATTTTTGGCATATAAATTGCTTAATAATTAAAATAACTTTAGTAACTTAAAACTAAGTAGGGAGGTCTGTGTTATGAAAAATACTCTAAAAACGGTAGTACTTGGAAGTGCTATATCTTCGGCACTTGTCTTGGGAAATGCTTTTGCAGGACCCATAGTAGATGTCAACCCGGGAACTACACAGTTTGGAGATGTTCTTGTTGGTACGACAGCTGGTCCAGAAACTATAATCATTACAAATACTGGTGATGCTGATTTGGTTATCTCTAGTATAACTCTTAGAGGTAGAGACTTTGATAACTATGCTGTAGCGGCAGGAACTACATGCCCAATGGGCGGTGGAACATTAAGTGTTGGTCAATCTTGTGAAATAAAGGTAACTTTTACTCCAAACAGCATAGGCTACAAAAAGGCACTGTTTAAAATAGTATCAAATGGAGACCCTTCTCCAGCTTACGCTTATTTAAGAGGAACTGGAGTAGACCCAAGTGCTGAACTAACTCCAAGCTTCTATGACTATGGTCATGTATGGATAGAAGGTCCTACATTCCCAGTACAACAGTTCACCCTTCAAAACACAGGAAATACAGATTTGATAGTACAAGGTATCCATCTTAGAGGACAGTATGCCCCTAACTGGCAGTTTGTAAGTGGTACTGATGCATGTCCATATGGAACTACATTCACATTACCAGAAGGTCAAGACTGTCAAATCTACGTTGAATTTCATCCTATAGAAGTAGGAGAAATGAAAGCTGCAATAAAAGTTTATACAAATGATACTGACGAGCCTAAACTATATTCAAAACTCGTAGGAGTTGGAAGAAGTGCCTATGAACCAGATATAGACCTGTGTGAATTCTCTGATCCAGCAGACTTTGGAGAGGTTCCTATCTGTACGGGAACTATAACTCATAGAATAGAACTCCAAAACGAAGGACAGATGGACTTGAATATCGATCAAGTTCTTTTAAGAGGAAGAGATGCGGCTAACTTTAGTATCGTAACTGACAACTGTAGCGGAACAACTCTAACAGCAGGTCAAATTTGTGATGTCTATGTTCAGCTAGACCCAGCAGTAACAGGAACAGGTTATAAAAAGGCTGTACTTAAAGTTCGCTCTAATGATCCAGACGAAAATCCATACATCATATATCTAAGAGCAACTGTTACTGATTGTAGTACCCTTAACGACATAATACCTCAATAATAGATTTGATAAATCTCCAATATAGGAGGGTGTTATGCCCTCCTTTTTCTTTATATATATCAAATTTCTTAATCAAAATCGGACGCGATGAATATACTTACTTTTGATATTGAGGAATGGTTCCACATTATAGATATTCCTAATATAAAAGGGGAAAAACATTGGGAATCTCTAGAAGTACGAATTCACAAAAATATAGATAGAATTTTAGAGCTACTATATATCAAAAATCAAAAGGCAACTTTTTTTTGTTTAGGCTGGATAGGTGAAAAGTATCCAGAAGTTATTAAAAAGATTGATGAACATGGTCATGAAATAGGCTCTCATTCTCGTCTTCACATTCCTGTATATCAAATGAAACCTGAAGATTTTGAAAAAGATACAGAATACTCTATCAAAACGTTAGAAGATATAACAGGTAAAAAAATCAGAATGTATAGGGCTCCTAGTTTCTCTATTACTTCCAAGTCCATATGGGCTTTAGAGATTTTAGCAAAACTTGGAATAGAAATAGATGCTTCTATTTTTCCTGCTTCTAGATCACATGGCGGTCTCGAAACTTTTAGATATTCAAAACCTGTCTTAATAAATGTGAACGGTATTTTGTTAAAGGAATTTCCAATGAATACCGTAAAACTCTTTGGTAGAAATATGGTTTTTTCTGGAGGTGGTTATTTTAGATTATTACCGTATAGATTAATTAAATTTTTTATGAAAAACTCCTCATATGTTATGACCTATTTTCACCCAAGAGACTTCGATCCTTATCAACCTGTATTGAAAGGTTTGAGTTTAGGTAGAAAATTTAAATCTTATTACGGATTAAAAAATGCTTTTTCCAAATTAGAAAAACTAATTACTGATTTTGAGTTTGTTGACATAAAAACAGCCGAAAAAAGATTAAAATGGAATACTAAAATAAATTTGGGAGATATTAAATGAAAGGAATAATATTAGCTGGAGGTAGTGGGACAAGGTTATACCCTATAACTATACCTACTATAAAACAGTTACTTCCTGTTTATGATAAACCTATGATTTATTATCCATTGGCAACTCTTATGCTTGCTGGGGTGAGAGATTTTTTAATTATCTCTACGCCCAAAGATTTACCAAGGTTTCAAGAACTTTTCGGAGATGGAAGCAAATTAGGACTTAACTTTAGCTATGCTAAGCAAGAAAAACCAAGAGGTATAGCAGAAGCTCTTATTATAGGAGAAGATTTTATAGGTAACGATAATGTTTGGTTAATACTCGGGGATAATCTATTTTTTGGGCATGGTCTTCCAGAACTTCTTAAGGAAGCTGGAGAGCAAAAGGAGGGTGCTACTGTTTTTGGTTATTACGTTTCTGACCCTGAAAGATATGGGGTTATTGAGTTTGATAAAGATGGAAAGGTTCTTTCTATAGAAGAAAAACCAAAAAAACCGAAATCGCATTATGCGGTAACAGGTCTGTACTATTACGATGGAGATGCTCCAAAGATAGCAAAATCTATAAAACCTTCACATAGAGGTGAGCTAGAGATTACAGATGTAAATAATGAGTATCTAAAGAGGGGAAAACTCCACGTGAAATTAATGGGAAGAGGTTATGCATGGCTTGATACTGGAACTCATGATTCTCTTTTAGATGCTTCTGATTTTGTTAGGATTGTAGAGCATAGGCAAGGTCTAAAAATAGCTTGTATCGAAGAAATTGCGTATAGAATGGGATACATAGATAAAGGTCAGCTTGAGAGTTTGGCTCAACCTTTGAAAAAAACAGGATACGGAAAGTATCTGTTAAAACTTCTTGAGGAGTAACATTATTTAGTTTTTGTAAAATATGGTATTTGTTGAGATAAACAGTGAAAGGCTCCTTGTCCTACTAATATGCTTCTTGCATCAATGCCTATTACTAATCTATCTGGAAAGTGTTCTTTGAGAATAGATAAGGCTGTGCTGTCTTCTTTTGTCTCAAAAACGGGAACAATTACAGCAAAGTTTGAGATATAAAAGTTTAGGTAGCTTGCTGGAAGTCTCATTTTTCCCCATGGATAGTTGTAATATATTGGGGAGGGTTGGGGTATCTTTACGATATTAAATTTTCCAAGCTGTTCTAAGAATTCTAAATTCTGTTTTAGAGTTTTGTAATTCTCGTCTTCTTTGTTTTTCGTGTATAAAACAGCTATTGTATTATCATCTAAAAATCTTGCTATATTGTCTATATGCCCATCTGTGTCGTCTCCTACTATTTCTCCTCCGGGAAGCCATAATATTTGTGTGGCTCCTGTGTATTCTTTTATAGTTTCTTCTATCTCTTTTTGAGGTTTAGTTTTGTTTCGCTTTAGGACACAACTTTTGGTTGTAAGTAGTGTACCTTTGGAGTTTATCTCTATAGCACCTCCTTCAAGGATTACAGAAGGTCTAAAGATTTTGTCTGCAAAGTATTTTGCTAGTTTGTATCCTGCAATTTTATCTTTTTCGTGTGGGTATTTTTCTCCCCAACCGTTGAACTCCCAAACAGTTGCACCTATACTGTTTTGTTTTTTTAAAAATGTTGGTGCGTAATCTCTACACCATGCATCATTTGTTGGAAGAACATTTATTTTTATCTGTCCTTGGACACATTTTTTTTCAAGTTTCTGCTCTAGTTCGTATCTGGTTAACTGGTCATTGACATTTATATACACCTCTTCTTCTAAGGCTATGATTTTTACAAATTCTACAAATGTGTTTTTTGCGTTTTCTAACTGGTCAAAGAATGTTTCTTTGTTTTGAGGATAGGTTAATATAGTCCCCTGATGTCTATACCATTCTGGGGGCATTTTGTAACCTTGTTTTTTGGGAGTCATACCTGAAATCCCATTGTTTTTCCTTTTTTTATTTTTTCATAAAGGGATTTTGTATTTTGGGTTATGTTTTTTTTATCTTTGAATATGGCTGATACTACGGCTATATTTTTGCAACCTGTCTGCAAAACCTTATCTATATTTTGATGGTTTATACCTCCTATGGCTACTACAGGTTGTATTGAGAGAGTTAATGCTTTTTTTAAGGCTTCAAGTCCTGCAATTTTTACATCTTCTTTTGTTTTTGTAGAAAAGATACTTCCAAATCCGATGTAGTCTACGGGTAGTTTGTTTGCTTCTTTTACTTGTTTTAAGTTTTTTGTAGATAGTCCTATTATTTTGTTAGTACCTAATAATCTTCTTGCTACTTCTACTGGTATGTCTTCTTGTCCTATATGAACTCCCGTTGCATCTACTGCTAAGGCTATATCTATTCTGTCGTTTATAATAAAGGGTATAGAGTATCTATCACATATTTTTTTTATTTTTAAAGCTTCTTCATACATATCTTTTGTTTCTTTGTTCTTTGCTCTATACTGAACAACGGTAGCTCCTCCTTTTATTGCCTGCTCTACCGCTTTTTCTATATCTTTTTTTAGTAGATGTTCGTCTGTTATTGCGTATAGAGAAAGGTCTATCTTTTTCATATTTTTCCGTATTCTCCTTTGTTTAATTTTTCTCTAAGAACTCTTTTTAGTACTTTACCTGTGGCATTTTTGGGAAGTTCTTGTAGTATTATAAATCTTTTTGGTATTTTGTAGTTTGCTAGTTTATCTTTTAGATAGTTTTTGAATATGTTAGGGTTTAGATTTTTTGGTGCATCTTCTTTCAGCTGAATGAATGCTACCGGAATTTCTCCATGTATGTCGTCTTTTTTTCCTACTACTGCACACATATCGATGTACTCGTGTTGATTCAGTATTTCTTCTATTTCTCTAGGATAGATGTTGATACCTTTTGAGATGATTAGGTCTTTTTTTCTATCGACTATATAGAGATAACCTTCTTCGTCTAAATATCCTAAGTCTCCTGTTAAGAGCCAACCGTTTATAACTGTCTCTTCTGTAGCTTCTGGATTTTTATAGTATCCTTTCATTACATTATCTCCTTTTTGGATTATCTCTCCTATCTCTCCTTGGGGAAGTTCTATAAATTCTTCATTTACTATCTTTACTTGATAGTCTGGCAAAGGTGGACCAACTGATAACGGTTTTTGTTTTTCTAGTCTATTTACTGAAACGATAGGAGATGCTTCTGATAGCCCATACCCTTCTAAAAGGGGTACTTTTGGAAATTTTTTCTTCATTCTTTGTAAAGTAGATTCTGGTAAGGGCGCTCCTCCTGACACGAAAGCTTTTAGCTTGTTAAACCACATAAAGTACCAAGGTAAATTAGCTTTTGATAAAGCGTTGTATACTTCTGGAACTCCCATAAATACAGTAACTCTCTTTAAAAGGGTCTGTTTTAATATGTTAGAAAATGGAAGTATAGACCTAATTACTACTATAGGTGAAGCAAAATATAGAGGCATTAGTACAGTAGCAGTAAGGGTAAATGTATGAAACATTGGTAAATATACAATAAATCTATCTTTATGAGTGATAGGTACTACTTTTTCGATATTTATTATGTTTGAAAATATATTTTTGTAGGTGAGCATTACTCCTTTTGGTTTTCCAGTAGTCCCAGAAGTATACAGGATAACAGCGGTATCTTCTAAATCTGCCTGTGGTTCTAGATGTTTAACGTCTTTTATAGATAAACATTCCTCAAAAGGTATGTTATCTTTATCTAACTGTGTGGTTTTATCTTTCCAGATAATTTTTTCTATGGCTGTTTTATCTACTACTTCATTGATTTTTTTGTCAAATTCTGATTCTGTTATAAGTAGTTTTGCATCACTATGGTTTAGTATATATTCGAGTTCATTTGGCTTTAAAAATGTATTGATAGGTACTGGTACTGCTCCTAGCTTCCCAATACCTAGGAAAGAGACTATAAACTCTTTTGAGTTTTTTAACAAAATAGCTACTTTATCTCCTTTTTTTATACCTAAAAGCTCCAAGTACCTTGCGAAAGAATCTACATACTCTTTGAGCTGGAGGTTGTTTATTTTTGTATCTTCTTCAAAGATAATAGGTTTTTTCCCAAAATTTTTTGCATTTCTTTCCAAAATTTGGTAAAAGTTTTTAAAAGGATATTTTGTATCCATTTTTACCTCATCATTTTTACTAAATTTTAAGTCTTAAAATATAATAATATAGGAGTTAAAGATAATGAAAAAATTCATAGTTTTTATAATGGTTTTTCCTTTTTTCTTTTTTTCTTGTGTAAAAAAAGAGAATCTAACCTCTTATACTGTTGAGCTTTCTCCAAACATGATAAACAGCTTTTTGGAAAAAGAGTTCCCAGTAGAAGAAAAACTTACCATAGGAAAATTGATTTTGAGAGACCCTCAAGCAGACATTCAAAAAGATAAGATATATTTAGGTACTACAGTTGCTCTAGACCTTCCTCTAATTCAGGAGATTTCTGGAAGGGCTTATATATCAGGGAGTCTGTACTTTGACAGAGAATCTAAAGCCTTATATCTAAAAAATCCATCAATAGAGAAGCTTATTTTTAATGATAAAGATTTTTTGAGGTATATTCCTCCTAGTAGCAAGGATATTCTCTTTGATTCTATAAAGAAAATTATATCTTCTATACCAATATACAGGTTTGAAAATAATTCGTTGTCTGAAAAGTTAATAAAAGATATTAAAGTCCAAAACGGTAAGCTTCTTGTAACCTTTGGCTTGTAACTTATCAATTAAGTAGTATTTAGATTATTTTCGTTAAGGCTTACAATTTGCTTTGGCTTTGTTATGGATTTAAAATAAAAGGTTATGTTTTCCTTTATACTAAAACGGCTTATTCAGATGATACCTTTAATTATTGGAATCACTTTTATCTCCTTTATCATTATCCAGTTAGCTCCCGGAAGTTATTTAGACCAATTGAAGATGAACCCTCAAATATCCAAAGAAACTATAAAAAAACTAGAAGAAGCCTATGGACTAGATAAACCCTTACTTGTCCAATATTTTATGTGGCTTGTAAATGCGTTAAGATTTGACCTTGGTTATTCTTTTAGTTACCATGTCCCTGTTACCCAACTAATTTGGGAGAGGATAGGAAATACTCTATTTTTGTCTATAACATCTGCAGTAATAGCTTGGTTTTTAGCTATACCTCTAGGTATATGGGCGGCTCTTAAACCAAATTCTATAATAGATAAATTTATCCAGCTTTTTTCTTTTACTTTTATGTCTATACCAAACTTTTTCTTGGCTTTTTTACTACTGTTTGTTGCTGTTAAAACAGGTGCTTTTCCTACAGGTGGAGCTGTAAGTCCTGATTATGAACAGATGAGCTTTTGGGAAAAATTAGGTGATAGGCTATGGCATGTTTCCTTACCTGCATTTGTTTTAGGGATAAGCTCGTTAGCAGGTCTTGTAAGACTCGTGAGAAGTACGATGATAGAGTCATTAAACTCTGAATATGTCTTATTTGCAAGAGCAAAAGGTCTTCCAGAAAGAGAAGTGATATTTAAGCATGCTTTAAAAAATGCTCTAAACCCTTTCATAACCCTTTTAGGCTTTGAAATAGCATCTTTACTGTCTGGAGCGGCTTTGATAGAAATTATTGTAAACTGGCCCGGAATGGGAATGTTAATGTTAGATGCTGTACTGTCCCAAGATTTGTATCTTGTGATGGGAGGTCTTTACATAGGAGCTATAATGCTTATTATAGGAAATCTAATAGCTGATATTCTCCTTGCAAAACTAGACCCAAGAGTAAGACAGAGGGAAATAGAAGGAGTACTAAGATGAACATACTTTTGTCTATTTTCTTCTTTTTTTTCCTTTTCTCGTGTAGCGGTGAAGATTCTAACTCTCCACAATCACAAAACTACAGAGAAATGATGAGAGATTTTGTAAAACAGATTTCAAACTATACAAAAACCAAAAAACAAGATTTTATAATAATAACCCAAAATGGAATAGAGCTTTTGATAGAAAACAGCACAGACCAAAATATCACAAGATACGACTACCTTGATGCTGTTGATGGTATATCTCAAGAAGGCTTATTTTATGGGTATGAGGAGTTTAATCAAGAGACACAAGAAGAAATCACCACTTATCTTTTAAGTATTCTGATACAAGCAAAAAGGAATAACAAACCAGTCCTTATAACTGACTACTGTAAAGATGTGGACAAGATTAACCTTTCTTATCAAAAAAACAAAAGATTTGGCTTTATATCTTTTCAAGCAGATAGTCTTGAACTAGACCAAATCCCAAAATATCCAGAAAAACCTTGGGAAGAAAACTATGATAATATACAAAATCTATCAGATGGAAAGAATTATTTATATCTCCTAAACTTTCGTAAATTCTCTTCAAAGGAAGACCTTATAGACAAATTAAACTCAACAAACTACGACATTTTGATAATAGATGCTTTTTGGAGAGAGTTTGAAATGTTTTCCAAAGAGGATATACAAAATCTCAAAACCAAACAGAATGGAGGAAAGAGACTAGTAATAGCTTATCTAAGCATAGGAGAAGCTGAAAACTACAGGTATTACTGGAAAGATGAATGGAACTATCAATTACCTGACTGGATAAAAGACTACCAAGAATGGGAAGGAAACTTCCCAGTAGAGTTTTGGAACGGCACTTGGCAGGAAATAATCTATGATTACTTAGACAAGATAGTCACAGCAGGGTTTGACGGAGTTTTCTTAGATAAAGTAGATATTTTTGAATTTTTTGAAGGGAATTATAGCCTATGAAAGATATACTAAAATATATAAAAAAGAACAAATTAGCATATGTATCTCTTTATCTCTTAGGGATACTATACTTCCTTGCTATTTTTGCAGATTTTTTTGCACCATACCCTTATGATATACAGCATAGAGATACTCCTTATCACCCACCAACCCAGATACATTTTATTGATAAAGAGGGAAAGTTCCACCTTAGACCTTTTGTATATGGATACAAGTTAGAAGACCCTGTATTTAAAATCTACAGTATAGATTACCAAAGAAAATATCTGATAAGATTCTTCTCAAAAGGTGAAAAACATTACATACTTGGAATTATCCCTACAGATATACATCTTTTTGGAGTTGAATATCCGGGAAAAATATTCTTATTAGGAGCAGACCATCTAGGTAGAGACATATTTTCTAGACTGCTTTATGGAGCTAGAGTGTCTCTATCCATAGGATTAGTTGGGGTTCTACTTTCATTTACTATTGGAGCTGTAGTTGGAGGAATATCTGGATACTTTGGAGGAAAAATAGATAACATCTTGATGCGAATCTCTGAAATTATCATGTCTTTTCCCGGATTTTATCTGATGCTTGCCCTAAGAGCGGTATTTCCTATAACCCTTTCTTCTGTTCAAGTATACTTTCTTATTATAGTGATTCTCTCTTTTATAGGTTGGGCAGGTCTAGCAAGAATCATAAGGGGAATGGTTCTTTCTATAAGAGAACAAGAGTTTGTTCTTGCGGCAAAAAGCTATGGAGCTTCTTCTCTAAGAATCATATTAAGACATATACTTCCTAACACCTTTTCCTATCTACTTATAGCCGCTACTTTATCAATACCAGGATACATACTCGGGGAAAGTGCCTTGAGCTTACTAGGACTTGGTATCCAAGAACCTTACGCAAGCTGGGGAAATATGCTGTCTTCAGCACGAAGTATATCAGCAATCTCTTCCTATCCATGGATACTTGCTCCGGGAATAGCTATATTTATCACAATATTAGCGTTCAACCTCTTGGGAGATGCATTACGAGACGCTCTTGACCCAAAACTTAGAAAAATGCTTTAATCAAAAGCAAAAATCTAAATGGAGAGTTGTTCATGCAAGAAAAACAAGAAAAATTAGAAGCAAAAGATAACATCAGCCTGAAAGATTATTTAGCTTTTCTTGTAGCTACAGGAGGTTTTGTAGGCAAAATTCCTATAGCACCGGGAACTTTGGGAACACTAGTTGCTATCCCAATAATACTCATCTATTGGAACAAAGGAGTAATCGCCCAGTTATCTATAACAGCCGCAGTATTTTTTGTAGGTCTTTGGGCATCTATAGTTTTGGTAGAGAAATATAACGAAAAAGACCCAGAGTACATAGTAGTTGATGAAATAGCTGGATTTATGATAACTATGATAGCTATAGAACCTACTTTTGTTCATCTTGCTTTAGGATTTGTACTTTTTCGTCTATATGACATACTAAAACCTCCCCCAATTAAAATGTTCGAAAGATTACCATCAGGGCTTGGTGTAATGGCAGATGATATTATAGCTGGTATATACGCTTGGCTATGTCTTCTCCTAATAATAAAAATATTCAATATATAAAACTCTTGAAAAATCTTGCTTTTATAAGCATAATAATCTGTAGTACAGATTAGATGGGGGTTTAACAATTAAAGCCGACCTTATAATAAAAGATGCTCATATTTTAACAATGGATAAAAATCTGACAGAATACAAATCAGCAGATATTATAATCAAAGACAAAAAAATCCTAGATATAGGAACCAACAAAGCTGAAAAATTTTCAGGCAAAACTATAGACGCATCAAATATGATAGCAATCCCCGGACTAATAAATGCTCATACACATGCGGCAATGACCCTCCTTAGAGGTTATGGCAGTGATAATCCATTAAAAGTATGGTTAGAAGAATATATCTGGCCTATAGAAAATAGATTTGTAAGTTATGAGTTTGTAAAAGACGGAACAGATATTGCTTGTTATGAGATGCTTAGAAATGGAATTACCTGTTTTGTAGATATGTATTTCTATGAAGAAGCGGTAGCCCAAAGGGTAAAGCAGTCAGGTATGAGAGCTGTTTTGTGTACTGGAATCTTAGATTTCCCATCTCCCGGAGCAAAAGACTCAAAAGAGAGCTTAGAAAAAACCAAAGATTTTATAGCAAAATTTAAAACAGACGAGCAGATATATCCATGTGTAGGTCCTCACGCTCCATATACCTGTTCTCCAGAGACATTAGAAAAAGCTATGGAGATAGCTTTTGAGTTTGACACCTTGTTCCATATTCATCTATCAGAAACAGAGTTTGAAGTAGAACAGATAAAAGATAGATATGGAGCTACTCCAATAAAACATCTAGATAACATAGGTATATTAAACGACCGGATTCTAGCGGCACATGTAGTCCACCCAACAGAAGAAGAGATAAACCTGATGGCAGAAAAAGATGTAAAAGTTGCCCACTGTCCAGAAAGCAATCTAAAACTAGCTTCTGGCATATCTCCTGTTCCCCAGATGCTAAAAGAGGGAATTACTGTTAGTATAGGCACAGATGGTACTGCTTCTAATGACGATTTAGACATTATTGGAGAAATATCCACCGCCGCAAAATTACATAAAGGTTTTTGGAAAGACCCTACTTTGCTAAATGCAAAACAAGCTCTCTTGATGGCTACAAGAGAAGGAGCAAAAGCTCTAAGATTAGAAGATAAGATAGGCTCTATAGAAAAAGATAAATATGCAGACATCGTGCTAATAGACAAAAATACACCTCATCTTCAACCGATGTTTGACCCTTATGTCCAAATAGTGTATTCTGGAAAGGGATTAGATGTAGATACAGTTATAGTTGGGGGAAATATAGTAGTGAAAAATAAAGATGTAATAAATATAGACAAAAATTATATTTTAGATAGAGCCTCATATTGGTATAAAAAAATAACTGAAAACACTTGACTATAATAAGTATATTGCTATAAATTAAGAATATTAAGATTTAAAACGATATAAAATAAAAGCGGAAAAAATAACTACTTTAGGAGGGTTGTAAAATGACAAAAGCAGAGTTGGTTGCAAAAGTTGCGGCAGAAGCAGGTCTAACTAAAGCAGCAGCAGAAAGAGCTGTAAATGCTTTTATAAAAGCGCTGGCTGAAGCTCTTGTGAAAGGGGAAAGGGTAGCTTTACCAGGACTGGGGGTTTTCCACGTCAAAGAGAGAAAAGCTAGAAAAGGAAGAAATCCTAGAACTGGTGAAGAGATTACTATCCCAGCGAGAAAAGTTGTTACATTTAGCGCCGCTAAAGCTTTAAGAGAAGCTTTAAATAAAAAAAGAAGATAATTTGAAATCATGGGGCATCTAGCCCCAGTTTCTTTTATTTTAAATTGAAAAAAATAAGATTAGACAAGTTTTTGTCCCATTTAGGTTTTGGTACAAGGAAAGAGGTCAAAAATCTTCTAAAAGAAGGGGTTGTAACGGTAAACGATGTAGTTACCAAAAAACCAATATCTATCGATATAGAAAAAGATACTGTCAAAGTTGAAGACAAACCAATAAAATATAAAGAACATTTTTACTACATGTTAAACAAACCTCAAGGTTACATAACAGCCACCAAAAGCGAAGAACATTCTACTGTTATGGATTTGATGTCTGATGAACCTGTAGCTGATAAATTATTCCCTGTAGGTAGACTAGATATAGACACAGAAGGTTTACTAATAATAACAAATGATGGTCAGCTCTCTCATAGATTAACCCACCCAAAATGGAATGTAGAAAAAGAATATTATGCAGTTGTAAAGGGAAACTTATCAGATAAAGATTTTAGCAAATATGAAAAAGAAGGATTAAAGATTGACAAAAACGAAAAAACAAAACCTTTCAAGATAAAAGTTTTATCTTCACAGGGAGATAAATCTCATATAAATATTACTGTAACAGAAGGAAAGTATCATATCGTCAAAAGAATCATGGAAAAATTAGGATACCCTGTTTTATACCTAAAAAGAATTAGAATAGGCTCTTTGGTCTTGGATAAAGAGTTAAAAAGTGGAGAATACAGAGAACTAACAGAAAAAGAGGTAAAACAGTTAAAAAAAACGGTTAAAATGGAAGATTAATTTTTAGGAATTTTTATGATAAATTCAGACCCTTTTCCTAAGTCGCTTTTTACCATAGCTTTACCTTCGTGAGCTTCTGCGATATGCTTAACTATAGAAAGACCAAGACCTGTACCTCCTACATCTCTACTTCTTGATTTATCTACTCGATAAAACCTTTCAAAAATCAAAGGAAGAGATTCTTTAGGGATACCTATTCCTGTATCTTTAACTGTGATGTAGCTGTAATTTTTATCCTCAAAAGATTTAACTTCTACTGTACCGTTTTCTTTGTTGTATTTAACAGCATTTTCTATAAGGTTCTTTAGTAAGATATAGAATTTTTCTTCATCTACAAACAGCTTAAAATCTGGTTCGATTTTGTTATACATCATTATGTTCTTTTCTTTTGCTGTAGATTTTAGGTCATTGAATATATTATTCACTGTACTACGGATTTTTATAATTTTTTTATTTATCTTTTCTTCTTTTATCTCTAACTTTGCTAATGTCAATAAATCATTTATAAGATTGTTCATCTGTTGTATCCTTTTATAGGCTATCTTTGTAAAGTTCCTTATCTGGGTTAAGTCATTTTCATTTTGAATAGTTTCTAAAACCCCTTGGAGTACTGCTATAGGTGTTTTTAATTCGTGAGACACATTGGATACAAAATCTCTTTTTGCTTGTTTATACACCTCATAAGGAGTAACATCTGAAAGCTTGATAACGATATTTCTTTCTATGAAAAAAATATTTAGAAGATAGACATTGTCATTTAGGGAGATTTCTTCATTTTTTATCAATATCTCGTTTTTCTCATCTATCTTTTGAAGAGCATAAGATATAACCGTTTCTAGATAGTTATCTTTTAGGATTTCATAAAAATTTTTTCCTTCGGGATTTTCTTCTAAAGAGAGAATCTTTTTTCCAAATTCATTTATAAACTTGACTTTTAGGTTCTCATCTAAGATGATTATACCGTCTTTTTGATAATTCAGGATTTTAAGTAATAGCTTTTCATTCATACTATCTGACAAAATTTCTCAAAATCTTCTTTAGTATCTATACCTATCGTTTCTTTTGAAGCTTTTATAACTTTAATCTTGTAATTATTATACAAAAGTCTTAACTGTTCTAACTTTTCTATCTCTTCTATTGGTGCATTATCTAACTTATAAGCAAAATCTAGTAATACTTCTTTTCTATATCCATATATTCCTATATGTCTAAGAGGTAGGTCTGGATACAATTTTTTTAGTGTAGAAAAATCTATATCTCTATAAAAAGGTATAGGACTTCGTGAGAAGTAAAGGGCATAGTTATACTTATCTACTATAACCTTTACTATATTTGGATTTAAAAAGTCTTCTTCTGAAGATATAGGATATGCAAGGGTAGTTATATCTGCCAACTTTAGCTCTTGTAAAAGATTTTCTATGTCTGTAGGAGGAATTAATGGTTCGTCTCCTTGGACATTTATAATAAATTCATCTTCTATATCTTTAGCTACATAAGCTATTCTGTCACTACCTGTTTTTAGATTTGAAGGTGTCATAACAACGTTTACCTCTGGAATATCCTTGAGTACTGATTTTATTTCTTCACTATCAGTTGCCACTATAACTTGATTTACTCCCTCTACTAAAAGGCAGTTCTCTACTGTCCACTGTATCACAGGTTTATTTTTTACATTTAGTAGGAGTTTATTTTTTAATCTTGTAGAGCCTTTCCTTGCTGGTATTATGATAACAGCCAATTACATACCCCCTTATTGAATAAAAACATTTCCTAAAAATGCTAACGGCTTTACTCCTGTATAAAAACCAAACGGAAGTTTCATATTGTACTTATACGCTACAAAAGTATAAAACCCTTCTTTTTTTGGTTTTATCACCAAAGAGTTTGTATCGTGAGCGCTATATATCTGTCCATTTTTGTATACTACAATTAAAATATCTTGATTATCTAATGTGATAAAAATCTTTGGATTCTTCTCTACAGAGACAAGACTCCCTATAGGCTTTGTATCTCCACCCTCTTCTACAAAAATGTCTCCTTTAAAATCTCTTGAAAAGATAGAGATAGTGTTCCCATTTTTTAAGGCATCAAATATCAGACTTTTGGAAAATGAAATATCTGAAGTTAGTTCTTGTGATAGATAGATTTTATTTAGTACTAGCGGTAGTGTGTAATTCACATCTAAAAAGGATATTGTTCCTTTTGTCTCTAAAAATTTTAATCTGCTGTAGAATCCAACACCTGAAAGAAAACATGGATTATTTGAGAATCTTTTAAAGTCTAAATTAACGCTTACAAAATCTGTCAATTGGTCGTAAGCCTTCTTTTCATCAAAAAAGGAAAATAAGAAAAATTTAAATAAGGAAGATACATGTAACAAGTCAAAATTCACAGATTTAGTAAGATTAAACAGCTCATAACAGCTAGCATTACTATCTTTGGATACAGAAAACTCATCATAAAAGTTTATGCCATTTTTTGTATAACATCTAGAGATTAGTATCTTGTCTCCGTAGATACCTTCTAAACGAGAAGATAGATATGTACAGTCTGACAAAAAAGCAATATCTATATTGTTTTTCATAAGAGCTTTTAAAAGCTCTTTCTCTCCTATGGTGGATAATCCAGATTTATTAGTGTATACATCATATACAATAGAATACGATTTTAGAGACTCTTGCGGCATACTAGCTTTAGCTGGTTCATAAGGAGATACAGAAAAATGCTTTAAGGGAAGGAAGACATCTAAATTAAAAAAAATCAAGAATGCAAAAATCCCAAAAACGAAAAACTTCCATCTGTTTGTTGAGTTTTTTTGTCCAATATTCATTGAAGTATCCTTATCTTCCTATAACACCTTCTATCGGTGAAGAGGCTGAAGCATACATCTTTTTGGGAATCCTACCTGCAAGGTACGCTAACCTTCCAGCTCTTACAGCATACTTCATAGCTACTGCCATTTTTATGGGGTCTTTAGCTTCAGCTATTGCTGTGTTCATCAATACTCCATCGACTCCTAGTTCCATAACTATTGCCGCATCAGAGGCAGTACCTATACCAGCATCAACTATTACAGGAACAGAAACAGCCTCTTTTATAAACAAGATATTGTACGGATTTTGCAAACCTAAACCAGAACCAATGGGAGCCGCTAACGGCATAACAGCGGCACAACCTATATCTTCAAATTTTTTCGCCATTATTGGGTCATCTGTAATGTAAGGTAAAACTGTAAATCCTTCTTTTACAAGAATTTCTGCCGCTTTTAATGTTTGAATCATGTCTGGATATAGAGTTTTTTGGTCTCCTATAACTTCTAATTTTACAAATCCATGTCCTAGAGCTTCTCGTGCTAATTTTGCAGTAAGTACAGCTTCCTCTGCTGTATAACAGCCAGCTGTATTTGGCAGTATCATTATCTTTGAAGTATCTATAAAATCTAATAGATTTGGTTTGTTTGGGTCTGTGATATTTACTCTTCGTACAGCAACGGTTATGATTTGTGCTTCTGAAGCTTCTGTAGCCTCTTTTGTTTGCTGAAAATCTTTGTATTTCCCAGAACCAACGATAAGTCTCGATGTGAATTCTCTGTCCCCAATAACAAGTTTGTCATTCTTTAGAAGCTCCTGTTCGTTTATCATCTGCTAGACCTCCTGTTATTTTGATAAAAAGTATAATTTTTTTTAAATTTTTCAAAAAATATATAAATCATAAAAGAAATCTATCACTTTGGTATGGAAGCAATTCTAAACCCTTTATGTTAGGGTTTTCCACATTTTTGTACTGCACTAAGATTTTAAATTTTTCTCCCATTCCCTTTGGTAAAATCAATGTTTTCAACCGATTTATTCTCTCAAAAGATGCATAATCATCTTTCTCTTGGAGTTGTGCAATTATATCCATCAAACCTAAATTCGTCAAAAAATGTGCTTGGTCAGTAAAACCAAGAGTTTTAAGACCTACTTTTTCTCCATAAAATTTTAATGCTGAAAAATTTACATGAGCGGTAATATCTTGAAGACCAACATTTTCATAGAAATTTTCTGAATACTGATGTTTGTAATAACACAGCAACGTCCCTTTCATTCTGTAATGTTTGTATAGTTCTTTTGACGGATAACCATAATCTATAGTTAGTATGTAACCTCTATCTAACTTCTTCCCTATATCTTGGATATATTTTTTTGCATCTAGGTTCACTTCGGTAGTCATTCCCTCTGGAATATCTATCTTTAGTTCGTCTAAATACTCCAAAATCTCATGCCTTGGTTCTTTTTCTAACTCTATAACATAGTTATCTTTATCTACAGTCAGAAAAATCTCGAATATTTTTCCACCTCTCTTTCTAATCATATGTACCGGAAAGGAATCAAAAAGCTCATTAGAAAACATAATCCCTGTTATACCCTTCTCTTCTATATCTTCTATATCTTGCAACCATCTAATATTAGAAAACCCTTTAAGGAGTTCTTTTTGCTGTTTTATATGATAAGGGGATTTTTCAATCAAGATATATTCTGTTTTTTGATATATCTGGGGATATGTATTTTCTAAATAACTCAAAATATCATGGGCTAGATAGCCCTTACCTGCACCAATCTCCACAATAGAAAATGTCTCTTTCTTTAGCTTGGAAAACATCTCTACAAACTGCTTGGCTAGGAGTTCACCAAAAGCTTTATCTACTTCAGAACTAGTAAAAAAATCCCCATATCCACCGATTTTGTCTTTTTTTGAGGTATAATAACCTAACTTTGGATAATATAAAGCCATATCCATAAAATCTCTAAAAGATATAGAACCTTCTTCTTTTATTCTATCTTTGATTAAAGAGACAAGTTCTGGTTTTCCAGACAGCTTCATATCACAAATCTATCTCATATTAGGAGGTAAAAAATCTTTTGGATACATATCTAGCTCTTTTTTCATCTTTTCTATGAGAGCTTTAAACTTCTCTGCCCTTAGAATCCATGTCTCCATAAAATCTTTTGAGCTTGGAAATTCACACAAAATATCATTATACTGACTCAACCTATAATCAATAAAATTTATGATGTAATCAAGCATCTCTTTTAATTTATCCATCTGCTTTGCATATATAAAGATGTCCTTTAACATCTCTTTTCTTTCCCTTATACCAACCTCGACGCCTATAGCATTTGCAAGGTCTTTTATATCGTATCTAGATATGTATATCCCACTTTTAGATGGAGTAGTAAGTATAGATAAAATTTTGTCAAATTCACTTTGTTCTTGGTTTTGCATGAATTTCATATTAGTTTGGAAAGGGTTTTTCATAAGGTCTTCATCTTTGAACATTGTTTACCTCATATAAAATTATTGATAATATACAATATACACCTATTTTTAATTATTTAAAATTAGCAAAAATAGGATTGAGATGGAAAAAATTAACCTAAAAGACCTAAACTACAAAGAACTAAAAGACTGGGTATTAAACCAAAACTGGAAACCCTTTAGAGCTAACCAAATTGCCAAATGGCTATACACAAAAAAGGTAGATTCGTATGATAAAATGACAGACATCTCAAAAGATATAAGAGAAATTTTAAAAAAACATACCCAATTTGATTCCCTACAGCTAGTATCATACAAAAAATCCACGAAAGATGGAAGCATAAAATTTCTATGGAGATTAAAAGATAAAAACACAATAGAAACTGTCTTTATACCAGAAGACAACCATAATACCCTATGTGTATCAACACAGGTTGGTTGTGCAGTTGGGTGTAAGTTTTGCTTCACAACAAAAGATGGTCTTATAAGAAACCTATCTACAGCAGAAATAGTTGACCAATATCTACAGGTACAAAGATTTGTAGGTCTAGAACCTGAAAAAAGAATATCCAATATCGTCTACATGGGAATGGGAGAACCTCTTGCTAACTACGAAAATGTAAAAAAATCTATCCAAATCTTAACAGATAAAAACCTAGCAGGCTTATCTAATAGAAAAATAACTATATCCTCTAGCGGTATTATCCACCAGATATTAAAAATGTATAACGATAAAGAATTCCCCCAAGTAAGATTAGCTATATCTTTAAATGCTCCTGACCAGAAAACAAGAGAAGAGATAATGCCTATCTCCCAAACAAACAAACTCCAAGAACTGATGAAAGTTATAGACAACCTCCCATTAAAAGCTGGATACAGAATAATGTTAGAATATGTATTACTAAAAGGGATAAACGACAGACCTCACCACGCTCATAAACTAGCCAAACTCATTGGAAAAAACAAAAAGAAATTCAAAGTAAATCTAATACCATTTAACCCCTATCCAGAAGCTTTATATGAAAGACCCGAAGAAAAAGATATACTACTTTTTCAAAAAATACTGTGGGATTACGATATAAGTGCGTTTATCAGATGGAGCAAAGGACAAGATATATCTGCCGCCTGTGGTCAACTTAGAAAAAAGGAAATCAGTAACCTTATAAAGATATAAATCGAAAGGAGAAGAAAATGGGAGGAGAAGACAATACAATAAATCATGCAGTAATGGGAATCATACACTTAGTAGGGTGGTCTATAGTAATAGGTCTTATCATATACTTTTTCAAAAAACATAAAAAAGAAGCTAAAGAGGACGAAAGAATGAAAAAATGGATACAAAAACAAAACAGCAGAAAAGAAAATGGATAAACCAACCTTTGTAATTTCCGCTTTGTTGTTCGTAATTTTTTCAGTATTAATAATATTTTTCCTTATAAAAGAAGGAATCAAATATTATAAAAATAATAAAGATAAAGAAGTATGAAATATGTTAAGCATCTTTACACATGTAAAATATATTTACATATTTTAACAACTTAAAAAATTTTTATAACGTTTATACACTTATGTAAAAATACAGCATAAATATTCTCGATTTTTGTAAACTTAATTTACAAACAGTTTTAGGTAGAGATTTTCCAATAATTTTAGATAAAAGATATACCTAAGTTAAGATTATTAAAACAAAGTGTTAAAATTATTGGCATTTTTTTTGCGTTAAGGACTTGCAAAAACTATAAAAGGTGGAGTGAGAAAGTGCTGATTTTTAGCGTAAAGTATTTTTTTTATATGAAAATCGTTTTATGGGATGAAGTTGAGAGTTCTTGTCGTTTGATACTTGGGTGTTAAAGCTAGATATATCAACACCGACTATCCTAGTATTCAAATCCATAGAAAATTAGAAAAAAATATGGTACAAAAGTATAATCTTATTAAAACTATTTAAAATAGTAAATGAGTTTTATTATGATAAAAGAAAACTGCATACCTGATGTAGAAGAGAGTGTTATCTTCCTGTTTAATTTTCTAAAAAAGAAAAGATATACAAAAAAAGATTTCTATAGGTTTTTAGACCACATCATAGAGCTAACGAATGCCGAATTTATAACCTTATACCCTAACCTAAATTACCCTTCAAAACCACCTATTGATATTAAAAACTTCACTATTAACCCGAAAAAAAATAATTTTAAATTCCAAGATTTTTATGTATATTCTTACAAATTCAAACACCCGGTACATTTTAATAGAGCTATTCTATTTAAAAGAAGAAGATTTTCTAAAAAAGAACAAGAATTTCTAAAATCCCTGTTTTCCTTTTGGGATTTTGTAAATTTTGAGAGAAAACAAAAGGAAAAACTGAAAAAATATGTTTACGTTGATGTATTGACAGGTCTCTACAATAGGTACTTTCTTGAAAATGTAATCCCTAGAGAATTAAAAAAAGTAGAAAGGTATAATCAGCCCCTTAGTGTACTCTTTTTGGATATAGACAACTTTAAATACGTAAATGACCTATATGGACATGATGTTGGTGACGAAGTACTAAAGATAATAGGAAAAATATTCAAAGAAAATATAAGAAAAACAGACATACCTATAAGATATGGCGGAGATGAGTTTATAATATTTTTACCTTTTACACCAGAAAGCTCTGCTATTAAACTTGCCGAAAAAATAAAAAGCAAAATAAGTCAAGAAATAGAAAAAAAGTTAGGTATATATGTAACTTTGTCTATAAGCGTGTTAGAAGTTAAAAAAGAGGTAAATCTATCTAAGATTTTAAAAAAATTAGATAGTTTACTTTATACAGCAAAGGAAAAAGGTAAAGATACAATTGTCTCATAATAAATTTTATGTCAGATATATTATATGTGTATTAATATTTCTCTTTTTATACAAGAGTGATACCTTTGCTAATTCAAGATTTTATTCCAAAAAAGAGCTAGCTGTAGGTTTTTATTCAGGAGAAGTCCAAGGGATAAGAAGCGTAATTTTTAGACCTAACTATTTCTTTAGTGCTGTTTTAAAGGATAATGTTAGCGATAGTTTTAGATTTGAGTTTTTTTTAAGAACTCTTTACGGCGATGCTAGGACAGGAGATAGCGATATTGAAAACCAGTTTCTCCAAACTGACATTTTTTTTAAGCTTTTTTACAAACTTCAAGATAAAAGAAATTTTAAGATACTAACTGGTTTCTTTTCGGAGATATACATACCATTAAAAGATTTTGTCCCCTTTATAACGGAGGTTCAAAAAGAATACGGTGCTGGAGAAGATAAAATCCCTACCGATAAACCATTTAATTTTGGAATTAATATAAGATTTGATGGTATTTACGATAAATTTTTTTCTAGTTTAGAGATAGCTTATTACATATACGGTCATAGGGTTGCTCCTAATCTTGCTCCTATGGCTCCTCTTTTTGGTATCTTTTGGGAAAATAGAGTCTTTTTCTTTGGTGATTTTTATAAACCTGTTTTTTCATTTTTTATAAACTCTGGGTTTATAATGCAAAAAAAATATGATGGAAGCAAGATTTTAACTAAACATGATTTTTTTGCAGGAACTAAAAGGGAATTTGATATAGAGATGGGAATAGATTACATCTTTAGAACTCATTATCATTTCTTTTTTGTTTTTTACGGTTACAATAACCTAAATAGAGGTTGGAGCAGAACAGAACCTCATGCCTTTAGAGATGGATTTTTTACTGGTGTAGGGTACATTTTTTAATGGAGTCGGCGGGATTCGAACCCGCGACCTTTGCCATGCCGAGGCAACGCTCTCCCAGCTAAGCTACGACCCCATTGTTATTTACTATTATACGCTATTTTTGTAGATTATTGGTAGTTTACCTGAATCCTTTTGTAAGGTCTTGCAAATCTTGAACTTATCCATTTTGGGTCTAGCCATTCTATTGGGTGAACTTCTAATCCTTGTATGATAACCCCAAAGTGGAGATGGTCTCCTTTGGCTAGTCCTGTGGTATCTGTCCTTGCTATAACTGTTTTTTTATCTACTTTGTCTCCCTCTTTGACATAAATCTCACTAAGATGGGAGTATAGGGTAAATACCCCTAATCCATGTTCTATTATTACTGAATTTCCATATATTCCTAAAAATCCAGTAAATACCACTATTCCGTTATTTGATGCGTGAACAGGAGCATTTTTAATCGAGGCAAAATCCATACCTTTATGGTACGCATCTGCTCCTTTTATTATTTTCCCTTTGTATCTGTATTTTCTATAGTCAGCAAAGCCTCCTAGCATAGACGAGTTTTTTAACTGTTGGAATGCTCCTTTGAAAAGAGGCTCTACTGTTGAAATATTTTTTGTTATATTGTGTATCTGCTCTTCATCTCTCCTTCTTATCTCTACATTTACATACCTAAAGAGTTCTGCCGGGTCTTGTATATCCTTATCTGATAAAGGTCTAACTTTAGATTCAATAAAATTATCATCTATATTTATTACTGGTCTTCTATATCTTACTTTTTTGAAGTAGTAGTTAATAGAGTTTGTCACTTTATTTCCTGCTTTATCTTCTGCATAGACTACTATCGCTTTCTTTGTATTCCAGTAATATGGATAAGGAAATGCACAACCGTAGATTCTATTGTCAGTAAATATACCATTAAAACATTTAAAAGTAAGTTCTCCTACTTTTATACCTGTTTTAACTACATCTGAAGATATTCTATAAAATACAAACCCTGCACCTCCGTTCATAACTGAACCGGGAGCAGATAGTATACTAAGAGAAGGAGGACTCAAATCTACTTCTACCTGTTTTTCTATCGCTGTTTCATTCCCAAAAAATGATGTATCTTTAGCTACAAATACTAGCTTGGCTTTTCCTTCTTTTAATCCTAGTCTCCTAGAAGGAATCTCTATCTCATACTCTTTTTCTTTTACGTTTTTCTTTATGTCTTTGTCTTCTAAAAGGGTTATATCTTTATCGTACTGGATAACGTACACTTTTACTTCTTTTAAACCGGGTTTGTCGTCTTTTACTTTGAATTTGATTTTACTTTTTGTTCCTATATATTTTGGCTCTTTTTCAAAAGAGAACTCTGGAGGCGAAAAGTTCAGTATCCCTTTAAAGTAACCATATACAGCACCGATTCCTAATAATATCAGGAAAAATAGAAAGATTTTTCCTTTGTAGCTTTTTTTCTCGTAACCGTATCCATATCCGTTCATTGAATACACTCCTTTATATTCCTTCTGATATTTTTCTCTCTATTACAGCCTTCTTTGCATAAAACCTATTGTAAGCATCAATGTATGCTTTTATACTGGCTTCTATTATATCTGTTGATGTACCTTTTCCTGAAGTAGTTGAACCTTCAAAATCAACTACAACTCGAACTTCACCCATCGCATCTTTTCCATAGGTTAAAGACCTTATAGAAAAGTCTTTTAATCTCCCTTTAATTCCTATTGCCTTTTCTACAGCTTTTAAGGCACTATCTATAGGACCATCACCATAAGCCGTTTTAATTATCTGCTCTCCCTCTTTATATATTTTAACAGTAGCGGTAGGTATAAGTTTATCTCCACTTGTAACATGGAAATATATCAGCTCTACTGGCGATTCTATGTTTGATATTTCTTCAAATATCAAAGCTTCTATATCTTCATCAAAGACCTCTTTCTTTTTGTCTGCAAGGGTCTTAAATTTTGTAAATAGTTTGTCTATCTCTCTTTCTGAAAGATTTGTATAACCTAGCTCTTGTAGTCTGGTTTTAAATGCATGTCTTCCAGAATGTTTTCCTAGAACAATTTTGGATTCTGGAACTCCTACATCTTCAGCTTTCATTATCTCGTATGTTTCTCTGTGAGACAAAACCCCGTGTTGATGTATACCTGCTTCATGGGCAAAAGCGTTGTCTCCAACGATTGCTTTGTTTGGTTGTACAAAACTTCCTGTAATCCTACACAGCAATCTACTTGTCTTATATATCTCTTTTGTATTTATATCCACATAAACCTCTTTAAAATAATCTTTTCTCACTTTTATAGCCATCACCACTTCTTCAACCGCCGCGTTTCCTGCCCTTTCTCCAATACCATTTATGGTGGCATGAACTTGTCTTGCACCATTCTTAACAGCTGATAGAGAATTCGCAACCGCTAAACCTAAATCGTTATGGCAGTGTACACTTATCGTAGCTTTGTCTATATTGGGAATGTTATTTTTTAGGTCTTTTATCAGCTGTCCAAACTCTTCTGGTATAGCATACCCTACTGTGTCTGGAACATTTATAGTCCTTGCTCCTGCTTCGATTACTGCTTCAAATATTCTGTACAAGAATTCTCTATCAGACCTAAAAGCATCTTCTGCAGAAAATTCTATATCGTCAGTGAAGTTTAGAGCAAACTTTACTGCATCTACCGCTTTTTCTAAAACTTCTTCTGGAGTCATCTTTAGTTTGTACTTCATATGTATTGGAGAGGTAGCTATAAAGGTATGTATTCTCTTCTTTCGTGCTGGCTCTAAAGCTTCTCCTGCTTTTTCTATATCAGAATGCAAAGCCCTCGCTAAAGAGCAGACAGTAGCCTCTTCTATTTCCTGTGCCACTGCCCTTACTGCGTTGAAGTCTCCTTCAGAAGCGGCGGCAAATCCTGCTTCTATAACATCAACTCCCAATTTTTCTAACTGTTTTGCCATTGTAATCTTTTCTTCTACAGTCATAGAAAAACCCGGAGCTTGTTCTCCATCTCTCAAGGTAGTATCAAAAATAACTAATTTTTCCATTGTATCCTCCAAATAGTAACAATTACTATTAATGATATAGTATAACTTCTTTTAGTTTTAACAACTTTTGGAAATATTTTATCATTTACAGTTAACAGTTGATATAATAGTTTGGTTAAATTTAAAGAGTTAAAAAATTATGGAAATCAAGATAAATTTCAAAAAGGTAGATACTGGTAAAAGAAGATGTCGTATATGTGGCTATATCTATGACCCAAAGAAAGGAGACCCTTTAAGGAATATATCCCCGGGGATATATTTTGAGGATTTACCAGATAGTTGGAGGTGTCCTGTTTGTAAATACCAAAAATGGCAGTTTTGGATAATTTTAGAAGAGCCTCCTATACCAGAAGAAAAAGAGTTACTTCTTGATGAAAACTAAAATATTTTATTTATATTAATTTTTACAAAAAGATTTACTGTAAGGAGGTGTTTTTAAAATGGCATGTATGAGTATGGGAGCTATAAGGGCGCAAAGAGCTATGATGGCTACACTTTTGATAGTGGCTCTTGTTCTGATGCATCTAGGATACAGTTGGGGAGAGTATATAATCTGGTTTATCATCTTTATGCTCGTCTTTTCCGCTGTAACAGGTATATGTCCTTCTGATGCTATATTCTCTAGACTTTTTCCTTATAAAGGTGAACAGAAAACTGCATGAAGTTTCTCCATGTGACTGACACTCACCTTGGTTATCGTCAATACGGGCTTGAGGAAAGAGCCCGTGATTTTTTTGATGTTTTTGACGAAGCGATTGATTTGGCTATACAGCACAAAGTAGATTTTGTACTCCATTCTGGTGATTTTTTTCATACTTCTAGACCTTCTAATTCTGTAATCTTGGAAGGTTTACAGCTTTTGAGCAAATTAAAATCTGCTAATATACCTATCTTTTTGATTCCGGGTAATCATGACAGGGGTAACAAAGTAAAAGATGTTTCTCCACTACATATATTAAGAGATTTTGGAGCAAATCTCATTGAACAAGGAACAGTAGAATATGAGGGAATTTATATTTCTGGTGTTAAATATCTATCTAAAATAGCCTTAAAAAAGATAGGTACTATTAAACCTGTCTTAGAGAGATTTTTAGAAAATAGTAAAAATAGAGGAATCCACCTATTAATGCTTCATCAAGAGTTTACCCCTCACTTTCCTCATGGTTTATATCTCTCCAAAGAGATTCCAAAAGGTTTCTCTTACGTAGGCATAGGTCACTTACATGAAAGGGTTATGCCTTTTTATAATCAAAACTGTATGGTGGTTTATCCCGGTTCTACCGAATTTACAGCTTTTTCTAAAAATGAGGAACAGACCCCTAAAGGTGTATTTTTAGTAGAAAAGAAAGAGAATTCCTTAGAGGCTAATTTTATAGAGTTGAAAAGAAGAAGACCTTTTTTGTCTTTTGAGTTTGAAGAAGAATCTTTTTTAGACACTGTGAAAGATATTAAAACAAAGCTAGAGAGTATAAGAGAGTATAGTGATAAATCTCCAGTTGTTATCCTAAAAGGGTATATAGAAAAACTTTCTATAAAAGACCTAAATGCTGTTTTAGCTAAAAATGGGATTTATTTAGACAAAAACAATGTATTACATATAAATTTTCTTTTGAAGACAAGGGAAGATTCTAAAAAACAGAAAGATATTTTTTCTTTACACACAAAACAGATAGATATAGAAAAAGAGTTGAAAAGGCTTATTGGAGATGAGCTTCTTGTAAATCATGTTTATGAAATAATATCCCAAGCCAAATCTATGGAAAGTATTGAAGATTTTAAAGAATTTCTAAAAGAAAACTACACTAAATTAGATATTTAAAACACCACATTTATACATAACTTTTCCATATCTCCAACTATCTCCTTTAATGACGTTTCAGAAAACATCTTATATATAGCTTTTCTTTTGTCAGACCATTTGTGGTGTATGGCACAAGGGTGTTCATCAGAACAGTCTTTGAAACCTAGCAAGCATGTTTCAAAAAATTCTAAACCATCTATAGCCTCTACTATATCAATTAACATAATCTCTTCTGGTTTTTTTGCTAGTTTTACACCACCTTTTGGACCTTTGTAAGAGAACAATAACCCTGCTTTTACCAATTTTTGTACATTTTTCGCTAAAAAATAAAAAGAGGTGTCTAGTTTTTCTGCGACCTCTTTTACAGGAATAATTTTCCTCTCTCCACCAGCATGAGTTATGTATATCATAGCTCTTATACTTTCTTTGCAAGCTGATGACAGCATCTTAATACTACCTCTTTCAAAATTAGTTATATTAATTATCATATATTCGTATATCATTATAAATGATATTTGTCAATATTCAACAATTTTATGAATAACTATCTGGCTATATAAATTTATATTGACATATAAAAATTTATCTTCTATATTTAAGAATAAGGAGTCTTAATTCTTAAATTATTATTAGGGAGTTTATTATGGTTTGTTGTCCAGATTGCGGCTCCTCTCAATGTATAAAGGACGGAAAAGTAAATAACAAACAGACCTATCTGTGCAAGTGCTGTTATAGAAGGTTTATCATAAATCCTGCCAAGAAACATCATACAAATAAAGAAAAAAAGGAAGCTATCCTTCTCTACAAGGAAGGAAACTCCATAAGAGCAATATCCTCTAAACTTGGAATCCCTTTTACTACTGTTGCCTATTGGATAAAAAAATATCATTAGACATGTTCCTGTTCCCATTGGTAGTAATCCTCAATAAAATACTTTAGCCTCACTTTTTTGAATTCCTTTGTAGAAAAGAGAATATGGTAGTTACTTATCCCTGTTTCTTTCACCATATCATCTACCACTGTATATACTTCTTCTTTGGTTTTCCCATGTACCATAGAAAACAGATTGTACTTCCAATACTGGTTGGTTGTTCGTAGATAACAGTGAGTTACAGCTTTGTAAGAAGCCAATATTTTTCCTATCTGCTCTACCTTTTCTTCAGGGACTTCCCAAACAACCATACCATTGGCTTTAAATCCAGCTTTCCTATGATTTAGAATTCCTGCGAATCTTCTCATAAAACCTTCTTCCTTGAGCTGTTGTAATTTATCTATCAATCTTTGTTCAGATATATTTAGATTTTTTGCCAAATCCTCAAATGGATTTTCTTTCAGAGGAAGGTCAAACTGGGTCTCTTTTATAATATGCTTTTCTTCTTCTGTTAAAGGTCTTGTAGCTGTTTTTTTCTCTTTATATTTTTCTTTTGATAAGTCTGTACCTTGGACGTTGAGTTTCACTCCTATTTTAAAGAATTTTACTGTTTTAAGTATTACGTATTTATCTATTTTTGCTTTTTGAGCTAAAATCTGTACTGTTTTCTCTAGTCCTATTTTACTATCTGGAGGCACCGCTATTGTAAACCATAGGTTAAAATGATGATTTCTTTCGTAATTATGACTTACACCCGGGTGCTGGTTTATTATATTTGCAGTATCAAGCAGATTCTCTTTTGGGGTACTAAACGCAACTAAGGAACTTTGGTAACCAAGAGATTTTGTATCGTATATCGGAGAAATCTGGCGGATTATTTTTTTCTCTTTTTGCTCTTTTAGAATATCTAACAGCTCTTGTTGGGATATGGACAGTTTTTGGGCTAATGTTTCAAAGGGATTTATCTGTATTGGTAGTCCTTCTTGTATCTCTTTTAGGATTTGGGTTTCTATATCTTTTGTCTGGATACTCATGCTATCTCCTCCTGTAGTTTTAGTAAAACTTCTGGCTTGAACCAGTCTATTAGGTTTCTTAATCTAACTACTTTACCTACCACCATTACAGAAGGAGGCTTTATACTAAGATTCGATGCTACAATTTTTTCTAGGGTTGTCTCTACTACTGACTGGGAAGAGGTAGTCCCCCTATGTATAAAAGCTACTGGTTCTTTTGGGTTTCTACCTATTTCAATCAGTTTTTTTGCTATATACTTACGATTATTCACACACATGAGAAATACCAAAGTGTCTATATCTTTTAAAGATTCCCAATTTATGGAGCTTTTAGCTTTTTCTGGGGTTTCGTGACCTGTGATTACCGCGAAAGAAGATGCAAGACCTCTATGGGTTATTGGTATTCCAGCATAAGCAGGAACACTTACCGCAGAGGTTATCCCCGGTACAATCTCAAAAGGTATTTTATGCTTTTTTAGAAAGATAGCCTCTTCTCCCCCTCTACCAAACACAAATGGGTCTCCTCCTTTTAAACGAACTACTGTTTCATATTGTTTTGCATAAAAAAGGAGAAGATTGTTTATCTCTTCTTGGGTTTTTAGATGCTTTCCATCTTCTTTTCCTACATAAACCAGTTTGCAGTCTGGTTTTGCGATTTCTAATATCTCTGGATTTATCAATCTATCGTAAAGTATCACATCTGCATTTTTTATCAGCTTATAAGCTTTTACTGTGAGTAGTTCTGGGTCTCCGGGTCCGGCTCCTACTAAGTAAACTCTTCCAGCCATCTCTTGATACCTCCATTATTTTTTTATAAAAACTCCAGAAGGAAAGGGTACATCTATCTCTTTTATTACTTCCCAACTTGCAGTATTAAAGATTTTTAACTTGTTGTCAAAATAAGAGGACAGATACAATCTTTGACCATCTTTTGAAAACCTAAAATGCATAACTCTCTCTCCAGCTTTTAGATGTTTTAGAACTCTGTTTTCTTTGATAGTAATTACAGATATGTAGTCTTCTTTTTCCCCACTGTAATTAACTACCAAAAAGTTCCCAATTGGAGAAACAGTAACGAAAACAGGGAATCCTAGTACTTCTATAAATCCTCTATATGAAAAGTTCTGTAAATCTATGATATGTATTTTGTTATCTCCTACTGCTGGGATATAGGCTTTTGTACCATAAATCCCCCATGTACCAAAGTGGGGAATCTTTAGGGGAATTCCTTCTTTTATCTCTTTTAGTTTTTGTTTTTTGTATAAGAAATTTTCTAAATTTAGTATACCTAAGCTACTTTCTCTAAAGAATCCTACGATATAAGCTCTATCTTTTAGTAAAGCATCAAAAGGCATCTTCCCTACTTCATAAAATTTCTTAGATACTCTAAAATCCTCTTTCGAATCTAGTATCCATATCTGGTCTTTATCCATAAGAGAAAAGACAACATATCTTCCATCTGTTTTTATTCCTACATTTCTTGAATCTGTGTTTATCCTAATTTTTTGGTCTAGATTCTTTTCTAAAATTACTACCTCTCTTGGTTCGTAGTGTGCTATAGCTATATGATTTTTCAAAATAGTAAAACCGATACCGCTTTTTCCTGTTTTTACTTTTTTCAAAAGCTTATCTTCCTTTGTATCAATCTTAGAAAAGTATCCATCTCTACTTATTACATAGGCAGAGTTTTTATAAAACGGGTCAAATTTTAAAACTGCATGGTTCAAATTTCCCAATGAGCATATCTCTCTTTTTAGCTCAAATCTGTCTATAACTGCCACACAGCTGTTTTCTCTCTGGATTACATAGACTTTTTCATATCCAAAGACCATATTTAAAGTGAGCAAAAAGGCTATTATATATAACATGCAGGGTCCTCCGCTTTGTAGCTCCCATACGTAAAAAATGCTCTTGGTCTTGAACTTCCGTTACATATATCTATGAATTTGCAGTTAGCACACTTACCATCTAAGATTCGTGGATAATGGTTTAACATTCTTATTAAGGTACTCTCTTCTAGTATCTGTTTTAGAGGTTTTTCTCTGATGTTTCCTATACTATGATGGTAAAAAGTATCTGGTTTAACATTCCCTTGAAAGTCTATATTCAAAATTTTATCTCCAGAACGGTTTCCTCCCCACTTTTTCAATCTTTTGTATAATTTTTCTGAATGTTCAGGATATTTTTCTTTGAATTTAAGATAAAGATAAACAGCATCAGCTTCATTGTTACCTGTTACCACATCTATCTTTATATCGTTTTCCACATAGAAAAAGGATTTTTCTAATATGTAATCTACCGCTTTTTTATAAAAGTCCTTTAAAAGTTCAGAGAGATTTTGACCTCTTCCAGAATATACTAGATGAGAGATATATATTTTGGGTATATTCTCCTCCTGTGCTAACTGGAAGATATGCTTTAAACTGTCGTATGTATTTGGTGATAAGGTAAATCTCAAACCAACTTTTATCCTTTGTTCTAGGCATAGTTTTACAGCTTTTAAAGAACCTTCATAAGCTCCTTTTCTTCCTCTAAAGAGGTCATGAATCTCTTTTTTCCCGTCTATACTTATACCTACATAGTTAAATGTTTCTTTTATCTGATGGATATTGTTTCCGTCTATAAGTAAACCATTTGTAGACAAGTAAGTAACGATACCTTCTTCTCTTATCTTTTTCGCTATATCAAATATATCTTTCCTTAGGAGAGGTTCTCCTCCTGAAAGGATAACTATTTTTATATTATTTTCTTTTAACTGTGGTATAAAGCCTATAACCTCTTCATAAGAAAGTTGATTCTCTGTTATCTGGTTTGCTGATGAATAACAATGCTTACAGTTAAGGTTACATATATTGGTAAGATTCCAAATTAGTACCCTTCCATCGAACTTTCTAGCTTCTTTATTTTGTAAAATTTCTTTTATGTATTCTGTTATCCTTAACATTACTTATCCTCTTTAAACTTTTTGATAAATGAAATTACTGCTTGTAGCTCCTCTTTTGAAAAGTTGAATCTAGGCATGTAGTTTTCTTTGTAACCTAGGAGTCTGTATGTTCCTCCGGGATTCAATATCTGTGCCATTATCAATTTTTCATCTCTAGTCATAGCGATTCTCTTAAAAGATGGAGCAAAAGCTTCTTCTTGGGTATGGTGACAACCCCAACATTTTTGTATATATATCTGCTCTCCCAGTAATTGGGGTAAGAATCTTCTGTCTTTATTTATATAGTTGTACTTACCTACTGGTAAAGATGCTGAAAATTTAGAAACTTCTTTTAGAGTTTGAGAATTTAAAATTAAGAGATAGCCGTTTTTATCATATATAGAAAGGTATGCTAACTTACCGTCTCCTGAAAATTCTGTGTGAAGAAATGTTTTGCCTTTTATAGGAGTTATCTGTTTTGTTTGAAAATTCCTTTTGTTTATAAGAACTAATGTATCAGAGGACACATCTGTCCATAGATAAGGTGTATCTGGGTGAGTTCTTACAAAAAAGCCGTTTCCTGACAGTTTTATCTGCTTTTCCAAACTCCAATCATACATCTTCCATACAGTAAGTATTGGAGAGCTTATGTGCCTAGTACCAAAATAAAAATTTCCCTTGTTATACCAAACAGCAACAGAAAAAAGATGAGGCATTGAGGGAATATCATTTTTAAATACAATAGACCCACTTTCTAAATCATAAACAAAAAGTTTTTTCTCTTCTTTAGAGCTACCTATAAGGTATCTATCAAATGGGTCTATAAAAAAACCTACTATAGAAGACTTTGTATCTATCCTTCTAAATTTAAAATCGTTTAAATCTAACAGATATATACCTGTTTTATCCCTAAAAGAAAACACCGCTTTAGGCTCTTTATAAAGAGAATATACAGCAGAGATTTTGCCACCTACTTTAAATATTTTTACAGGTTTTAAACTTTTCTTATCCAAGAGAACTAGGGATTTAGGAAGCCAACATGAAGCTAGTATGTAATCCTGTGATATATCTATATTCCTCAAGTACACACACGGTCTTACTTTACCTACAAAACTGCCCCTTTTTATATTGACTTTTGCTACCCAACCATCTCTAGAAGGAACAAAGACATAGTTACCTGTTTTTGAAAATTTTATACCTCCATGAACATTAGAAAACTTAAACTTTCCAAGAAGATTTTCCTTTTCTAATATCCATATAGAATTTTTACCTCTTTCAACCACTAAGGTAACATTTTTAATATCTTTGTAAGGGTACAGTTGGAATTTTTTATTTAGGATTTTTATACTTTTTTCTATATCTTTCTTTTTCCAACTAATTTTTATTGGTTTTTTTACATAGCTGTACAATGCCTGTATCTGCTCCCTCGAAAGAAAAGAAAAAGAAGGCATTTGACTAGCTGGGATACCATTTTTCACCACTTTTGTGAACTTTTCTAAACTCATCTTTTTCAAAAAGATAGGTAAAAGAGGAGGTGCAAGTTTTCCTAACCTATTTTTTCCATGACAGCTAGCACAATGCTTTTTATATAAGGTGTCCCCCTCTCCAAACGAGTAGAGAGGGACAAGAAGCAGCAGCAGAACTAAAAAAAATTTCATCTTAATAAACATCTCTCATAGTGTTATAAACATTGAACTTCCCTGTAGGAGTTCTTACCCAATCTCCAGTTATAGCCTTTTTAATCTTTAGAGTGTTCGCATCGTAAACCAGTATGGCGGTAGGTTCTTCTTTTTTACCCCATATAGATACCCACAGCTCTGTACCATACTTGTCAAAATCAAAATGAACAACTCTTCCTTTGTATTTCTTAGGAACTTCTATCGTTTTGATAACTTTTAAACTCTTTTTATCAATAACATGAAAACTTCTTTGGAGTTTTATATCAGGGTTCAATGTTCTATCTGCAAAGATATACTTCACTTTTGGGTGAGTCTTAACAAATAGATTTCCACCTCCTTCTCCGGGAAGTTTGATTCTAGCAACAACCTTCCACGCATATTCAGGGAAATTTCTCTTGTCTACACCGATACATACAATAGAACCTTCCCCTATATGTCCTGTACACCAGATAGGTCCGTATGTATCATGATAAACATTAGCACCTCTTCCCGGGTGAGGTTTCGTTCCTGTATCTACCAAAGCTTCTAATTCCTTCTCTACAGTATCAACAACTACCACTTTATTTCTCATATTAGCCGCAACAAGGAAATATCTCTTTGAAAAGTCCCAACCACCATCATGCAAAAATCTCTCTGCATCTATTATCGCTACCTTTAGATTGTGTATATCTGAATAATCTACTAGCCACACCTTTCCAGTCTCTTTCATATTAACAACCCATTCAGGTTCTTCATGAGAAGCAACGATAGAAGCAACCCTCGTCTCCCTCATAAACTCATTTGTATCGTAGGTATAATCACTTGTTCCTACTATTTTTAGAGGCTCTAGAGTCTGCCCGTCCATTATCACAAAAGAAGGAGGCCAGTAACAACCAACAATAGCAAGCTTATCTTTGTAATTTCCATACTTACCTGCATACTTACTAACATCTACAGAACGAGCATCATAACAAGCCTTAACCTCTGCAACTTTATCAGGTTTTGGCAACCATAGGTCGATAAGAGTAACCTTTCCATCTCTACCGATAGAATAGAAGTATCTACCAGAAGCAGAAGCCCTTAGTATATGGACAGCAAAACCTGTATCTACAATATTGACTAACTCCTTTCGGCTACCGTCTATTATCGCTACCTTTCCAACATCTCTAAGGATAACTCCAAAGAAGTTCTGCCAATCTCTATCATGAGCAGGAGAAGTAGGTCTATGGTCTACAGGTACATAAACCTTCCATGTACTTTTTATCTGTGCCAAAGACCTCTCTGGAGGTTCTGGAGGAGGATTAAATAGATACTTTGCCAATAGCTTAATCTCTTCTTTTGTTAAAACCCCCTGTCTTCCCCAGTCAGGCATTCCCCCGGGAGTACCATAATAGATAAAATCTTCTATAACCTTAGGGGTAAAACCCTTCTTCTTAAGTGTGTGAGGTTCTAAGTTAGGACCAGTTGCCCCTTTACGGAGCATTCCGTGACAACCAGCACACCTATCAAAGTAGAGTTGAGCCGCCTTTTCCATCTCTTCAGGAGTTAATGTATAATCCTCCTTTGCCGATGAAGTAGAAGAAAACATAAAAAACCCGACAGACACAGCTAAAAGACCTGTCATCAACCGCCTTCTCATCTAAACACCCTCCTTGGATTTATTTGGTTAAACTTCAACTTTTAACTTAAAAGTGGGCTAATAGCCATTCAATACAGTGTATAAATTTGATGAAAATCATAAAAACAGTCTAAAGCATTGAAATTATTGTATTTACTGGAATATGAGATAAATCATCAAAGTTGTACAATCTATTGTTTGATGGTTTGTAAACACTTAACTAATTAGTAAAAGAAAACCAAAGGAGGCACCTTTGTGATGGAAAATTTAAAAATTAATAGGAGAGACTTTCTAAAAACAGCCGCGGCAGTATCAGCCGCTTTGACAGTCGGGATAGATGTTCCACAGGAGGCTATCGCCGCCATAAAAGAAGCAGAAAAAGATTGGAGATGGGACAAAGGTGTATGTAGATTCTGTGGGGTCGGGTGTGGAATTTTGATAGCCACAAAAGGAAACCGCGTAGTAGCAGTAAAAGGAGACCCTCAAGCACCTGTTAACAGAGGTCTAAACTGTATAAAAGGATACTTCAATGCAAAGATAATGTATGGAAAAGACCGTCTTACAAAGCCCTTACTTAGAGTAAATGAAAAGGGAGAATTCGATAAAAAAGGAAAATTCAAACCTGTAAGTTGGGAAAAAGCATTCCAAGTGATGGTTCAGCAGTTCAAAAAAGCCTACAACGAACTAGGACCTACAGGAGTAGCCATATTTGGCTCTGGACAGTACACAATATTTGAAGGCTATGCGGCGGCAAAATTGATGAAAGCTGGTTTTAGAAGTAACAATATAGACCCAAATGCAAGACACTGTATGGCAAGTGCAGTTGCTGGATTTATCCAAACATTTGGTATAGATGAACCTTCTGGGTGTTACGACGATATAGAGCTAACAGACACAGTAGTTACATGGGGTGCAAACATGGCAGAATGTCACCCTGTTCTATGGTCAAGGGTAGCAGACAGAAAACTTAGTAATCCAGATAGAGTCAAAATCGTAAACCTATCTACTTACAGAAATAGAAGCTCTGACTTAGCAGATATGGAAATCATCTTCAGACCTCAAACAGACTTAGCAATCCAAAACTATATACTAAGGGAAATTGTATACAATAACCCAGACGCCATAGATAAAGAATTCGTAAATAAATACTGTGTATTTGCTACTGGTTATGTTGACATTGGATACGGAATGAGACCAAATCCAAATCACCCAAAATACAGCCCAAAAGAAAGAGAAACAATGAAAAAAGAAGTTGAAAAAATCGTATCAAGAAGAGAAGAAGTTTCTTTGAAATACCTAGGAGTAAGAGCTGGTCAAATTATGAAAATGAAACATAACAAATCCGCCGGCAAACACTGGCTTATAAGCTTTGAAGATTTCAAAAAAGCCTTAGAACCATACACTTTAGATTTTGTTGCCGAAATTGCAAAAGGAGACCCAGAAGAACCATTAGACTCTTTCAAAGAAAAGCTAAAAACCCTTGCAAACCTGTACATGGAAAAAGGCAGAAAAGTAGTAAGCTTTTGGACAATGGGTTTCAATCAGCACAATAGAGGAACATGGGTAAACGAAAATATCTATTCTATCCATCTCCTTCTAGGAAAACAAGCAAAACCGGGAAGTGGAGCTTTTAGCTTAACAGGGCAACCATCTGCATGTGGAACAGCTAGAGAAGTTGGAACATTTTCCCATAGATTACCTGCAGACATGGTAGTATTCAATCCAAAACATAGAAAAATATCTGAAAAGATATGGAAAGTTCCTGAAGGAACTATAAATCCAAAAGTAGGCTCTCACATCGTTAAAATTATGAGAGATATAGAAGATGGAAAGATAAAATGGGCTTGGGTTCAAGTTTGTAACCCATGGCAAGATACAGCCAACCTAAACCACTGGCTCAAATCAGCGAGAGATATGGACAATTTTATTGTTGTTTCAGATGCATATCCTACAGTTTCCTGTAAAGTCGCTGACCTGATTTTACCTAGTGCTATGATTTTTGAAAAATGGGGTATGTATGGAAACTCTGAAAGAAGAACCCAAGCATGGAGACAGCAGGTAGTAGCCCCGGGAGAAGCTATGCCAGATGTATGGCAGATAGTAGAATTCTCCAAGTACTTTAAACTAAAAGAAGTATGGAAAAAGTGGAAACTCCCTGATGGAACTGTACTTCCTAATGTATTAGACAAAGCAAAAGCTATGGGATACAGTCCAGACGACACCCTTTTCGATGTTCTATTTGCAAACGAAGAAGCCAAAAAATATAGATGGCCAGACCCTATCGGAAGAGGATTCCATAACACAGAAGCCGCAGGAGACGGAAGAAATATAATAGGTACTGATGGAAAACTATTCAAAGGATACGGTTTCTTCATACACAAATACATGTTCGAAGAGTACAGAAAATTTGGTCTTGGTCATGCTCACGACCTTGCAGATTTTGACACATACTACAAAGTAAGAGGTCTTAGATGGCCTGTAGTAGACGGAAAAGAGACCCCATGGAGATTCAATGTAAAATACGACCCTTACGCACGAAAACTTAGAACGAACCCTGACGATGAGTTTGCCTTTTATGGACCAGCCCTAAAATCTCTTCCAAAAGGAGACTTAATAGAACCTAAAACAAAAGAAAAATTCAGCCTAAAAAATAAAGCAAAAATCTTTTTCAGACCGTATATGGACCCTCCAGAACTCCCTGATAATGAATATCCTTTCTGGCTAGCTACTGGAAGAGTTATCGAACACTGGCATACAGGTTCTATGACTATGAGAGTTCCTGAACTATACAGAGCAGTACCAGAAGCGGTCTGTTTTATGAACCCTAAAGACGCCAAAGAGATAGGTGTAAAAGATGGAGAATACGTATGGGTTGAAAGTAGAAGAGGTAGAGTTAAAGCTAGAGTAGAAACAAGAGGAAGAAATAAACCTCCTAGAAAATATGTATTCATTCCTTTCTTTGATGAAAGGATATTAGTTAATAAGGTATGTTTAGACCATACCTGTCCAATATCCAAAGAAACAGACTACAAAAAAGCGGCTGTAAAAATATATAAGGCATAATGGAAAAGAAAAAGCAAAAGAACTTAAGTAGAAGAAAATTTTTTATAAAAAGTTTCCAAGCAGTAGGCTTATCTGTATTAGGGGGTTTAATGTGGGGAGCATATATAGATGAAGCTGTCAGCGCTCCCCTTGTTTTAAGACCTCCCGGAGCTTTACCAGAAAAAGAATTTTTAAAAAAATGTATAAAATGTGGGCTTTGTGTAGAGTACTGCCCGTATGAAACTCTCAAACTTGCCAAACCCGGAGAAAATCTTCCATTAGGTACACCTTACTTTGAACCTAGGAAGGTACCCTGTTACATGTGTACTGATATTCCGTGTGCAGTAGCTTGTCCCACAGGAGCATTAGATACAGATACAGTATCAGACATAGAAGATGGGAAAAAAGTTTTGAATATAAACAAAGCCCGTATGGGTTTAGCTGTGATAAATACAGAATCCTGTATAGCATACTGGGGTATTCAGTGTGACGCGTGTTATAGAGCCTGTCCCTTGATAGACAAAGCTATAACCATAAACTACATGAGAAACGAAAGAACAGGAAAACATGCCTATCTAGTTCCTGTAGTTCACAGCAATCATTGTACAGGTTGCGGTCTTTGTGAATATGCTTGTGTTACAGTAGAACCTTCTATATATGTTTTACCAAGGCATATAGTAAAAGGAAAAGCTGGACAGCATTATCTAAAAGGTTGGGAAACAGAACAAAAGCTCCAAATGATACAAGAAAAAAGAAGTAGGTTTGTTACTCCAAGAAGTGAAAAATCCCCCCTCGAATATCTAAACGAAGGAGACCTTCTAAATGATTAGCAAATTTATCTTTAAACATAGATACCTTCTTCTTAGAAGAGCTGTCCAGATAAGCATCATTTTTTTATATATCGCAGGGAATATATACGGCTGGAACATACTAAAAGGAAACCTAAGCATGGGAAAACTCTTCGAAGTTATACCTTTGGCTGACCCATATGCAGTACTACAGATGATATTCGCTGGAGCATTATTACTATGGGACGTTCTGATAGGAGCTGTTATAGTTTTTATCTTTTATGCACTTTTTTCTGGCAGAGCTTTTTGTAGCTGGGTCTGTCCAGTAAATATCGTTACAGACACAGCTAACTGGATAAGAAAAAAATTCAAACTAGACAAAGATGAATGGCAATTAAGATTTTCTAGAAAAGTTAGATACTGGATACTAGGTTTAAGTCTTGTAATGTCTCTAATAATGGCTGTCCCTGTATTTGAGTTTGTAAGCCCTATATCTATGCTCCATAGAGGACTCATATATGGAATGGGATTTGGTTGGGCGGCAGTTTTAACAGTATTTCTATTTGATTTATTTGTTACAAAAAACGGGTGGTGTGGACATCTTTGTCCATTAGGAGCTTTTTATTCTTTAACAACTTCTAAATCAGTTCTTAGGGTATATCATATCCAACCTCACTGTACCCTATGTATGAACTGTAAAAATATATGTCCAGAAAAACAAGTACTCTCCATAATAGGAAAAGAAAGCGGTTATATAAACTTTGGAGAGTGTATAAACTGTGGAAGATGTATAGAAGTATGCAATGATGATGCTTTGAAATTTTCTCTAAGATACATAAAAAAAGAAAAGGAGGGTTAAAAAATGCTTAAGCAGAGTATATCCGTCTTCATTGGAACAATGATTGTAGTAGGAAGCGTCCTGTACATGAGCGGGACAATAGCAGGAGAAAAAACGATAGCTCCAGAAGAGATAGGTATTAGAAAACAGACAGTTTTTACAGAAAACACCCAAGTACCAGAAGTAAAATATCCAGATACACCTCCCGGTACAGGAAAAACACTATCTAGGGCTTATCCTACTGTACCTCCCCAGATACCCCACAGCATTAAAGACTTTTTGCCTATAACAGCAAAAGAAAATGCGTGTCTAAACTGTCATATGCCAGATGTAGCCAAAACAGTAGGCGCAACACCTATACCCCCTTCTCACTTCCAAAGAAGATTCTCCAAAACAGGAAAACCTATCTACAAAATAGCCGGAGCAAATTACTACTGTGTATCTTGCCATGTACCCCAAGCAAATGTAGAGCCACCAATAGAGAACGTTTTTGGCAAACAATGAACAGACGCCAGTTCTTTAAAAAGCTTCCTCATATGGCTAAAGACCTGATAGCGGAAGAAAAACCTGTTATCAGACCTCCCTATTTTTCAGAAGAACATATACAAAAATGCAAAAAGTGTGAAGGCTTTTGTGTTACAGCCTGCGAAGAAAGAATAATATTTAGGTTAGAAGACGGTTCTCCATACCTTGAGTTTAGAGAATCAGGGTGTACTTTTTGTAGAAAGTGCAGTGATGCATGTTTAGAAGATGTTATATCTTATGAAAGCCTACCCCAAGACAAAATCAAAACCACTATAAGAATCCAAACTCAAACATGCCTCGCATGGAATAAAACCATATGTAATTCGTGTAGAGACGTTTGTATAGAAAATGCCGTCAAATTTTTAGGTCTATTTAATCCTCAAATAGACCATGACAGATGTACAAGCTGTGGGTTTTGTGTAGCAAAATGTCCTGTCTCTGCAGTACAGACAGTACAAAAAGAGGAGATATATTGAAAAAATTTCTTCCAGCTATTTTACTTTTTTATACGGTGTATGCTCAAACCGTTTTAACCCCAGAAAAAATACTCTTAGCCGAAGGGGGTGTAAAAGATGTCACTTACAAAAACCAGCTTCTTTATATCGCCACAGAGATAGGAACAGTAGAGATATTTAACCTAAACACAGGAAAAAAAGTCCAAAAAATCACCCTACCAAACATAAAAGATTTCTTCGATGAACCTATAAAACCAAAAGTGTACTCCATAGACGTATCATCAGACGGGACAATCTATATGTTAGTCCAATCTACTGAAGGATTCTCCCAGCTTTACAGATACAAAAACAAAAAACTAGAACTCCTTATCCCAGAAAAACAAAAACTACTCGCAGTAAAAGCTAAACTGTACAAAGACAGATACATACTTCTTGGTTTACCAGCAAACGACATCATCTTATATGACCTGAAAAATAAGAAAAAAGTCTACCAGCTACATATTAGCCGTTCTCCTTTTTCAGATTTTGCAATAAACAAAGACCATGTAGCGATAGCCTGTGAATCAGGTATAGTCTATATAGTACACATACCTACAGGAAAGATAGAACAAAACATTCCTAAAATGAACCTCGATAAAACATTCAAAATAGACTTTAAAGGAAACTACATATTTACCGGAGGAAGAGATAAAAAAGCCACCCTCTATAACCTAAAAACAAAAGAAAAACATGTATTCAAAGCAAAATTCTTCGTATATTCGGTAGGTTTAAGCCCGTCCTTAAAATACGGAGCTTACGGTATAAACGAACAAAGTGATATAGCAGTCTTTGATATACCATTAAAAACAACCAGATACATACTAAAGGGACATTCTTATGCTCTTAACAATATTCTGTTTATAACAGATAACCAGCTAGTTACAACAGACGAATCAAGGAAAATCCTTTATTGGAGGTTAAAACAATGAACATCTCTAGTGCTGTAGTTAAAGTAGCCCCTAAGTATCTTAACCAAGTCCTAAATCTCCTAGAAGAATCGCAACTATGTGAAGTTCATTTTTACGACGACCAAGGAAAGATAATCATAACAGTAGAAGCAAACAACGTAAGTGAAGAAATGGAAAAATTTGACAGAATATCCAAACTAGACCACGTACTATCTGTAGACCTTGTTTACTGCTACAGTGAAGAAGAGCTAGCAGACGCCATAGATGAATTTCATAGACTAGAAGATAAATATGTACCAGATGCCTTGAAAGATGCCTAAAAATCAGATTCTTGAAAAAACTTTCGATATGTTTTGGGAAACAGATGTCCCAGAAAACGAACTTATCATATCTAGGACAGACCTAAAAGGCACAATAACATATGCAAATGAGACCTTTGCAAAAATATCAGGATACTCTGTAGATGAACTAATAGGAAAACCTCATAATATCATAAGACACCCAGACATGCCCAAAAGCATATTCGAAAATCTCTGGAGTACAATCAAGCAAGGAAAAAAATGGGAAGGATATATCAAAAACCTAAGGAAAGATAAAGGATACTACTGGGTTAAAACAGAAATATCAGGAATATACAAAAATGGAAAACTTATAGGATACAAATCAATGAGATACAAAATATCTGATACCCAAAAAAGACAGATGCAGAACCTATACGACAAAATAAGAGAAGAAGAAGAAGGAATAGTAAGGTTAGTCATATATACAAAAAAAGAAGTATACGAAAAATTAGAAGAACTTTCAAAAAAACTAAACAAACACCCAGTAGAGATAGTAGAAGAGGCAATTTTAAACTTTGATTACATAAAGGAGGGGTAAGCATGAAGAAAAAATTTGTATTAGCAGGAGCAAGCTTATTGACCTTTGGGTTATTAAGTTTACATCAAACAGAAGGAATCAAGCTAAAAAAAGCTTTTGCAGACCAACCATTTATCAGCGGAATCGAAGCCCACTTACAGATTAGACCTAGATACGAATACGTTGATGTAGAAAACAGCCCAAACAAAGATGCAAACGCACTTACAGTGAGAACAGCAATTACTACAAAACTAAAATCCCTATTTGGAATAAAAGGATTTAACGGAATCATAGAAGCCGCAAATGTTGGTGCTATCATAGACGACTACTCACCTCAAAAGCCAAACTATGAATTAGTTCCAGACCCGCCAATAACTAGATTTTCCCAATTTGCAGTAACCTATACCAAAAATAAAACGACCTTCATAGGAGGTAGAGTTTACGTAACCATAGATGACCATAGATTTATCGGTAATGTTCCATGGAGACAGATGTATCAATCTTTTGGTGTTTTAGCAGTTTCAACAAAAGCGGTTAAAAACTTTAACCTACTTCTTGCTGGGATATACGAAAGAAAAGGAATTATAGACGATCTCAATGCTGACTGGAGACTAGATAAAATGCCTCTAGTACTAGATATAAACTATTCAGCCCACAAATCACTAAGACTAAAAGCGTTTGCCTATATGATAACAGACGTTCACGACACATTTGGTCTAAAAGCTTCAGGAAAAGTAAAACTAGGAAAAGTAAAACTCTCCTACCTAGGAGAATACGCAAAACAAGACAGTCCTTATGCTTTAGATAATCTCCCTGCCAATCCAAACATAGACGCAAACTACTACAGATTATCTCTTGGAAGTGTTTCTGGTGGTTTCTTTGGAAACATTATGTACACACATTTTGATGGAAGAGATACAGGAGAAGACAAAGGATTTTCCACACCGTTAGCTACACTGCACAAATTTGAAGGGTGGTCTGATGTACTCCTACTCGGAGCCGCAAACGGATTTGACTATGGGCTAAACGAAGTAGGACTCACTTTAGGATATAAAAAACCAGACCTTGGAAATCTTATGCTTATTTATCTCATATTTAAATCTGATATGAATCCTACAGACCCAACAGTAGGAAAAGATATTGGAAAAGAGCTTGATGTACAATACACCAAAAAACTCACACCTCATTTATCCTTCTTAGCAAAAGCCGCATTTTACAGAGCAGATGACGGGTATTACACAGGAGGCACCCTAAAAGGTACTCAAGATGTAAAAAAATATTGGCTTCAGCTTAACTACCTATACTAAAAATGAGGTAATAATATGGAAAAATTTTTAAAAACCGTGGGCGTTGGTGTCCACGGTTCTAAAGCTTTGTCCTTTGAAGAAGCAGAAGAAGCGATGAGAATCATTCTCAATGGAGATTGTGATGACATAGAAACAGGTGCCTTCTTTATGGCGATGAGATACAAAGGAGAAGAGATACAAGAACTAAAAGGTTTTTTAGAAGCTCTTAGAGATGAAACCAAAATCACCCATACCCCAAAATTTAAACCATTAGATATATCAGTACCTTATGATGGTAAAAACAGAACACCTCATATACTGCCTGCTTCAATATTTATCGCCACCTCCTCTGGTCTAAAAATCACTGGACATGGAAGTGAAAATGTCCCAGCCAAATACGGAACAAATTATTATGACGTTCTTATAGAGATGGGGTGCTGTTACCTAAAAGACAAAGAAGATGTCCTAGACGCTTTAGAAATATCAGGATTTGCATACCTTCCCCAGTGGTGTTTCAACAGGAAATTATTTGCTCTACTACCAAAGAGAAGAAAATTCCATCTACGCACATTTATAAATGTGATAGAAAAACTATTAAACCCCTTCAACACCAAAAAAATCGCAGTAGGAATATTTCACAAACCCTACTTTAAAAAACTCAAAGAACTACTGACACACCTACAGTTTGAGGATTTTTATGTAATAAAAGGTGTAGAAGGTGGAATAGAGACAAACCCTTTCAAACCAACCACCATAATAGATAAAGAAGGAAAAGAGATAAAAATATCTCCTTCCAAGCCAATAAACATAGAAGAAAAATCTATCTCTCTAAAAGAGAATGCAAAACTCTGTTACCAGATACTCAAAGGAGAATCCCACCCCCTTGAACAATGGGCAGTAGAAACAGCTGGTTTACTATTATTTATAGGTGGTGTAGCATCATCTATTGAAGAGGGAATAGAGTTAGCAAAAGAAAATCTAAAAACCAAAAAAGCCTACAAAACCTTTGAAAATTTCCAAAAAATAACAGTACACAGTAGCGACAAAATACGGTTTAGTTATAAACCTCTAAGGTAGATAGGCTCTAACTTGTGAATATCCTCTATTAAATCATTCTTCAATGAAAAGATACCCCCTTCAAAACCTACAGACTCTTTTAAATGTACTACATTATCAAAATCTATATCTACATTTTTCAAAATAACTAATCTATCTTGAGATAAAAAAGTACCTACCTTATTTTGAGGTATCAACTTCAAATCAGAATTCGGCTCTATCCAAAAACCGTTAGATACATAATCTCTGTAATAAACTTCCCCTTTACCTGCATTAACCACAACAGATATATAACCCTTATAAACCCTATATTTATAAGCTATTGCATCAAGACTTACAAAAGCATAAATTGGTATTCCAACAGAATAAGCTATCATCTTAGCTATACTTACCCCTACTCTCACACCTGTATAAGAACCGGGACCTTTGTCTACTATAACTCCAGAAAGATTATCAAAATCAAAATCCAACTCTTCTTGTAACTGTTTTAGCTTATAAGGAATAAAATCAGAAAATTGTCTACTTTTAGAATACATTACACGAGTAAGTAACTGATTTTCTGTAAAAATACAAATTTCAAAAATTTCAGAAAAAGTATCTATTGCTAAGTACATGATTCTCCTATTATTTTAATTAAAGTGATATTAAAATTATACCGAAAATCTGCACAGGAAGAGAAAAAATGGCAAAAAGAAAATTGAGGAAAATTTTAAAAAAATATCTTTCAGATAAGGAAATAGAAAAATTAGAAAAAATGTTTCTGGAGGACAAATATATGCCCAGAAGTGAAAAATTAAAAAATATCAAAGAGAAAATCCAAAGAGGAGAGTATAACATACCTCCTGAAGAGTTAGCAGAAAAAATGCTAGAATTCTTTAAGAAAAATAAATAAATTTCATGTAATTATCGTATATTTCTTTGATAAAAGAGATAGTTTTATCCACTTCTTCTTTAGAATTAAAAATTCCAAAAGAAAATCTTACAGCTCTCAAAGCTTCCTCCTTAGAAAAACCATAAGAAAGCAAGACATGTGAAGGATTTACAGCACCGGAAGAGCAAGCTGACCCAGAAGATACACATACCCCCTTAGAGTCTAATGCCAGTATCATAGTTTGGGCATCGATTTTAGGAAAAATAACACAACTAATATGAGGTAGCCTATCTACACTGTCACTAACAATATAAACATCTGGTATAACCTCTTTCAGTCTACCCTCAAAATACTCTCTCAACCCCTTTAAATGGTTATAAAACTCACTTTTATTACTATTCCATATCTTTACAGCATCAGATATAAACTTTATATATTGAGGATTTTCTGTACCAGAGCGATAACCTTTTTCTTGACCACCACCAAGTAATAAAGGCTCTATTTCTATATCTTTCCTTTTGTAAAAAAGACCTATCCCTTTAGGAGCATTTATCTTATGCCCAGACACAGAAAAAAAATCGATAAATTCCAAATTTATATCTTCCTTCAAAAAGGATTGGACAACATCAGAAAAAAACAAAACCTCCCTTTCTCTACACAGCTTTCCTATCTTTGTAATATCCTGTAGTACTCCTGTCTCATTATTACCATGTATTACAGACACCAAAAAAACATCTTTATCCAACCGTTTTTCTAAATCATCTATGTCTACAACACCTGTTTTATCAACCTTTAAAAATTCAACTGAAAAACCCCTCTTAGCAAGGTATCTAGCAGGATTTAAGACAGATTTATGCTCAATAGGAGAAACAAGTATTTTATTTTTATCCTTTTGAATGTATGCTGTACCTCTTATAATCGTATTGTTACTCTCTGTAGCACAAGAAGTAAAGATTATCTCATCTTCACTAGAACCAACAAATTTAGATATAATTCTACGGGAATCTTCTATAAGATTACGCACCCTTTGTCCTTGAGTATGGATACTATTAGGATTTGCAAAATATTTCTCAAAAATATCAGGCATTTGAGAAAGAATCTCATTAAAAACGCGAGTAGTAGAAGCATTATCAAGATATATAAAACTAGCCATTGACTTCCTCTCTAACTTCACAGAAGTTTAAAATATAATAGTATCAAAATTACACATCTAGGAGGTATGTCATGAAAAAAATCCTATATATAGGACTTTCTATAATAACTAGCTTTACAATAGCCACAGCAAAAGATGTTAGATTAGGAATACCTCCTAAAACATTAGAAAAGTATTATCCACCAAATTCAGAAAAATACGAATTTTTGATGAATATGTACAAAGCCTCTACAGCTTTTACTGGTCTCTCTACCAGTATAAGAGAAAAAGATTGGCAAAGAGCTGAAAAATGGGCTAAAACCTTAAAAGACGCTTATCTAAAAATAGGAGAGCTTGTTCCCCAATGGGATAAAGTTCTTAGAAAAGAAGAAGCAAACTTCTTAGTCCAAGCAGTAAAAAACAAAGATATACGAAAAATACAATTTTTTGCCAATGCAGTAGGGAACACCTGCTCCAAGTGCCATGATAGATACTTAGCATCAACTAAATTGCTATACCACTTTCCAGATTTTGATACAGTAACGCTAGAAGACCCGATAACATCAGTAGAATACAACGTTTCAGACTATATGAAAAAAATGATAACCTCCTTTAAGCTCCTAAATGTATACATGCACGACAGCAAATCAAAAAAAGCCAAAAAAGAAGGCATGAACTTTGTAAAAAGACTAAAAGGTCTATCCCAGATGTGTAGTGAATGTCACACAAATCAACTTTCAGAAAAAGTATACTTTGGAAAAGATTTCTACCAAAAAGTAAAACAACTAGAACAATCTATCAAAAATCTCAATCCTAATAAAATATCCCAGACATTCAACTGGATAAATAAAAATAACTGCTCAAAATGTCACAATGTTCATGAAGTACCTACAATGATAAGAGAAAAAATAAAGAAAAAGCAAAAATAACTTAAGACTCCTTTGCAAGCTCTCTAAAAAGCTCAAGATACTTTTGAGCTGTGTTTTCAATAGAATATCTAGAAGCTGTTTTTACAGCTTCTTTTGAAATCTTATCATATTCTTCTTCACTAAGAGAAAGCATCTTTTCCATTTTGGCAGAAAGACCCTTTACATCACCTACAGAAACGGCAAAACCATTTACACCATCTTTCAGGTACTCTCCTATACCTCCAGCCAAAGTAGACAAAACAACTTTTCCTGTTGCCATCGCTTGTAATAAAGCCCCAGCTATCCCCTCCGAATGAGAAGAAAGTACAAAAAAATCTGAAGCATTTAAAATATCTGGTACATCTTCCCTAAATCCTAACCCAAACACTCTACCCTCTAAACCAAAATCCTTTATTAGCCTTTTAGCTTCTTCCTTATCTGTATTATTTCCTACAAGGTACAGTACACAATCTTCACAATCTAGCTGGGCAAAAGCCTCCAAAAGAATATCTTGACCTTTTCTCCAAAGTTGCCAATTTGCTACATTTACAAAAATTTTCTTATCTTTAGGAAAACCTAACTTTTCCCTTAACTCTTTTTTCCTAAAAGGTTCTGGAGCAAATCTACCAAGGTCAACACCACTTTCAATAGGAACTAATTTTTCTGGGAAAAAATCAGCTTCCTTTAGATTCTCATAAACATCAGAAGAAACAACCACGATTTTATCTGCAATTTTGTATTTAAAATTTTTAGAAATAGACGAAGGTATAAACCCAGACCTCCTTACAGCTACAAGCTTTGGCTTTTTTTTCAAAAAAGGATAAATAAGCCTCAAGTAATTAAAAGTAGTAGAAGAATTTGCAACCACGATGTCATAGTTCCCTTCTATGATAATATTTAGGAGTCTTTTGTAGTTTTTCAGATTGTACCTCCTTAAACCTCCATTATCCATCTCATAAAACTTCAATGGAACTACACCATCTAGCCTATCTATAAGCTCCCTATGCTCAAAAGGAAGAGCCAAATGTACATCTATATGTTTTGCCAGCTCTTTAGTTATCAAAAATGTTTGCTCTTTAGTACCACACCAACCTTTTTTATCTATAACCTCTAAAACTTTCATTGTTCCCACCTCTTAATAATAATAACTATTATTAGTATATTGTAATATACAAAATATTGCAAAAAACCCTAAAGGGAAATATCTTTTTCTTTCAAGTTGTGCTATAATAGATGGTTCAAATTGCTATTATAGGAGGTACAACATGTATGCTGTTATAAAAACAGGCGGTAAGCAGTACAAAGTAGAACCGGGAAATCAACTGAAAGTAGAAAAAATCAAAGCAAATCCCGGAGATACAGTTAGTATTCCTGCAGTTTTGATAAAAGACGATACTGGCAATATCACTTTTTCTGGAACAGTAGAAGCAGAAATAGTAAAACACGCAAAACACAAAAAAGTAATAGTTTTTAAATTCAAAAGAAAAAAAAGATACTCTAGGAAAAGAGGACACAGACAACCATATACTTTACTCAAAGTAAAAGAAATCAAAGCTTCATAAGGAGGTTTAGTAATGGCTACGAAAAAAAGTGGTGGTGCGGCAAAGAACGGAAGAGATAGTATTTCAAAAAGACTTGGTGTTAAAAGATACGATGGACAGTTTGTAAAAGCTGGAAACATCTTAGTTAGACAAAGGGGAACAAAATTCTATCCCGGAAAAAATGTAGGTCTAGGGAACGACTACACTTTATTTTCTCTAATAGATGGATATGTAAAATTTGAAACATCAAAAGGAAAAAAAGTAGTCAGCGTTTATCCAGAAAAATTAAACTAACAGCAGAGACCCCTCTCTGCTTTCAATAATGCCTTTATATATAGAACTCGCCCTTAAATATCTCTTTTCAATTCGTTCAAAAGCCTTATCTTTTATGACATTTATCTCTATCATAGGAATAACTGTAGGAGTGTCCGCTCTTTTGATAACACTAGCAGTAATGAGCGGATTTGAGTATGGTTTAAAAACAAAGATAGTAGACAACAACCCCCATATTCTTGTACTAAAACTAGGAGGATACATAGATTCCCAAGAACTACCCCTACTAGAAGAAAAACTAAATCAGATAAAAGATATACAAGCGATAGAACCTATTATATACACCCAAGCCGTAGCAAAAAAGAAAAACAATATCACCCCTGTCTTTGTCAAAGGGATTATACCCCAAAAAGAAAAACAAGTCTCCCATCTAGACAAAAAAATAATAGCTGGAGATTTTTCTCTTTTAGAAAAAACAGGATTTGCAGTAATAGGTTCAGACCTTGCATTTATACTAGATGTCTGGATAGGAGACAAAATAAACATATTTTCTCCATACGGAAAAAGAACACCTTTTGGTTACGTACCAAAAACCAAAACATTCCAAATATCAGCTATAGCTGACTTTGGAGTGTACGAACTAAACTCTACATTTGTAGCAATAAACTTACTCGACGCCCAGCAGTTATTCAACCTAGAAAACAGATTTACTGGAATACAGCTTAGACTAAAAAACCCAATGCAAGCAGACACAGTAAAACAAAAACTCCTATCAATACTCCCCTCCCAATACATCATAAAATCGTGGATAGATATAAACAGAAGTCTCTTTCAAGCACTACAATTAGAAAAATTTGGTATGTTCTTAGTACTAACGTTGATAGTGCTAGTAGCATCTTTTAATATATCAAGTCTTCTAATCACCAAATCTAGAGAAAAAAGAAAAGAAATAGCCATACTAAAAACATTAGGAGCTACTAACAGTTTCATTCTAAAAATATTTATCTGGCAAGGAATCATAATAGGAATGATAGGGATAACTCTTGGGTTAATTTTAGGAATAACAACAATTTTTGTAGCAGACCATTATCATCTGATAAAACTAAACCCAGAAGTTTATATGATAGAATACCTCCCCCTTAAGATAAGCTTAGAAGAATCCATAGCAGTTGTAGTATCTGCTCTCGTTATCTCATTTTTATCCTCGCTTATTCCTGCTAAAATGGCATCAAAAGAAATACCAGTGGAAATCCTAAGATATGAATGAAAAAAAGGCAGTAGTAACTCAAAACTTAGAAAAGATATATCACACAAAAACAGACATCGTTCACGCCTTAAAAGGAATATCTATCCAGATACAAAAAGGGAATATGGTAGCTGTTATGGGACCCTCTGGTTCAGGCAAAAGTACATTTTTACACCTATTAGGAGGCTTAGACAGACCAACCAAAGGAAAAGTCTATATCGACGAAACTGATATTTTCTCTCTTTCAGATAACCAATTAGCCAAATTTAGAAACCAAAAAATAGGATTTGTCTTCCAATTTCATTACTTACTACCAGAACTAACAGCTTTAGAAAACGTTCTAGTACCTGTGAAACTGTATCAAAAAAATAAAACTACCAATAACAAAGCCTATAATCTCCTAAAAGAACTAGGACTAGAAAAAAGAATAGACCATTTACCTTCTCAACTATCTGGAGGAGAACAGCAGAGAGTAGCTATAGCTAGAGCTATAATAAACTCACCAGATATAATCCTAGCAGACGAACCTACAGGAAACTTAGACAGCAAAAACACACAAAAAGTTATGAACATTTTAAAAGAACTAAACGAAAAGAAAAATACAACGATAGTAATAGCTACACACGACAAAGAGGTGGCAAAATACTGCAAATATATTCTTCATATGAAAGATGGTAAAATTGTAAATAAGGAATCTATATCATAGTTTTATAAAGATAAATAAGTATAATTTATAGTAATAGAAACCACACAGACTTGACAAAATCAAGGTATGGCAAATTTTATTAGGCAATTATATAAAAGCGAATAAAAAGAGGTGCATAAAGATGTTTGAAAAATTTACTGAAAAAGCAAGAAAAATAATATTAGATGCAAGAGAAAAAGCTTTAGAATATAAAAGTAACTATCTAGGAAGTGAACACCTACTTTTATCACTCCTAGAAGACGAAGACATAACTGTACTAGTCTTATCTAGATTTGGTCTTACTATAGACAAAGTTAAAAGAACATTAACTTCCCAAATGGTAAAAGGTTCTCACACAGGAGAAGTACTCTTTGCCCCTGATGCCAAAAGAGTACTTGAACATGCGGTTGAGGAAGCCAGAATCCTTCACCACCAATTTGTAGGACCAGAACATCTCCTCATTGGAATAGTAAGGGAAAAAACTGGACTTGGAGGAAGAGTCCTAAGAGGATTCGGTATAGACGAATATTCCATAAGAAGAGAAATCCTACAAATACTAGGTGAGATACCAGCTCAAGAACAAGTTAAACAAGTACCTACCCCAAATATAGATAGATTCAGCAGAGACCTTACAGCACTAGCAAAAGAAGGAAAATTAGACCCAGTAATAGGAAGAGACAAAGAGATAGACAGAGTTATCCAAATACTAACAAGAAGAAGAAAAAACAACCCAGTCCTAATAGGCGAACCGGGAGTAGGAAAAACCTCAATAGTAGAAGGCTTAGCCCAAAGAATAGCAAACAAAGAAGTACCAGAACCTCTTTTAGGAAAGAGAATAGTAGCCCTCGACCTAGCTTCACTAGTAGCAGGAACAAAATACAGAGGACAGTTTGAGGAAAGACTCAAAAATATACTCAAAGAACTAGAAAAAGCTCCATACATTATCCTATTTATAGACGAACTTCACACCTTAATAGGAGCAGGAGCCGCCGAAGGCTCTATAGATGCATCAAACATGCTAAAACCAGCCCTAGCAAGAGGAGAAATCCAAGTTATCGGAGCAACAACCATAGACGAATACAGAAAATACATAGAAAAAGATGGAGCTTTAGAAAGAAGATTTCAGCCTGTACTAGTAGAACCACCTACACCAGAAGACACCGTACAGATACTAATGGGTCTGAAGAAAAAATTTGAAGAATTTCACGGAGTAGAATACACAAAAGAAGCGATAGAAAAAGCGGTAGACTATTCAGTCAAATACATACCAGATAGACAACTTCCAGATAAAGCTATAGACCTTATAGATGAAGCCGGAGCATGGGTAAGACTTAGAGAACTCGCCCTTCCTCCAGAGATTCAAGAGATAGAAGAAAAAATCAAAAAAATAGAAGAAGAAAAAGCAAAAGCCGCAAAAGAACAAGACTATGAAAAAGCGGCAAGACTAAGAGACGAAGAACTAAAATTAAGAGCAAAATTTGAAACTCTAAAAGCACAGTGGAAAGAGAAGAAAAAAGAAAACAAACCAAAAGTGACAGAAGAAGACATAGCAGATGTAGTATCAAAATGGACAGGAATACCTGTAGCTAGACTAACAGAGACAGAAGCAGAAAAACTCCTACACATAGAAGAAGAGCTACACAAAAGAGTTATAGACCAAGACGAAGCGATAAAATCAATAGCCAAAGCAATCAGAAGAAACAGTGTAGGACTAAAAGGAGGACACAGACCTATAGGGGTGTTCCTATTCTTAGGACCAACAGGAGTAGGAAAAACAGAAACAGCAAAAGCTTTAGCAGAATATCTCTTCGGAAGTGAAGAAGCATTAATCAGATTTGACATGTCCGAATACATGGAAAAACACACAGTATCAAGGTTGATAGGCGCACCTCCCGGATATGTAGGCTATGAAGAAGGAGGTCAGCTCACAGAAGCAGTAAGAAGAAGACCTTACTCTGTACTACTCTTTGATGAAATAGAAAAAGCACACCCAGATGTATTCAACATATTCCTACAGATATTTGACGATGGAAGACTTACAGATTCCTTTGGAAGAGTTGTAGACTTTAGCAACACAATAATAATAATGACCTCTAACTTAGGAGCAAGATTAATACTAGAATCTAACAAACTAGGGTTTGAAAGAAAATCCACAATACTTGACTATGAAGAAATGAAAAAGAACGTACTAGACCAAGTTAGAAAAGCATTTAGTCCAGAATTTATCAACAGATTAGACGAAATCATAGTATTCAAGCCATTGGATAAAGAAATAATAAAAGGTATAATTGAATTACAACTCAAAGAAATAAATAAAAGGTTAAAAGAATGGGATATAACTGTAAAGCTCTCGAAGGAGTTCATAGATTATCTGATAGACAGAGAATTTCGAGCAGAATACGGAGCAAGAAGCATAAAGAGAGCTTTACAATCATTAGTAGAAGATTTATTAGCAGAAGAAATACTCAAAGGCAAACTACCAGCTGGTTCCACAGCGGAAATAGTAATCAAGAAAGATGGAAAAGTTGGTCTAAAAATAAGAAAACCCAGAAAGAAAAAGAAAAAAGAAAAAGAACCAGTAACTACATAAAAAACATAATAGAGGGCTTAAGCCCTCTGATTTTTTTTGTCATATTAATACTATTTTCTCAAACCATTGCACAAGAAAACACACAAGAAAATACAAAAGACACTCCCAAAATAGAAACCCCCTCTTTTCACGAAGAAGCCAAAAAAATATACAAAATTGAAAAAGTCGAAATAAAAGGACTCAAATTCTTCAATCCAGAAATAATAAAACCCTTAATACCCTTTGGAAAAGGAGCAATAGTAACAAGAGACCAGCTTGCCACCACACTAAAAGAGCTATACAAACTTGGATACTTTGAAAATGTAGAAGCTTACACAAGATACACAGAAAACGGAATAGACCTTATCTTTGTCTTCAAAGAACTACCAGTAGTACAAAAAATAGAATTCGAAGGTAACAAAGCCTTTTCTGATGAAGAACTCCTAAAAGAACTAGGAATAGAAACAGAAACAAGAGCAGAAACAGGAAAAATTTTACCGTTTGCTACTGTAGGACCTGAACTAGCAAGAAAACTAGCTTCCCTAAAAAAAGGTCTAGGAAGAGTCTTTTCCATAGAAGAGATAAACCAGATAATCTTAAAAATAAAAAAACTATACGAAAAAGAAGGATACTACAACGTAAAAGTGTACTACTACTTTAAAGGAAACACCCTCGTATTCAAAATAGACGAAGGACAAAAAGCTTATGTAGAAAAAATCATAATTATCGGAAATAAAGCTATATCAGAAAGAGAAATAAAATCTGTAATGGAAACAAAAGAAAGAAACATATTACTATTTAGAATCCACCCAAGACTAGAAAAAGACATTCTGTACGAAGATATAGAAGCAATAAGACAACTATATATAGACAAAGGATTTTTAGAAGTAGAAATCGAAGAACCAATAATAGAGCTAAAAGAAGGAGAAAAATATATAATAACCATAAAAATAAAAGAAGGTCCCAGATACAAAATCAAAGATATACAATTTGTAAACAACATATACTACACATACCAAGAACTAATATCAAACCTAAAAAAACCCCTAAAAAAAGGCTCTTACTACAATGGAAAACTAGTAAGACAGTTACAAAGAATAACATCAGACAAATACGCAGAGCTTGGATTTATCTTTGCCAATGTAAACGTTGAAAAATTAATAGATAAAGAAAAAAAACAAGTAGTAGTAAAATTCGTAATAAATCCGGGCAATAGATTTTATGTAGACAAAATAAATATCGCAGGAAATTACGAATCCAGAGACTATGTAATAAGAAGAGAAATAAGACTAGCTCCCGGAGACCTATTCCTTAGAAAAAAATTGATGCGTTCATACTCCCGCCTCTATGGACTTGGATTTTACGATATGGTTAACTTTCAACCAAAAGTAAAATCAGAAAAAGAAATGGACTTAGATGTACAAGTATCAGAAAGATTTACAGGACAAATCTCCCTTGGAGCAGGATACAGCCAATTAACAGGTTTTTCTCTATTTGCCTCTATAAGAAAAGGAAACTTCCTTGGAACTGGAGACACCCTTGGAGTATCCCTAAGCATAGGTTCCCAGTACAGAAACAACGAAATATCATATCTTCACAGATGGGCTTTTTACAAACCTATAGACCTAGGATTTTCCATATACGATAGAAAAGTAAACTACGGTACATTTGTGTCAACTAAGCAAGGAATTTCAACCAATGTATCATACGAATTTAGAGAATACTGGAGAACAGGAGTAGGACTATCAGCAATAAAAGGTAGATACTCAAACATACAAGAAGAAGCTCCCGACTACATAAAAAGACAAGCAGGAGATTATTATCTATACTCTATATACACATTCCTAAACCGAAACTCTGTAGACAATCCCCTTATCCCAACAAAAGGTACAGACTTCACAATAACATTTAAAACAGGGACAGGAACATGGGACTTTTATAAAATAGTAGTATCCCAAACAGTTTATCTCCCAGACAAATTCTTTTATACAGACTTTGTTTTTTCACTACGAGCAAGATACGGATTTATGGACAAAATAAACAAAGAAGTTCCAATCGACGAGTTATTCTTTGTAGGAGGAGACTTTACAATAAGAGGATTCGATTACGGTATGGCAGGACCTTACGATGACAACTACAATCCAAATGGAGCAAAACAGCAGATAATCTTAAATCTACAGCTAGCACACCCCCTAGTCCAAAGATTCCTATGGGTTTATGGTTTCACAGACATGGGAAAAGGTTTTGATGAAGGAGACCCTTTTACAGACTTATACTACTCTGTAGGCTTTGGAATAAAAATTATTACCCCAATGGCTCCTATTGATGTATACTATGGAAAAGTACTAAACGCTCCTCCGGGAGTAAACGACTCAAGAATAGGTTTTGTATTAGGAACATTTTTCTAAAAGGAGAAAGCTATGAAAAAAAACTTAATTTTGATGCTATCACTACTCATACTTTCAACACTAACATTCGCCCAGACAAAATTTGCATATGTAGACGTTCAAAAAATAATGAACGAATCTAAAAAAGGAAAAAAACTAAAAAAAGATATAGAACAAAAGCTAGAATACTACAAGAAAAAAGCAGAAGAGCTAGAAAAAAAAGCAAAAGAGATACAAAAACAGATGGAAAGCCCAGCATTAAGCGAAAAAGGTAAAAAGAAAAAACAAGAAGAATTACAAAAAATAGAACAAGAATTCTTAATGCTCCAACAAAAAGCCCAAATAGAACTAAACCAGATGAAAATGCAAGCAGAAAAACAGATGCTCAAAGATATAGAAAGACTAGTAGAAAAATACGCCCAAAAAAATAACATAGACATCGTCCTCATAGGAGGGAAAATAAGTGCAATCCTATATGCAGATAAATCCTTAGACATAACAGACCCAATTTTAAAGATGTACAATGAGGAAAAACAATGAAAATCTCACAGATAGCAAAAACCTTTAACGCAAAAGTAATAAACCTAAAAAGAGATACAAAAATAAAAGGATTAAAAAGTATTCACACCGCCCAAAAAGGAGATATTACCTTTTTAACAGATAAGAACTTGTCCCACCTAGCCCAAAAAACAAAAGCATCAGCAATCTTTGTAAAAGAACCAATAGAAAACTTAAACATTCCACAAATAATAGTAGAAAATCCACAGCATACATTTTATAAACTTATAGACATATTTTATCCAGACAAACCCAAAAAAGCCAGAAAAGCAAAAACAGCAAAAATCTCTAAAAACACCAAAATAGGGAAAAACGTCTACATAGGAGATTACACTATCATAGAAAAAAATGTAGAAATAGGAAACAATGTAACAATATACCCACACACATACATAGGAGAAAACACAAAAATAGGAGACGACGTTATCCTCTACCCTAGAGTTACTATCTACAAAGACACATATATAGGTAACAGAGTAATTATCCATTCAGGAGCAGTAATTGGAGCAGATGGATTTGGGTACTATAGAGAGAATAACCAACACCAAAAAATAAAACATATAGGAAAAGTGATAATAGAAGATGATGTAGAAATAGGTGCAAACACAACTATAGATAGAGCCATGCTTGATGAAACAATAATAAAAAAAGGTGCAAAGATAGACAATCTAGTTATGATAGCCCATAACTGTATAGTAGGAGAAAGAACAATATTTGCAGGACAAGTAGGGCTAGCAGGAAGTACAGAAGTAGGAGATGATGTTATCCTTGCTGGACAGGTAGGAGTAGCAGACCACATAAAGATTGGAAACAATGTTATAGTTACCGGAAAATCTGGAGTATGGTCAAATCTAGAAGCAGGAAAAATGTACGGCTCAAATATCCCAGCAATGGAATGGTCTAAATGGAAAAGAGTTCTTGCAGTACTCTTGAAACTTCCAGATATATATAAAAAAATCAAAAAAAATCTATAAATTAAATTTAAAACACCTTTTCCAAATTTTAAAAGAAATAACAATATATCCTCTGTACAGCAATGATATTACGCAAGATGTGGCAAATCTTTTGTATTCCGCCGTCAAGAAAAAACTGCATAAAAAGGCTTAAAAAAGAGTCTTCTTCAGTTATGTCTTTGAAATCAAATTCATATCTGTCTTTTATACCTAATTCATTTAGTATTTTTTCTACTTTAATATCTTTCTATCCCACTTCGTTCAGATAAAACCTGCTACCATGAGTAGAGATGTAATAAAAACATCTCTAACTTTCCATCCCACTTCGTTCAGATAAAACTTTCACACAAGGAAATGTTGTTATATTAGATGCTTCCTTTCTATCCCACTTCGTTCAGATAAAACTATATAGATAAATATCCTTTTCCTTTAAATCTTCTTTCTTTCTATCCCACTTCGTTCAGATAAAACAATGATGAGCATTAGTCTGTCAAGATACTGTGACGACTTTCTATCCCACTTCGTTCAGATAAAACAATGATTACTATTATCGATTATTAGATAATCTCTTTTCTTTCTATCCCACTTCGTTCAGATAAAACATTTTTTAATAAAAAATTGGTATCGTGGGAAACCACTTTCTATCCCACTTCGTTCAGATAAAACATCTTCAACGTAGTTCTATCGATTCTATTTTTTCCCGCTTTCTATCCCACTTCGTTCAGATAAAACTTACGGTTGATAACGATGTTTTTTCACGATTATTATCTTTCTATCCCACTTCGTTCAGATAAAACAAATAATAGAAAAGCTATATGAATGAAATAGCCCGCTTTCTATCCCACTTCGTTCAGATAAAACAAGTGGCAAAAGAGCATACATCAGAAGAAGAAAACGAGCTTTCTATCCCACTTCGTTCAGATAAAACAAAAGTTCTGGCAGTTTCTAATCCTGTTTTGGAGAAAGCTTTCTATCCCACTTCGTTCAGATAAAACCCGTTAAAACCGGTTAATAAAAAAATAAAGCAAAGAATCAATAAAGTCAATATCTTCAGCAG
>JAADDZ010000023.1 GCA_013153635.1 Aquificota bacterium
TTTTATTATTTTATTTTTTATTTATTTATTATATTAATAATAATAATAGCCTGTGGATAACTTAAAAATTTTGCAAATTTTCTAGTTAAATCAAACACTTAACCCTGTGGATAACTATGTGGATAACTTGTGGATAACTCAAATTTTGAAATTTTCTTTTAATTAGAACACTTATCTAGTTAGATAACACTAACATTTTAATAAAATCAAATATTTAACCCTGTGGATAACTCTGTGGATAACTGCCAGTTATCCACATACTATCCACAATTTTTTTGAGGTTATCCACAGGTTTTTCTTTGGGTATGTGGATAACTTTTTGATTTTTTAATAAAATCAAATACTTAATCCTGTGGATAACTTGTGGATAACTTCTATTTTTTTTCTTTATGTTTTACAGATGCATCTACAAACGATACAAAAAGAGGGTGAGGGCTGAAAGGTTTTGATTTAAATTCTGGGTGAAACTGACATGCTACAAACCATGGGTGGAGTTCTTCTGGGAGTTCTATAATTTCGGCTAATTTTTTAGCTTTGTATTCTCCAGATACAATTAAACCTTTTTCTTCCAGAATAGGTCTAAATTCTGGATTCATCTCATATCTATGTCTGTGTCTTTCATATATCTCTTCTTGTTTATAAATCTGATATGCTTTTGTGTTTGGTTTTAATGTACATTTGTAAGCTCCAAGTCTCATAGTTCCACCTTTTTTATCTATACCCTTTTGGTCTGGCATAAGGTCTATTACTGGATACGGTGTTTCAGGGTCAAACTCTGTAGAGTTTGCTTCTTTTAAACCTGCTACATTTCTCGCAAATTCTATAACAGCTACCTGCATTCCAAGACATATACCAAGGTAAGGTATGTTATTTTCTCTTGCATATTTTACTGTAAGGATTTTTCCTTCTACTCCTCTTTCACCAAAACCTCCGGGGACTAAAATCCCATTTACTTCACCTAAGATTTGGTCTATATTTTCTTCGTCTATCTTATCTGCTTCTATCCATTTTATATTTACTTTTACTTTGTTAGGTATCTGTGCATGTATTAAAGCTTCATATATGCTTTTATAGGCGTCTTTTAGCTCTACATATTTTCCAACGATAGCTATAGATACTTCTTTCTTGAGTTTAGAAAGGACATTTACTATTTTTTCCCATTTAGATAGGTCAGGTTCTCTGTATTCTAATTTTAAGAGTTTAGATATTACTTTATCTAGTTTTTCCCTTTTTAGATATGTAGGAAGTTCATAAATGAATTCTAAATCTGGTGCAGAAAGGACTGCTTCTTCATTTACATTAGTAAATAAGGCAAGTTTTCTCTTTATAGGTTTTGGAAGAGGTCTGTCAGCTCGACAAATCAAAATGTTTGGTTGGATTCCGATAGCTCTTAATTCTTTTACTGAATGCTGACTAGGTTTTGTTTTTAGTTCTCCTGCCGCTTTTATATAAGGAACGTACGTTAGGTGAATAAAGATAGCATTTTCTCTACCTAATTCTAATCCCATCTGTCTTATGGCTTCTAGGAAAGGTAGACTTTCTATATCTCCTACAGTTCCTCCTATCTCAATCAATGCTATGTCTGAGCCTTTTGCGGCTTTTTCTATACTTTTGATAATCTCGTTTGTAAAATGGGGAATAACTTGAACAGTAGCTCCTAAAAACTGACCTCTTCTTTCCTTTTCTAATAAGGAATGATACAGTTTTCCTGAAGTTGTATTATTGTATTTTGTTAATGTAACATTGGTAAATCTTTCATAATGTCCAAGGTCTAAGTCCGTTTCTGCTCCGTCTTCTGTTACGTAAACTTCTCCGTGCTGATATGGATTCATCGTTCCCGGGTCTATGTTTAGATATGGGTCTAGCTTCAAAAAGGTTATTTTATAACCCATAGATTCAAGTATAGACCCTATACTAGCAGAAGTTACACCTTTTCCTAAAGAAGATAAAACTCCTCCAGTGATAAAAACAAATTTTTTCAAATTACGACCTCTAAAATTTTGAATTAAAATTAAAACTAAAACATTTTAAACTATTTGAAGCTCTTAAAAAAGAGGAACTGTTATGGTTTTAAAATTGTTCATAGTAATCCTTGTTATATTTTTTGTAGGATTAGGTATAGATTATATTTTTGTTATTTTAGAAAAAAAGGGAATACTAGAAGTAGGTTCTTTCCTACATATCCTAGCTAATGGAGTTTTGATATTTATCCCTCTTTCTATTATCAGAAAGAAAAATTTTTATATATGTTTTCCACTTATTTTATTTACTGCTTTTATTGTTTATGCTCCTATTGTTATAATTAAATACAGTTATATAATTTTCTTGAGTATTGCTGTTTATACTATATTTGCATTCTATATAATCTGTAAAAAATCTAAACATATAGGAGAAGTATGAAAACACAGATAAAAGAAAAGATAGTAGATGTTATATCTAAAGAAATTAAAGAAGTAGATTCTTTAAAAGAGAAAGTAAAGATAGAAATTCCAAAAGAAGAAAAATTTGGGGACATCTCTACAAATGTAGCTTTTTTATTATCAAAACCTCTAAAAAAGAAACCTATAGAGATAGCTCACCAGATAAAAAGCCTATTGGAAAACGAAAGAGAGTTTGAAAAGGTAGAAGTAGCAGGAGGGGGTTTTATAAACATATTCCTATCTCAAGAATTCTTTTGGTCTTTCTTGAAAGAAGCTGTAAAAGAGGGAGAAAACTATGGGAGAGAGAAAACAAAAGACAAAGGTTTTATAAATATAGAGTTTGTGAGTGCTAATCCCACAGGACCTTTGCATCTTGGACATGGGAGAGGTGCAGTTGTTGGAAGTACCCTTGCTAATTTAAAAGATTATGCCGGTTACATTGTAGAAAAAGAATTTTATATAAATGATGCAGGAAAACAGATTTATCTACTTGGAAAATCTGTCTACGCTAGATTTAGACAGATAGAAGAACCTGATTATCCGTTTCCAGAAGATGGTTATAAAGGAGAATACATAAAAGAAATAGCCCAAGAGCTGTACCATTATGAAAGAGAAAAAATATATTCAATGTTAGATGAAGAAGAAGCTATAGAATTTTGTGCAAGCTATGCGAAAAATTATCTTTTAGATGAGATAAAAAAAGATTTAAAAGATTTTGGAGTTGAGTTTGATATTTGGTTTAGTGAAAAATCTCTCTACGAACACGGGAAGGTAGATGAGGCTATAGAGTTTTTACAAAAAAAAGGGTTAGTTTACGAAAAAGAAGGAGCTTTGTGGTTAAAAACTACCGAATACGGAGATGACAAAGATAGAGTTCTAATAAAGTCAGATGGAACATACACTTATTTTTCTGCAGACATAGCATACCATTATGATAAGTTTAAAAGGGGATACGATTACATAATCAATGTTTGGGGAGCAGACCATCATGGATATTTCCCAAGATTAAAAGCGGCAGTTATGGCTTTTGGCGTACCAGAGGATTGGATTAGGGTGATTTTTATTCAGATGGTAAAACTATTTAAAGACGGAAAAGAGATAAAAATGTCAAAAAGGTCAGGTGAGTTTATAACTCTAAGAGAACTACTAAAGCAGGTTGGTAAAGATGTAGTTCGTTATATCTTTTTGACAAAAGATAGTAATACCCATCTAAATTTTGATATAGACTTAGCTCTAAAACAGTCAAATGAGAATCCAGTTTATTATGTCCAATATGCACATGCAAGAATTATGTCTGTATTTAGAGAAGCAAAACAAAGATATGGTTTTGATGCAGAAACAGAGTTCGAAGCAGACCTTTCTCTATTGAGTGAGAATATAGAAAGGCAAATTATGAAAGATATAGCCTTTTTACCAGAGCTTATAAAAGAGATAGCCCACAAAGAACAGCCCCATAAATTAACAGTTCTTAGCTACAATTTAGCGTCAAAATTTCACAGCTACTACTATCATTATAAATTTTTAGAAAGAAACGAAAACTTAATGAAGGCGAGATTATTCCTTTTAAAAGCTATAAGGAATGCTCTAAGAACACTTTTTAAGCTAATGGGAATAACCCCTGTGGAGAAAATGTAGATGGAAAGAGACATAAAACATACGATTAAAAATTTGGAAAGCAAGAGAAAAAAAATTGAAAAAATTGAAAAAATAATACTGTTCCTTTCAGGAATTATTTTGATAATAATATTTTCAATTATAGGGCTAAATATCTATTCAGGGATAGGTCAAAAAGTGTCAGAGCCAGAGATAGAGGTAATTTCTGGGAAAAAATTAGAGCCTAAAAAAGAGGTAATAATACAAAAACCAAAAGATAAAAAAGTAGAACAAACTCAAAACAAGACCCAAAAAGAGCAACCAACTCCTCACCCAAGAACTAAACCAAAAGCTATTCCTTCATCTTTTTATACTATACAAGTTGGAGCATTCAAAACGAAAACCAACGCAGAAAAATTTATAAAGGAAAAAAATTTAAAAGACGCATTTATCGTACACGACCAAAAACTGTACAAAGTTATGGTAGGCAAATTCAAAACCAAAAAGGAAGCTTTTGTATATCTCAAAAAGAACAAAATAAAAGGCTTTGTAAAAAAATTAAAATCTACTGATTAATCAGTTATTTTGTTCTTTTTGTTCTTGGGATACCTTGTTTATGATGTCCTTCATCATATTAGTTAAAAACTCACCTCTACTTAAGAGAGTATGTTCTTTTAAGACTCTTTCTCTTCCTGCTTTAGCTATTTCCTCTCTCTCGTGAGGAGCATCATGTAGATAATATGCTAGCTTTCCTTCTATTTCTACTGGGTCTAAAGGGTGGTATGTAATGATTTCTCTATCTTCATACAGAATAGTTCTTGCGGCAAATCTATCCTCTACCATAGTTAACGCACCAGAAGCTACACTGTTAAATACAGTAAATCCAAAAGAAGTAGGCAAAAATGTAGGCTGGCTTAACAGCGCAATTTTTGTTTTTTCTAAAAATCTTATAATATCTGTTATGTTGTTTATATCAGGATATACAATCACATTATCAGAAGTCTCTCCTTCAACTTTTCCCAAAATGTGAACCTCTGTATCCTCGATAGATTCTAGTATCTTCCATCTTCTTAAGTTCATAGCATATGAACCAACTTGAATCAAAAGGTTTATATACTCATCATCTTTTTCTTTTTGAAATTTGAATAAGACTTCTTGAATCTTAGGGTTAAATTGTGATGCTATATAGTTTGCACCAAATCTAATAGGCATATCAGGGTTTCTATAGAGTAATCTTCCTAACTCAATAGAAAAAAAGTATAAAGTCTCGTCCATCTGATTTTTCCACTGCTGTTCAAATATAACAGGGTCAATAATAGGACCTACAAAAGTAACATCAAACTCCCTTTCCCACAGAGGTGGCTTGAAGTATGAAGGGTTTATTCCCGGGAGCATGTATGCCACATTTTTTCTCATTCCTGCTAACCACTGACTATGTTCTACATCAACAGTTAAAAATAATATCTGGTTAGAGTTTAATACTGATTTTAATTTTGAAAAATGTACCATAGGGTCTTCTATAAACCAGCTAATATGAATGTTTCCAAGTATGTCAAAAAAAGGTTTTCTAACATTATCCTTCTCTGCAAAGAGTACCCCGTTTAGATTAATGTCAAAGGTAAACAAAGGTTTAAAATCTATTATCTCTTGGGCTATTTGCTGGAGGTTACTCTCATTCGCCTCTAAAACTTTTGTCTCAAAGTCTTTAGAAGAAACAGCCTTTGACAGACCATCTATAATATAATCTGTAAATCCTACAGGGTCAGGAGTCTTTATAAAAACTACTCTAGGTTTCATATTCCCTCCATCAAAATTATTTAAGCTTTAATTAAAAATTCTACACTAACTTTTATATTATTTCTTTTCTTATCAAGCTTTTTCTAAACATAGTACTTGACAATTTGATAAAAACATATCTAATATTAAAAATGATAAAAATTATTAAAAATATAAAATACTAACAGTAAGGAGGTTTATTATGAAAAAGGCAGTAGGAGCAGTAGTGCTTGCGTCAGCTGTTTTTTCTACAGCGGCACTTGCTACAAATGGAGACAATCTAATCTGTTCAGGTCCTATATGTCGTGCGATGGGAGGTGCAGGGATAGGACTACCAATGGAAACTGATTCTATTTATAAAAACCCAGCATGGCTTGCAGAATACTCTGATGGAGAAACTCTTATAGCATCTTTTGGAGGGACACTATTTTTGCCTACGGTAAAAGCAAAAATTGATACTATGATGATGAATGTAGATGCAAATGAAAATGGTACATATGAACCAGGTGAACCAATGATAAATGCTGGAGGAATGACCAACTACGCAAAAAGTAAGGCAGATACATTTGCAGTACCAGAAATAGGAGTATTATACAGGTCTGGTAGAAATCTTACTTTTGGTATAGCCGCTTTTGGTATATCTGGAATGGGAGTAGATTACAGAAATTTAGACGACCCTATTGCTAATCAAGCGTTATCTCAAATGAACACCTTGTTCCAGTTCTTTAGATTTATGCCTTCTGTTGGTTACAAAGCTGGAAACTTCTATATTGGTGGTTCGGTTCATCTAGCTTATGGCTTGTTATCTATAGGTGCTATTACATGTGCTACTAACCCTGATGGTTCTATCAGACCAAGTACCTGCTCTCAATCAGGTAGCGGTGCTTCTACAGACTTAGGGGCTGGTTATGATATAGGTATCGGTTATAAGCTTTTTGACATGGTTTATATAGGAGCCAACTACCAGTCTCCTATAGAGATGAAATACAATAGAGTGTTTGATTTTAATAAAGATGGTGTTTACGATGACCTAAAACTCGAACAACCAGCAGAGTACGGTATCGGTATCGGTGCAGATTTTGGAAATGTGAGATTAGTTGCAGACTACAAAAAGATAAAATGGTCAGAAGCTTACGGTTATGGAAAAGGTACTGTGAACTTTGGCTGGAAAGACCAAGATGTTTACGCTCTTGGTGCAGAGTTTACCTTTGGGAGATTAAAACTTAGATTTGGTTACAATAATGGAGAAAGTCCTATACCTGATGCGGTTTACCAATCTCCTCCAATGACTCCAACACAATTTATGGGAGCAGTACAAACATCATACTTCAATCTAGTAGGATTCCCAGCTATAACTGAAGAAGCATATACAACAGGATTTAGTTACAATTTCTCTAAGCACTTTACAGTAGATTTTGCCTATACCTATATACCAGAAGCTACAGTTACCCAAGAAGCTCAAATGGATCCAGGTGGTGGATACATGACAGTTTACAAAGCAACCGCAAAAAACCAGCAAGATGTAATTACAGCCGCGTTAACGTATAAATACTAAAACTAAGGAGGACAAATTATGAAAAAAATATTAGCAACAGCGGTAGGGGTTATGTTACTTTGGTCTGCATCTTTTGCACAACCTCCGTTCTTGTCTCCAGAGTTTGCCAAAGAGTTCTGTGAGTTGTGGAATAAAACAAAAACCCTTACAGAAGGACTTGCTGATTGGGCAAAAAAAACAAAGGGAGGAAAAGAATACAGAACTATACAGTTCTACAGGACTGACTGTGGTGGACCAGAAAAAGCGGTAGAAGTTCATATAAAATACCAAGATGGAAAAGCTATATGCGTTTATGGAGGAAAAGCTGTAGATAAAAATCCAGACTTTAGAATGTATACTTCTACAAAAAAATGGAAAGAACTAGCAAAAGGGGACTTTGGATTTATGGGTATGGGTATAATGAAAAAACTAAAATTTGAAGGTTCAAAAGTAGAAGCTATGAAAAATATGGGACCATTCAAAGCATTCCTATTAAATCTAGGGAAAATCCCTCATACAGACGAATGTCCATAAATCTCTAAAAAGGGGGCTTTTGCTCCCCCTTATTTTCTTATAAAATTTTTGTAAAATCAAAAAAGAGAGGATATTTTGTACAGTTTTTTATACACTCTTTTTCTTCTTTTTTTTCTTCCTATATATATATTTTTTGTAAAAAAAAAGGGTTATCATTTTGGATTAAAAGAGAGGGTTTTCTTTGATAAAAAATCTTCTTTAAAAGACCCTGTATGGTTTCACTGTGCTAGTGTAGGGGAGTTAAATACAGCAAAGCCATTGATAGAGTACTTTTCAAAGGAGTATGACATATTAATCACAGTTTCTTCACCTAGAGGTTGGAAATATGCAAAGCAGAACTTCAGTAATTTTGAGGTGAGGTTTTTACCTTTTGATTATAAATTTCTCCATAAAAAATTTTATAAGACCTACAAACCTACCCTCTTGATAGTTTTAGAAGGAGAATTTTGGTATAACTTCATAACAACTATATCTAAATTTATTCCTATAGTATCTGCAAATACACGAATATCACCATCTTCATATAAATTCTACAAAAAACTGTCTTTTTTTTATAAAAAGATATTCAATGCTTTTTCAAAGTTTCTTGTAAGGTCAGACCAAGATAAAAAATTTTTAGAAAAATTTATTTTAGACAAAAGTAAAATCGTTGTGTGTGGTGATTTAAAATTTGTATCCTCAAATATAAAAAAAGATATTCAGCTAGAGAAAAATAATAGAAAAGTACTGATAGCAGGTAGTACCCATGAACCAGAAGAGAGAATCTTACTAGAAGTTTTCTCAAAACTGAAGAAAAAATATCCGCATCTTACTTTAATCATTGCACCTAGACATCTAGAGAGAATCAACCAGATAATAGAACTCATTAAAAAATTTGGCTTTAGTTACTCATTTAGAACCCAGACAAAAAAATTAGATACAGATGTTTATATAGTAGATACGCTAGGTGAATTATCAGGTTTATATAGATATGCAGATGTAGTATTTGTAGGAGGAACGATTGCAGACATAGGAGGACATAACATTTTAGAACCAGCATTAGAGAAAAAACCAGTAATCATTGGAAAACATTACCACAAGATAAAAGACCTTTATAATATGTTAAAAGGATACAACATCGTGTCTGTGGTAGACGATGAAGCTCAATTGTTAGAGAAAATATCCAATTTACTGGAAAAAGAGGAAACTATAGATATAGATTTTAAATCTTTGCAAAAAAAGATATTAAACTGTTATATAACAAATATAAAAAATTTCTTGGGGTAGATAATGAACCAAAGATTTATAAAAGACGCCATAGAATTTTATAAAAATGAGATAACAGACTACTACTTGTACATATCTTTAGCACAAATAGAAAAAGATGAAAATTTAAAAAAAGACCTTTTAAAAATAGCAAACATGGAAAAAAAACATGCCCAATTTTGGAAAACATTTATAGAGAAAAGAGGGGTAACTGTTCCTTCAGTTAAGCCAGATAAAAAGAAAATAATATTCGTAAAGTTACTTAGAAAAATTTTTAATCCAATGTTAGTTATTTCCTTTTTAGAAATGGGAGAATCAGCAGGATTTCAAAGATACTACAAGTTTTTAAAAGAACAAAGCATAAATCTAGATGAATATGAACAAAAAGCCCTAAAAAATATTATCTTAGATGAAATAGCCCATGAAACTACATTCAAAGAAAAAGGACATTACATTTCAGGGCTTTCTAATATAAGAGATTTTGTTCTTGGTATGAATGATGGACTTGTAGAGATACTTGGAGCTGTAGCAGGTCTTTCGGCAGTATACATATACCAACCAGAGATAGTAGCTGTTAGTGGTTTGATAGTAGGTATGGCAGGAGCTTTATCCATGGGAATAGGAGCATACATATCAGTAAGGTCTCAAAGGCAAGTAAATGAATCATTAAAAGAAAAGATGGAGATTCTATTTGAAGTTTCTCCAAAAAGTGCATTACAAGAGCTAAAGAAAAAACTGGAAGAGGCAGGTTTAACAGAAGAAATAATAAACGATGTGGTAGAAAAGATAGGGAAGAACAAACAGGCAGTAAAAAAGCTTCTTATTCAAGAAACACAAGAAAACGAAATACTTTCAGGTATATTTACAGGAGTAGCATATCTGTTTGGTGTATTTTTCCCAGTGGTTCCTTTTTTCTTTGCTCCTACTTCTTATATAGCTTTGCCTTTTTCTATACTTTTTGCAGGGTTAGCACTTTCTATAGTAGCTACTATTATATCTATACTCTCCGGAATATCCATAAAAAAGAAAATAATGGAGATGGTTCTATCAGCATTTGGAGCGGCTGGCATAGCATATATATTTGGTAAAATAATGCAGTACATATTTGGTATAAATATAGAAGTTTAAAGGAGAAAAAAAATGCCTTACAGTATGACAGGATTTGCATATAATCTAAAACAGTACAAAAACTATGAAATATCCGCAAAGATAAAATCTCTAAATCATAGAGGAATAGATATAAAAATAAAAGGCTCAAAAGATATAACAATCCTTTTAGATTTAGAGATAAGAAATATAGTGAGAAAATATGTAGAACGAGGTTCTATAGATATATACATAGATGTAAAACAAACAGATATAGAATTTCCAATAGATATACAAAAATTAAAAAAAGCTGTAGATACAATAAAAAACATACAAAAATCCATGGATATAGAGCTATCTGGAGATAAAACATTTGAGTTAGCTTCAAACTTAGTATCTGAAAAAAAAGAAGACATCATAGATGAATCCTTAAAAAAGGAGATACTATCAGTAGTAAAACAGACAGTAAAAGAGTTACAAAAAGAAAGAGAAAAAGAGGGAAAAAAATTAGTAAAAGACATAAAACAGAGACTAAAACTTATAGAAAACCTATTAAAAAAAGTAGAAAAGCAAAAAGACAAATTAATAGCTACAGCAAAAGAAAAGATAATGATAAAAATAAAAGAACTGTTTGGTGAAGAGCATTCAGAGAGAGCTTATATAGAGGCAACCTTGTTAGCTGACAAAATGGACATCACAGAAGAAATCGTAAGACTAAAATCCCATATAAAGAGATTTAAAGAGCTGTTAAAATCAAAAGAACCAGTAGGGAGAAAGATGGACTTTTTATGCCAAGAGATGCTAAGAGAGATAAACACAATGGGAAACAAGATGCCTGATTTAAGTCCATATACAGTAGAGATGAAAACAGAGCTGGAAAAAATAAGACAGCAAGTACAAAATATAGAGTAGTTATGAAAAAACTATTTATATTTGTATGGCTTTTTATACTGGTTTCATGTGCCAAAACATATGACCCTCTTACAGGTAAACATGTCTATACCCTCCTTCCAGAAGAAAAAGAGCTAGAGTTAGGAGAACTTTACGTACCTCTAGCCATAGACCAAAACGATGGAAGGTATCCAGATAAAGAGGTACAGCAGTACGTTGTCTCTATAGGGAAAAAGATAGAAAAAGTAGTACCAAGAAAACTACCTTACGAGTTTTTTGTAGTAAATTCACCAATAGTAAACGCCTTTGCCCTTCCCGGAGGGAAAATATTTGTGAATATTGGACTTTTATATGTTCTAGAAAATGAAAGTCAGTTGGCAGGCGTTATAGGTCATGAGCTAGCTCACGTAAATGCTAGACATCATGCAAGATTTTTAGAAAAACAGTATGGAATAGCTATCTTATTCAACATTTTGGCTATACTTCTAGCAAACCAAAAAAGTGCAGACATATTCCTCCAGTTTGGGAAGATAGGAGCACAGCTCTTAACATTAAAATACAGCAGAGACCAAGAGAGAGAAGCTGATAGATTAGGAGTAAAATTTGCTTATGAGGCAGGCTACGACCCTACAGGACTTTTAGAAACCTTTTTGATATTCAAAAAGCTTGGCAACACCAATGCTCCAGAATGGTTACTGACACACCCACTTCCAGAAAATAGATACAAAGAGATAAAAAAACTGCTCTCCAAGTACGACCTTTCAAAAAAACATCTAATAAAAGATACAAAGCAGTTTCATTATATAAAAAACAAAGTATTAAAATACAAAAAATCTTACGACCTAATGAAAGAAGCAAAAACTCTCATATCCAAAAAAAAGTACAATCAATCTTTAAACCTGCTAAATCAATCAATAAAAATATATCCTCAAAACAACGCATCATTAACATACAGAGCGATTATCTATACAATAAAAAGAGATTACAAAAAAGCATACAAAGATGCAAAAAAAGCATTAGAGATAGACCCAATGTTCTTCAAGCCTCATCTGATAGCAGGAATATCTCTAAACAGGCTAAAGAACTACAGAGAAAGCCTCACATATCTAGAAAAAGCAAAAGAGCTGATACCTTCGTTCCCAGATACCTATTATTATCTAGGTTTGGATTACGAGTATCTAGGAGACTACAAAAAGGCTATAGAAAATTATCAGATGGCATTAAAACTATCAGATGGAAAGAGAGGCTGGGAGGCAGATGCTAAAAGAAGATTGATAAGACTAAAAAAACTGCTATACTATTAATCTTTAAATAAAATTTTGCAGGAGGGGAAAATGCCAGTAGTTGGAGCAAAGAAATTAGAGATAATACTTAGAAAAGCGGCTAGCTTAGATATAGACCATTCCAAAGCCAAATCTATCACAGACATAGTAGAACAAAAGTTGTACGACCTTCTCCTTATAGGAGAGAGGAATGCTAACTTTAACTCAAGGGAAGTTATATGGGAAGCTGACGTACCACTTACAAAAGGGTTTTTAGAAACGATACAAAAATTTAAGAAGTTAGAAGAAGAGATAGAAGCTCAAGACATTCTAAACTTTTTAGCTACAATGCCTCCATTAAAATATCCTCTTGAAATAGAGCTAGAGAACAAATTACCAGAGATAGTTGGAGCGTTACTGTTTATAGTAGCTAATTTGATAAAAGAAATATCTCCCGGTACACGAAAACCTAGTGAAGAAGATATAGAAAAAGCAAGGCACATTCTAAATCTTACAATGTAATAATCCAAAACCCTCTTATCATAGAGGGTTTTCCTAAAAATCTAACTTAAACAAAAAGCGAACTTACAAGGTATACATTGATAAATGCGTTATTTCAAAAACTTTTTTGTAACCGGTGTGAAAAGAGAACCTCCGTTCTAGAGATAGAAGATGTGTTTCGTAGAAGATTAGCATTATTAGCCACTATCATAGGTATAATAGTACAGATAGTAGAGGTTCTGTATAACTATATCCTCAAACAAAAAGAGCTTTCTATTATAAATCTATTTATCTTGTCTGTTTTAATATTAATTTTTTTATTTTTTAAAAGATTTCCTACAAAACCAATCGCTCATATACTAGTTCTATCCCTTATTCTAAAAATAGTTCCGCTAGTTTTCTTTTTCAGTGAAACCTTATTCCCGTGGATTATTCTCTTTCCACTTATATCGATAGTTCTAGTAGGAATACAATCAGCAACGATTTATACATTTTTAGTAGCAATCTATGTAGTTTTTATTTTATCTTTAAAGAGAGAGTATATATCCCCTTATCAGGTACAGTTTTATTTTGAAGTAGGTATTACATACTTTACATCTTTTGTGATAGGTGCTGTTTACGAAACATTAAATAGATTTTTTTATAATCAGCTAAAAAAACAAGCAGTAAAAGATTTTTTGACAGGTCTTTTCAATAGAAGATACTTTGAAGAGATTCTAAAATGGGAGATAGAGTTATCAAAAAGGTACAACCACCCACTATCAATAATACTCTTAGATATAGATAACTTTAAGAAAGTAAATGATATGTACGGACACCAAGTAGGAGATAGAGTTCTAAGGGAAATAGCAGATGTATTGAAAAAAAATATAAGAAGTTCAGATATTGCGGCAAGATACGGAGGTGAAGAGTTTGTAATACTATTGCCAGAGACAGATGTAGAAGGGGCAGTAAAAGTAGCCGAAAAGTTAAGAACACAGATTCAAAATCTAAAACCAAATGGAATAGAGATAACAGCAAGCTTTGGAGTGACGAAACTGTTTGGAGATGATACTGTGGAAACATTTATCAAAAGGGCAGACACAGCTCTATATCAAGCAAAAAGAAAAGGTAAAAATAGAGTAATCTCTCTTCTAAAGTAACTGATGTACAAATAAAGCAATACTATGTTAAACTAACCAAAAATAATCTATGGTATAAAAACAATGGAAGCTAAATCTTGGAATCAATATGTAGAAATAATTGCCTATGATGAAGAAGGGAATAAAAAAGAACTATCAGCGTTATATATAGTAGCTGTTCCCCAGCAAGATAAATTAGAGAAGGATATAGATTTTAAATGTTACAGACCAACTTACATACCAAGGGAGCTTGTAGAAAAAATAGGAAGAGCTTACGGAGTGGCTACAGAGTTTGATATAAAAAACCCAGAAAAATATGACATCATAGGATACAGACCTGACTTAGATTTGTATGTCTTCAAAGAAGGAATGACCTTCAAAGAAGGTCTAGAAAGGATATATAAGATATTCAAAGACAAATTAGAAGAAGAAGGTTTTAAAGTTAAAAAAATAGATGTAATCCTAAGCTAGTATCACTAGAGATATTTTTCTTCAACTAACTTTTTTATTATAACTTTGAGGGCTTCTTTGTACTCTTTTTTAGAAAGCCTTAACTCTTTTAGTAGGAAAAAAGCTTCCCTTTTAATCTGCTCTTTTTCTTTTTTGGATAGCTCTTTCCATACAAGTGAAATTCTCTTTTCATTTTCTTCATAATTAGACTCTTTATAGCTACTATTTTTAGGTATGTCCACTTTTTTAGATTTAGTTTTTGTCAGCTGGTTTAACCTTTTATCAATAAGAACTAAACTAAACTTTCTTGTCTTTCTTATAGGAAATTTAACAAACTCCTGTTTTATAACTTCTTTTACTGTTTTAGCAGGGATTTTTTTTCTGTACCATTTTAGAATAATTTCTCTTTCTTTAGGGGTTAAGAACAGAGTACTTTTTTTAAGTTTTAGATAGAACTCTTCAATTTCCTTTAGATATTGATTCATCTAACTTTATACCTATAACGGTTATACCATTTTTATCTGCAAATTTTATAAAATTCTCTTTGTCAATCAGATATGTTTTTTCTGCTTCTACTGCAAGTACTTTTGCTTTTGCTTCTACCATACTTTTTAGAGTCTGAATTCCTATAACAGGAACATCATATCTCATATCTTGATTTCTTCTAGCTACTTTACATACGACAGTTCCTTCTCCTCCAAGACTACCTCCTCTTAAGATACATCTATCAGTACCTTCTATAGCTTCTACCGCTATAACTATCTGGTCTTTTACTACTACAGTCTGACCGATGTCTAATTCTGCTATAGATTTGGCTATCTTTAGTCCAAAATTGGCATCTTTTAACTGTTTTTTATCTGGTTTGTGTTTTGTTAAAACACCTTCTTTTACAAGAATATCTTCCAAAAATGGCATAGGGTCTATGAATCTAAAACCTTCAGCTTCAAACTCTTTGATTAGTCCTTCTAATATTGGTACTGCCCTTTTATCTTGGAGTTTGGATAAGAACATCAATGCTCTTTGGTCAAACTCTGAAATACTCTCTAGTAGAGTTTTGTGTTCTATCTTGCCAAGCATGATAAGGTCTTGGATTTTTTCTTTTTTTAAACTATCTATCAACTGCTGAAGTTTCCCAAAATCAACCCATACAAGTTTCCCATAATTTCCCAAAGATGGGTCGGTTATACCTTTGATTCCAAAGATAACTACTTGAATATTTTTCTTTTGAGCTGATTTTAAAAATTCTTCTGGTAAAGAACCTTCCCCAGCGATAAGACCGATTTTCATTTATTCCTCAAGAGATTCATCTTTGCTTTTTTTCTTGGAAGCTTCTGGAGCTATGCCTCTTTTTGATTTTTCTTCTAAAAATTCTATAAACAGTTTTATCTCTGGGGTCATAGGAAGCTCACTTTTTGCGAGTTTTATCCCTTCTTCTAACACGTCTGTTCTTAAAAAGATTATTTTGTAAGCCTCTTTGAGTAGTTTTATCGTTTCGTTAGAAAAACCACTTCTTCTTAGTCCTATGATGTTCAGTCCAAAAATCTTTGCAGGATTTCTGCCAGCTCTGGTAAAAGGAGGTATATCTTTTGTTACAACTGCACCTCCACCAATCATAGCATAGTCACCTATTCTACACCATTGATGAACAGGGGTTAGACCACCTATAAAAACATTCTTTCCTACTCTAACATGTCCACCTAAGGTAGCGTTGTTTGCAAATATAGAACTTTCTCCTACTTTACAGTCATGAGCTATGTGTACATATGCCATTAGATAGACGTTATTTTCTATCTTTGTTATTCCATCGTCAAAAGATGTACCTCTGTGGATAGTGCAGTATTCCCTGATGGTTACGTTGTCCCCTATCTCCACAAATGTTTTTTCTCCTTTAAAACCTAAATGCTGGGGAATATTCCCTATCGACGCTCCGTCGTATATTGTGCAGTTTTTTCCGATTTTTGTGTATTTTTTTATTTTTACATTGTTGATTAGTTTTGTATTGTCTGCGATTTCTACATCTTCATCTACAAAACAAAAGGGGCCAATTTCTACATTGACCCCTAGTTTCGCTTTATCACTTACTACACTGGTTGGGTGTATCTTAACAGACATTAAGCACCTTTAGATAAGAAGGCTCTTTAGGACTTCTTTTGGCTGAACACCTACCTTTGTGTCTACTACCTGTCCATTTTTAAACACCATGATAGTAGGTATAGCTCTTATTCCATACCTCATAGCGATGTTTGGATTTTCGTCTGTGTTTAGTTTGCAAATCTTGGCTTTTCCTTCTAGCTCTTCTGCTAGTTCTTCAATAACTGGTGCTATTAATCTACAAGGTCCACACCAAGGTGCCCAAAAATCTACTAGTACTGGAATATCAGACTGTAGAACTTCTTTATCCCAGTTTTGTTCGTTTAGGATACAAACTTTGCCCGCCATTATTTATCCTCCTTTAATAATAACTTATAAATTTCTAAAGCTTTTTTATTTTTAATATAATAGCACACAATAGAACCTTCTCTCTTATAACCTAGTATACCTCTATTTCTAAGTACTGACAAATGCTGGGATACATTTGGTTGTTGTAAACCTAAAGCTTCCCAGATATGTTTTACACATTTTTTTCCACTAGATAGAAAACCTATTATTTTCAATCTGCTTGGGTGAGCTAATGCTTTTAAAAGCTCTGCAGATTCTTCTAGAAACTCTTCGTCTTTCCATTTTTCGTTTTCTTCTAAAAGTTCTTTTTCTAGTTTTTCCATGGCTCTCACCTTCTAATGTTTTTTTCTTATATATTATTATTTAGTATTTTTTATAAAAAAATCAATATTATTATATGCTTTTATTCATAATTGCGCAATAGCAATTATGAGTATATCCACATATTATCATTGTTTCGTTTATTATATATATAAGCTTTATAATATATTATCTTGCGTGTAGATAAAGGAGGTTTTTTATGTTACTTCTTGATGGAAGAGAAGTTTCTAAGCAGATAATTATGTCTTTAAAAGAAGAGATTGAGGAATACCAAAAGAAAGGTTTAAGAAAGCCATCTCTAGCTGTTATTCTTGTTGGAGAAGACCCTGCTAGCAAGATATATGTAAGAAGAAAGAGAGAAGCAAGTGAAAAGGTAGGTATTAACTCAATCTGTATAAATTTACCTTCTAGTATCTCACAAGAGGATTTAGTGCAGGAGATAAAAAGGTTAAATGACGATGATAGTATAGATGGGATACTTGTACAGCTTCCTCTACCAACGCATATAGATACAGGGGAGGTTATTCAAGCTATAAAACCTGATAAAGATGTTGATGGTTTTCACCCGGAGAACGTAGGAAGGCTTGCTACTGGTATTGGTAGAGGAATAGTGCCTTGTACTCCTTTGGGTATATGGCTTTTACTTAAACATTACAAAATAGATGCTTTTGGAAAAGATGTTGTTATTGTAGGTGCTAGTAATATTGTTGGTAAACCTATGTCGTTAGTATTTTTGAAAGATGAAAGAGCTACTGTTACTGTCTGTCATAAAAATACTCGAGATTTAAAGTCTCATACAAGTCAGGCTGATATTTTGGTTGTTGCCGTAGGGAAACCAAAACTTATAACTAGAGATATGGTAAAGGAAGGTTCTGTAGTTATTGATGTAGGTATCAATAGATTAGAAAATGGTAAGATTGTTGGAGATGTTGATTTTGAAAATGTAAAAGATAAAGTGTATGCTATCACCCCTGTTCCCGGTGGTGTTGGTCCGATGACGGTAGTTTCTCTTCTTGTGAATACTCTTCATCTTTATCGTTTAAAGCACGGATTTCCCCCACATCTTTTTGCACAAATTTGATTTTCTTTTTAATCACTAAGCCTCCAGAAAGTATTATTCTGGTTGCTTCTTCTACGGTAAGGTCTGTATTTATAACTTCGTCTTTTTTTACAAAAAGGGTGTATCCAGAAGTTGGGTTTGGGGCAGTGGGTACATATATCACAAAGTAATCTTCTTCGCATATCTTAACTTCGTTAGCTATGAAACCTATAGAGTACACATCTTTTCTAGGAAACTCTACAAGAACAGTCTTAGAGAACTGTTGTCTCTTTGTAAATAAGGTTTCCATAGTTTGTTTGGTTGCATAGTATATAGACCTTACTAATGGTATCCTTTGGACTATCATGTCCCATATTTCTAGAGCTTTCTTACCAAAGTAGTTTTGGGCAAACAGTCCTACGAGGAAAACAAGTAAAAGGGTTATAATTATTCCTAGTCCCGGGATATTAGGTATGGGGATTATGTACCTTATGTAAGGTAAGATAAGGTTATTTACAAATGCTAATACAGTAAAAATAACCCAAAATGTTATAGCGATAGGGACGAGGACGAAAAGCCCCGTCAAGAAAATGTCCCTTATCTGCTTAGCTGTGGAGTCATCTTTTTTTAGATTTATTTTGAATAACTGTTTTAAATTTTTCATCTTTATTTAGAATTTGCGGAGCTTGAATTTCCGCTACCGGGTCTTTGGTAAGGAACAGGTATATATTGAACTGATGGAGTTCCCGGAGGTTGTGGATACAAGTCCATAAGTGCATAAACTTCTTTTGGTACGTCTGTAGATACATTAAGTCCTAGTTCTTTTAGATATTCAACTGTTAGAGGGTAGTCGTGAGTCCATTTTCCTTGGGATAGCTCTTTTGCGATAAATGAAGATTTTTGTTCATCGTAACCTTTTTTTAGGAGTAAGTTTTTTACAGTGTCGTACATCTGTTTTAGAGCTTTTTTACTCATGTCTATTTTTACAAGGTACTGGTCATCTATATCTTTTGGCTCTTTTTTCTCTTCTATCTTAACTATTGAGGCGGCTGGTTCTTGACCGAGCTGTGGGTCAACTGGACCAAGAACAGCGTAAGGGTCCATGATTATTTTGTCTGCGGCAAGAGCTATTAATGTTCCTCCAGACATTGCATAGTGAGGCACAATAACTCTCACTTCTGCTTTGTGGTCAGCTAGGGCATTGGCTATTTGGGTGGCGGCTAAAGCTAGCCCTCCGGGTGTATGTATTATAAAGTCTATAGGCATGTCGTCAGGGGTCAATCTTATAGCCCTTAAGACTTGTTCAGAGTCTTCTATCGTTATGAACCTCATCATGAAAAAGCCAAGAAATGAGCGGGTTTCCTGTCTGTGTATCATGGTGATGACTCTAGATTTTCGTTTCTCTTCTATAGCTCTGATGAGTCTTTCTCTACTCCATTCTAGTGTTTGTGCCTTTATCATAGGCATTATTAAAAGTAGAAGAAAGATTAGCCAAAAAAGCTGACTTATAAAGAACCCATATGGATCCATAATTTACCCCTCCTGTAGTTTTTTGAATTCTTTCCTTAGTTTCTCTTCTAATGTCTTTTCATCTGTTATATTTTTTACAATATGTAATAAGTATTGGTTGTCTTCCATACCATTTATATTTTTTTTGTAAGTTCCTTGTTTATATCCCATCTCTTGTCTTATGTGGTTTAGAATGTTTTTTCCCATATATAAAAGATAAAACTCTTTAAAGTCCATACTATTTTTGACTAAAAGTCCAAAGAAAAAGTTTCCTGCATATGAGTTTTGCTCAAGATAGCTTTGGGCTACTCTCTCTGTTAAAAATATGAGTTTCTTATGATAGTTGGTTTCTCCAAGGTAGTGGTTTATGTAGTCTGCAGGTATATCTATGTTATGAAAATCTTCTGTTATTCCTTTTATGAGCATTTTTATATCTTGATGGGATAGAACTTCTTCTGGTATATCTACATCTAGGAGAGTGTATGACATGATAAAGTGATAGATGTCTACTATCTCTATTTTTACATTGTTTATGTCTGCTTCCATTTTCTTCCACCATTTCCATGGTAAACTATCTACTAGCTCTGCGCATTCTATCCATGTTGCTCGTGCGAAATCTTCTTTTGTTCTTATATTTTTCCAGTTTTCATTTATTTTTCTGTTTAACTGTTCTTGGAGCTGGAACATCTTTAAAAGTCTATCTTTCATCTTTTACCTTTTTATTTTTGTTTTCATAATAATATCAAATTTTTGTTAATTTATTTTAACAATTTATATGCGTTGGCTTTGGTATAATTACCATTAGTTATATGGTTTTTGAATGAGGTTTGTATGGGGAAGTTTTTAAGGAAATATCCGATTTCTGATGTAATTTTTGCTTTTATTTCTTTTTCTGCTTCTTTTGTGGTTCTGTCTTTGATAGTGGCGATAGCTTATGTATTGTATGATGAGTCTTCTTTGGCTATGCATCGTTTTGGGGTCTTGAATTTTATATTTAGTGCAGAATGGGACCCGGTAAAAGAGGTTTTTGGAGCGGCGGCGAGTTTATATGGTACTCTTGTTACTACTGTTTTGTCTTTGATGTTTGCTATTCCTGTATCTATTGGTATAGCTATCTTCTTGACAGAAATATCTCCCCACCTTTTAAAGACACCGATAGGTATAGCTATAGAGATGCTAGCGGCTATACCTAGTATTATTTATGGAATGTGGGGTCTTTTTACCCTTGCTCCTATAATGGCTAATTATATTGAGCCTTTTTTACAAAAGACACTGGGTAATGTACCAGTTATTGGAGTGCTTTTTCAAGGTACTCCTCAAGGAATAGACCTTTTTACGGCAAGTGTTGTCTTAAGCATAATGATTACTCCTTTTATAACTAGTGTTGCTAGAGATGCGTTGAATCTTACTCCTGATATTATGAAGGAGTCTGCTTACGCTCTTGGTGCAACTAGATGGGAAGTGGTGAAAGATGTGATGATTCCTTATGCAAAGCTAGGTATTTACGGGGGTATAGTTCTTGCTCTAGGAAGAGCTTTGGGGGAGACGATGGCTGTTGCTTTTGTTTTGGGGAATAACCATCAAATAACTCTTTCTCTGTTTGAGGCGGCGGCGACTATCACTGTTACTTTAGCTAATGAGTTTACAGAGGCGGATAGTGATGTATATCTGTCTTCTCTTTTTTATCTGGCTTTGATTTTGTTTACTCTTAGCTTTATCATTCTTGCTGTGGCAAAATTCTTTTTGTTAAAGGCTGAAAGGGGTTATTCAAGATGATATACAACCCTGCTCATGTGAAGAAAAGAAAGATAAAAAGTTATATCGCTCTTTCGTTGTCTACTGTTGCGGCTTTTTTAGGTTTGTTTTGGTTAGGATTTATTTTGTATGATGTGTTGAGGCATGGGATACAAGGGCTTAGCTTGGAACTATTTTTGGAAGACCCTGCTCCTCCCGGAATAGAGGGAGGTGGGCTTAGGAATGCTTTTGTAGGTCAGCTTCTTATAGTATTTTATGCCACTATCATCGGTGTACCTTTAGGTCTTTTGGCTGGAATTTTTGTAGCTGAATATGCTAGAGGTACAAGGTTTGCAAGGACTATAAGTATACTTTCAGATATTATGGTGAGTGTTCCTTCTATTGTAGTTGGTACTTTTGTTTATGCGATTTTGGTAAAGCCTGTAGGTCATATAAATTTTGGGGGGTTGGTTGCAGTTGGATTTTTGTCAGCGATAATTGCTGTAGTTTTTGGTTGGTTTTTATCTTTTGTTTTAAGTAAGCTTTTTCCAGTAAAATCTGCGACTACAGGAAAATTTATAAAATTACTTACTGCCTTATTTACTACGATGTTTGGGCTTTTTATCTTTTTGATTCTCTATCCAAAACTTGTAGACAGAATTCAAGGTTTTAATGGGTGGGCAGGAGCAGTTTCTTTGGCTTTTATTATGATTCCTGTGGTTTTAAGAACCACTGAAGATATGCTTTCTCTTGTACCTTGGACTTTGAGAGAAGCGGCTTTTGCTCTTGGAGCTTCTTACTATAATGTTATAAAAGATGTTGCTATTAGAGCCGCTATTACAGGGATACTAACAGGAATTATTTTGTCTATAGCTAGGGTTGCTGGAGAAACAGCTCCGCTATTGTTTACTTCTTTTAATAATTCTTATTTTACTTTGGATATGAATGAACCTATGGCTTCTTTGACTGTTACTATATTCAACTATGCTATGGGACCTTATGAAGATTGGCATACAAAGGCATGGGCGGCATCTTTGGTTATCACCGTTTTTATCCTTTTTATTACTATTGTGACTAGAACGATTATCGGTATTAAGTATAAAAAATGATACGGTTTTAAGGAGGTCTTTTACTTTATGAAAGAAGTAGAAAAAATAAAAGTGGAGCATCTTTATTTTTGGTATGCAAAATCAAAAGAACCTGCTTTAAAAGATATAAATATGAGTATCTATGAGAATAGAGTAACAGCTCTTATTGGTCCTTCAGGGTGCGGTAAAACCACACTTCTTAGGTGTTTTAACCGAATGCACGACTTATATCCGGGTAATAGATACGAAGGGAAAATCTTATTAGATGGAGAAAATATCCTTGACAAGGATTATGACCTTATAAAGCTTAGAACAAAAGTAGGCATGGTATTCCAAAAACCTACCCCTTTTCCTATGTCTATCTTTGACAATGTAGCTTACGGTCTAAAGCTTAGGGGAATTACTGATAAAACAGAGTTAGAAAGTAGAGTGGAAAAAGCTTTAAAACAGGCGGCATTGTGGGAAGAGGTAAAAGATAGGTTAAGTCAACCTGCTACAGGTCTTTCAGGGGGACAGCAACAGAGACTTGTTATTGCTAGAGCTTTGGCGGTAGAACCAGAAGTACTCCTTTTTGATGAGCCTACATCTGCGTTAGACCCAATTTCCACTGCCAAGATAGAGGAGTTGGTAGTAGAACTAAAAAAAAGTGTAACTATATTGATAGTTACCCACAATATGCAACAAGCGGCAAGGGTTTCAGACTATACAGCTTTTATGTATCTAGGAGAACTGATAGAGTTTGATAAAACAGATATAATCTTCACTTCTCCGAAGAAAAAACTTACAGAAGATTACATAACTGGAAAATTTGGATAAAACCAATCATATTTAAATCTTAAGTAGGTCTTAGGAGGAAATTATGCTTATAAAGCCAAGACTAGAAGAAATAAGAGATAGATTGCTAGAAATGGCTAAGATGGCAGAGGTAGCTATTGAAAATGCTGTAAAAGCAATAATAGAACATAATCCAGAACCACTAAAAATAGTAGAGGAGTTAGAGAATAAAATAGACCAAATGGAAGTAGAAAATGAAAGTCTTATAATAACTACCATAGCTCGCTTTCAGCCAGAAGCCAAATATTTGCGTATTCTCATAATGGATTTGTTTGTAAATAGAGACTTGGAAAGGATAGGAGACCATGCAGAAAATATAAAAGAACAAGCAGAGCATATCATAACTAAACCAAAACTAAAAGAATACGTTGATTTACCTATGATGACAGAGATAACATTATCTATGGTGAGAGATTCAATTAAAGCGTTATCTACGCTAGATACAGACCTTGCAAGAGATGTCATAAAAAGAGATGACAAGGTTGATGCCCTTCACGAGCAAATCATAAGAGAGCTTTATACTTACATGGTAGAAGACCCAAGTAATATAAAAGTAGGAATTAGGTTAATAGTTGTATCTTCGAATATAGAAAGGGTTGCAGACCTTGCTACAAATCTTGCTGAAGAAGTCATATATATGAAAGAAGGGAAGATGTTAAGACATCAAGAATTGGATAAAGAGTAAATTACCTGTCCTAAAGAAAGTCCCCCATCATTTGGAGGGACTTTTTTATGAACTAAAACCTGTATTTTTTCTTTTTCAGCTAGTTGTATTACCTTTTCAGTTAAAACTCTGTTCTGAAAAACTCCCCCAGAAAGTCCTAATTTTTCTCCATTCGTCTTTTGTTTATAAGCAGATATTACTATCTGTGCCAGTGTGTTTATAAACTTAGATATTTTGGTTTTTATGTCTGATTTATCTTCAAGTAAAGCTATAAAAATAGGTTGCCAGATAATAACTTTATTTTTTATTTTAAATGGATAATATTCTTTTACAGTCCAGTCGTATAGTCCCTCTATAATCATTCCAGACTGTCCTTCGTATGATAAAAACTGCCTTAATCCTAATATAGAAGCCACTCCGTCAAAAAGTCTTCCAACAGATGAGGACAATGGAGCGTTTAAGCCCTTTTTATAGGCTTTGTATAGAAGTTCTATCTGGCTTTTTTCAAAGGCTTCTTTGGTTGGTACATCAGGAATATCTTGACCAAAAATATCAAATAGTATAGACAAAGCAACTCTTCTTGGCTCTTTTACTGCTTTTTCTCCACCTAAAAGGTGAAAATAATCAAAATAAAAAGCCCTTTCAAAATCTTTATAATCAGCCAATAAAAACTCTCCACCCCACAGATTACCATCTGTTCCGTATCCTGTTCCGTCCCAGCATACGGAAAACACTTTTTCTTTTTTTATCTGGTTTTCTGCCATCAAAGAAAGAGCGTGGGTATAGTGGTGCTGAAGCTGTACCAGTGGAATACTTTTTTCCTTTGAAAATGTTTTAGCCCATTTTGTAGAATAATATCTTGGGTGTAAGTCCGATACTACTATTTCCGGCTCAAATTCATAAAGCTCAAGGAACGAATAAATCACCTCTTCAAAGTTATTACACGCATTTAAAGTTTCTAAATCTCCTATATGCTGGCTTAAAAATGCTTTATCCTCAAAGGCTATCGCGATACTGTTTTTTTGATGTCCTCCTACTGCTAAAACTCTTTTATTTAATTTAAAGGGAAGTTTTATAGGAAGAGGTGCGTATCCACGGGAACGACGAACAAAAGAAATCTTTTTATCTATAATCTGGATAACGCTATCGTCGGCTCTAATTTTTATATCTCTATTGTGGGTTAGTATGTAATCTGTAAAGATAGATAAATTTTTAAATGCTTCTTCGTTGTCTTTAACCATTGGTTCGTCTGATAGATTTGCAGAAGTCATAACAAGAGGTTTTCCATAACCATTTAAAAGTAAATAATGGAGGGGAGAGTAAGGTAGAAAAACTCCTATCCTGTCTAGATGGGGTGCTACTCCTTTACTAAGGTCTGTATTAGGCTTTTTCTTAACTATGACGATAGGTCTTTCTGGAGATAAAATAACAGCTTCTTCAAAATCTGTAATATTAGCGTACTTTTTTATCTGGTTTATGTTTTTAAACATTACTGCAAAGGGCTTTTCACCTCTTTTTTTTCTTTCTCTTAAAGTGTTTATAGCTTTATCACTGGTTGCATCACATACAAGATGAAACCCGCCTATGCCTTTTACTGCAAGGATTTTATCTTTTTTAAGTAGTTCAATAGTTTTTTGTAGAGCCTCTTCTTTTTCTGTTAATAGTTTTTTATCAGATGTATAGAGACTAATGTGGGGTCCACAAACAGGACAGGCATTAGGTTGGGCGTGAAATCGTCTATCTTTAGGATTTTTATACTCTTTTTGACAGTCTGGACACATCTTAAACTTTTTCATAGTGGTGTTTGGTCTATCGTAAGGTAGTTTTTCTATTATGGTAAATCTGGGACCACAGTTGGTACAGTTTATAAATGGATACCTATATCGTCTGTTTTTAGGGTCTGTAAGCTCTTTTATACACTCATCACAGGTTGATATATCAGGTAGGATAAAAACTTCCTTTTTTCCTACTACTTTTGACTTTTTAATCTCAAAATCTTGAAATTCTGTTATAGGAAGCTCCTCTATCTCTTGAGAAAAGATATGGGCAAGGGGTGGTTTTTCTGTTTGTAGAGCTATTAAGAACTGGTTTATATTTTTCTCTTCTCCTTGTATTTCAATAATAACCCCGTGGGTGTCGTTTATAACATATCCCTTTAGGTCTAACCTTTTTGCTAGATTGTATACAAATGGTCTAAACCCTACTCCCTGAACTGCTCCTGTTAAGTGGAGTTTAAGGTGTTTTATCATATTAATTCAAGTAGTTTTTTTCTTTTGAGGTTATACTTTCCATTTTTAAACAACTCTTGCATTAAGATACGCTGATTTTCCTTTTTTAACTTTTCATAATTTTCAAAAATTCTAATTTCATCAAATAAAAACCATTCTTTTAAAATCTTCATATATCTTTCTTTATCTTTTTCAAAGTTTTCAGGGTTATTTATAAATTCAAATTTTTCTAAAAAGTCCGGTTTGGCTATCTGATTTATGATATTAAGTATTTTTTCCATAGTATTAGGCTCTCCACTTAATCTATCCCATAGCTCGCCTGCTAATAAAACTTCCCTTGGGTCAAAATATTTCTCAAATTCTACTAAATGTTCCATAAATCTTTTTTTATCGTATCCTGTTGGCGTATCGCTTAAAGGGTCAAATGGGAAACCGATAAAATATCTTATCTCTT
>JAADDZ010000015.1 GCA_013153635.1 Aquificota bacterium
CTTTTAATGATGAATTTTCTTTTAATGAAGATAAACAGGAAAGCATTCAAAAAACTTTAAATCCAATTGCTCTAATTGGAAACATTTTTACTTATGGAATTGGTTATGTTATAGATTATTTTAGTGGTGGATTATGGGATATTACTAAAAAAACTTATGATGTAGAATTAAAACCTAAACAGTAACTTTCCATTTCTTTTCAAATGTTCTACCTGTTAGATATCCACCTACTCCAATAATTAACAAAATCCAGAATTTTTCAGGAAATTCTAAAACTTTTACTTTATCGGTAAAGATAGACATATAAGGAACTAAAACATAATTATTGAAAAGAATTAAAACAAAATTCATCATTAAAAGTGGTCGCCAATTTCTTTGAAGCCATGATTTACCTTGAATTTCGGACTTTACAATCTCGGCTTTGAGTTTTTCTATTTCTTGCTGATTTTCAATCAGTTCTAATTCTATCTCTTTTTTTATTTTTTCTTTTTCTTCTTTACTTTTTATATACTTTGATAAGACTTTATCAATTATCGGAAGTATGGAAGTTATTAGATTTATCATTTTTCAACTCTTTGATTTCACTTATTAAGTATTCAATATCTTTTGTAATTGTTGCTAATCTTATTTCAAGCTTAATTATATAAAAAACAGCTGGAATAATAGCAAGATTAAAAATTTGAAGAATTTGTAAGATACTTTGAAAATCCATCTATACCACCATTCTATATTTTTGAAGTTTCTCCAAAACTTTTGAATGATACTTATTTACTCTTTTTCCTTTTTTATAGTTTCCATATCCTTCATTATATGAATGAATAACACAATCTAATTTCCCATCACATTGTTTATAAAGCCAATAAATGAAATGCATTCCTAATGTTATGTTTATTCTTGGAGAAAGCAGACTAAACCAGCCCTTATAAATATTTAATGAGTAGATCTCATCTATCCATTCGGCTGTTGATGTTAAAAGTTGCATTAAACCAATAGAACCATCGTTAATATGAAATTCTGGACGAACAGCAAGAGCGTTAAAGGAACTTTCTGTATCTATTATAGCCAAAATGAGTTCTTCTGGAATTTTTGATAAATAAGGATACTGTTTTTTTATTTCTCTTATTATGTTTAAGGCTTGCTCTACTGTTACATGTTGCAATCTATATACCCCTAATAAAGTTATTATCAATAATAGTTTTTTCATTTTTTTACAGCTAAATATAAAAATGCAATAGCTCCTAATATCCCTACTAATGCTATATTTTTAGATGTGTTTTCAATTGTTTTTGTAAAGTTTTTAACAGGTCTAAAAACATTTTCATCAATTTTTAATGCAATTTTGTCTGCAATTGGAAGTTGTTCAGAAATTTCTTTTTCAATATCTATTGGCTCAACTTCTGTTGTTTGTTCGCATTGATTAAGTATATAGCCATTGTCTAATCTAAACTTACAATCATCTATTTTATACGCTGGCATAATTGTTTTCTTGCAAATTTCAGCTTCACATTCAGGATTTTTCCAATATATGTATGCTGTATATCTACCATCAGGTTCTTTAACTATATTAATTGTGGCTCCCAGTGTTTCAAACTTTATCATTTTCTCTTATCCTTTTAGAGATTTTTACAAATAACTTCCAAATTATAAGTATTAGTTGTGTTTACTTGACTAACAGCTATATCAAATGTGGTTCCATCAGGAGCTACATTTAATATATCTATAGCCAAATCTGTTGGACTGTTTGCTGAAAAGTTTATTTTGTTTGCTGATAAGTTATCGGATTTGGTTGCTGTTATATAGGCATTACCTCCCTCTCTTGCAATCATAAAATACAGTTTCTCAATAATTCTTGTACCAGTATTCGCAACTCGAACAAATATATCTATTTCGTATACATTTCCTATTTGGTAATTTTTAACAACATAGCTTATGATGGTGTCTTGTGCTGTAGTAGTAGTTCCGTCAAGCGTACTAACTATATATCCCTCACCAGAAACATTCCTAAACCCTTTAGTGTTATTAATATTTATTAAGGGATACTTTTGATTTGAAAACGCTACCGTCCAACTATCAGATATATTGCTATTTGAAATATAAACTTTAGATGTAGTGTTTCTATATATAGCATATTTCGGAGTTAAACTTCCTATACCCCCATCGTCTGTCCCCTTTTCCATTTTGACATTTGATAGATATATCTCGCTAACCCCTCCCATGCGAATATTTGCACTATCAAAATTATCATTTCGTCCCCCTCTTGTAATCTGCCCTCCAGAAATAAATACTACACAGTCGTTGACTGAAATGTTATAGTTGTATCCTCTGTCAAATGAACAAGAAAGAAAAAAGTTTTTCTCTGCCTTGTAAAGATCTACATTTTTGTCTGAACACCATTCAAATCTACACGCTACCCAATCTGTAGAGTTCGCCCCAACGCCTTGAACGACGCCTCGTACGCAGGCATTTACTTCAGCGTTTATTACTCTACAATCGATAAGGTTCTTGAAACCTTCATCACAATAAGTGGCTTTACAATTAATAAACCTTGAATTTCGCAGATAATTTGATGTCCCAAAGCCTTTCTTGAACCAATATATATATACATTTTCAAAATGCATGTGCTTTCCATATGAAGTGCTATTTGCTGGTGTTTCTAGAAAGTCTCCAGCCTTATCCCTCCCTACAAAAATAAGATTTTTAATTGTAACTGCATTTTCTATATTCAACATAGGTGCAGTTTGTCCAGCAGGTCTTACTAAGGCTACAAGTTTTTCAAAATATGCAAGATTGAGTGGGGCATATGGACTTCTATCTATGTATTCACCAATCATCTGCGTGTGTGGCGGAATATTCAAGCTCGAAACAACATAATACACTGGTGGTTTTGGAATATAGACAGTATTTTTTAGATTTATCGCTTTCTGAAAAGCTTGAGTATCATCATTCGTCCCATCGCCAACCGCTCCGAACCATTGTGGGTATACTTGCTCTGCGTCTATGTTTGAAACTGTGAGATTTTCACCGAATATCTGAAACAGTCCAGCCTTTATTTTTGCATTTTTGATTATGCCATTATCAAGCATACCACCAGAAATAAATACTAATTCAGAACTATGCAAATCTAGACTTTCACCTTCTAAATCAATTTTAGAATTAATTACTATTGTTTTTGGTTCTGATATATGTTCTAAATATTTTTTCAGATCCTTAACATTCTCTGGATAGAAAGCATTATTTAGATTTGTTATATATGCAGTTCCAACCTTTATGAAATCTTGAAGGTTCATTTTTTTATACTCCTTCCTCTATCACTGATATTTGAGAAGTTAAACCACTATCGCAATAAAAAGTTAAACCACCAGTATAATGTTTAAGCTCAAGTGTGTCTCCTGTATTTAGTTTAATACTGTTTGAGCTACTTACAGTTGACACATAAATAAGATTAGACCCTATATTTTTTATTAACAGTCTTTTTCTACTTGGATTACTACTGATGAGTTCTGTTTCTGTATCTGAAACAGATATTTCCCTTAAAGATATACTGTTTGTTCTTTCTACATTTGCAACATTATCAACGTTTTGCACATTTACAACTTGAGATACCGAATTAATAGTATTTACTGTTCCTATATTGCTTTGAAAATCTGAGCCTAATTTAAATTCTTTGTCTGCTACTATTAGTTCTATATCCCCAGTTTGAGATGAGCTGATATAAAGAAAATTAAAATCTGTTCTGATATATTCTTTATTTCTTAGTTTTATTTTTTGTTGTGCAGGATTATCAAACGCTATCTCTACATCAACTGTTGTATTATTTAAAAAAACCAGGTTACCTTGAGGAAAATGTACCTCATAATCCTTTACTGGAGCTTTTATTTTTACTATTTTAAACATCTTTTTCCCTCTTAATCTCTTAAAATTAATGCCACGATTATAGATACACCGACAGCTACTAGGATTTGATACATAAATTCTTGATTTAAATCAATTGTTTGTCTTTGTTTCGGTTGTTGTGTTTTTGGTAAGGATTGAGCTTGAATTGGTGCTGTTTGAGTTCTACCAGTTCCTATTCCTTCTCCATAGGCTCTTGCTATTTCTGGCAAAACCTTTTCACCAAATTCCCCAACTTCTTCTCCTATATTTGATACAAACTTTGCTACATCTTTTGGTGCATCTTTCATTTCCGCAAAAGTATGCCCAACAAAATTAGCAATATCTCCTGGAGCTTCTATTATTTCTTTTCCTATATGTTCAACAAACCTCCCAATGTCTCCTAAGAAAGCCATATTATTTTCCCTTTACAAATAAAACAATGCCTACCATACCAGCAACTATAAAAAGTAATGTTTTTGTATTTAAACTTTCTTCTTTTTTTACCTCTACAGATGGTTCACCTTGTGGTTGCTTTTCCCCAGCTTTTCCCTGTGTTAACTGTGTCTGTAGATATATGTCTAAATATTTAGGCACCAAATCTAAAACATTATTTACTGTCTCTTTTGCTTTATACCAAATATCATTCTGCGGTTGTTCTTGCTTCACTACAGCTTCCATATTTTTTCTCCTTCAAAAAAAGAAGTGGCTTTTAAACCACTTCTTCTGGAAGTATTAAAATTTTTGGATTAGTTCCATTTGCTTGCTGGTCAATATACAGTTCAACATTTGGAACATTCTTAGCTTTGAGTGTATCTGTTAAATATCCCCTTGGAGCAAAATCTAAACGATAAAGCCCATCTACATCATCTTGCAAGCCAAAAATGTTGTTGTTTTTATGTCGTAATGTTTCAGCTTCTACATCCTTGAATACAACAGCACCAATTGAAATTTTTGTTCTTGTTATGATGTCGTTCCTAAGACCATTATCATCGAAAGTTACTAAATTTATAGCTCTATATGTAGTTTCTGGATTAAGCCTTATAAGTCTTCCAGTTTGTGAACCTGTTACATCCTCAATTCTAAATGTCTCTTTAAACAACGATACTGGATTTTTCTCAATATCCCAATCAACAAATTCCTCTGTTGCTATTTTTAGTTCTGCATCTGTAACAGTTACTCCAGTTCCTATTGCTGTTTCATTTGCCCAATTAACAGATAAATCTAAGCTTGTTAAGTTCGGTGCAAAAAGCAGTGCATCGTGTGGTCTTATCATTCTTGGCAACTTGAAAAATAGTGGAGCTGTTACAGTCGCCTTTAATCCAGTAGAACTTGGAGTGGTTGAATAATTTACATATGGAAGCTTGCCTGTATAAAAAAGAGTTTTTATAGGCAATGCCTTAAACGGAAGATCTTTTACTACTAAATTAGAGTTAGCTGTTATTGTTAATCTTTCTATAAGATTGTAAAAATGCCATGGTTTTAAGTTTACAGATGCACTAGTGTTATAAGTTACCGATAATGTTAAAAATAGCATTGAATATGCGTTATTTCGTGGCATAGGAATTGAACGATTACCATCTGGAACAAAAGGAACTTTTTCTAATTGTCTCTCTAAGCTGTATGCCATCACTCCTTCCTTATTTTCCTGGAATAAACTTATCTACAACCTGAGAAATAACCATGTTATAAATAAGCAAACCACCAACTATAAAAGTTGCATTAATAAGATCATTTTTTGTAACCATACTTATACCCCCTTAACAATTCCCTGTTTTTTTGCAATGTGCAAAATAAGACCTGCCAATACTCCATAGAGTATAAATTTTCCTTTGCCTTTCATAACTTCCTCCTACGAAATTTAAAGTTAAAAATATTAATTTTTGTTTTTTTTGTCTTTGTCAGATAACTAATAACTAATTCTGACAATAAATTTTTTGAATAGGATACCCTTCTTCTAAAAGAGTCTTTACAATTCTCAACAATAATTTTGTTGTTGCCTTCGGTTCAACAACCTCATTTTCCCACTTGGACACTAACGATGGATCTGTCCCTAGAAAAAGTGCGAACTCTAGTTGTGTCATACCCAAAGCATGCCGCAAATTCCTAATTTCCTTCCCACTCATTTTATACATACCTTAATATTGATTTATCTAAACTCTTTATTTTGAACTCATCTTTTTCTGTATCATATTCCATATATTTGAATCTTTCTAAATTTCTTAATGTTTCAAATACTTCCTGTCCATATAGATATTGAGAAAGATATTTAATATCATTGTTTTCTTTTGTCTGGAATAGACAAAATATATCTGTTTGAGATGTCAAATCTTTCGGTATGTTTGCTGGTCTTCTAGAAGTTGTTATTATGTCAATTCTGCTATGCCTTCCATAATGTATTAGCTTATAAAATGCTGTTTCATCATTGAAATTTCTTTGATTATAAAACATATCAACTTCATCAATTACTAAAACAATGTCCTTAAAGTATTTATAAATAAACTCTAAAAATTTATCTACTTTCTGCTTTTCAGCTGACTGAATAACTATTTTTTTATTAAATGCGTAAAATCTTTGATAGTTTTCTTTTAACCATTCTTCAACTTCTTCAATATTTTGAAAATATAAATAATGCTCATTTTCAAACTGAAATCTTGGATCAATTATAATAGCTGGTTTTGAAGATAATAAAACTAACAATTTTACCAGTGTAGTTTTACCATAACCTTTTTTACCAATTACTGTTATTATTTTGTTTAGTATTGCTTCCATTGTTTTTATTTCTCCTGAAAAGCTTTTTTAAATTAGAAAAAACCGTAAATAATTTGATTTTGATTTTATCCATCATTGATAAAGTATTTTCAGTTCCTAAGCTATCTATAATCAGTCCAACTGATGCAATAGCTAAAACCAATTCAGGTTTTGAATTCATAGATATTCCATACTTTTCAGCTGTATTAATATATGAATTTTTCCAAACGGTTTTTAGCATAGGATTTAGCTGTTCACCTCTTACTTGTACTTTTATTCCTTCAAACATTTGTAATATAAATTCTGCTTCTGCTTCATATGGATTTACTTTTTTTCCAGTAGAGCCTTTAGGTCTACCTCTCTTTTTTTTCTGTTCTTGTCCTTGATTTTCCTGATTTTCTTCCTGCGGTGGTATAAAATCTCCTGGTACTTCTCCTAAAATTTCTGGACCTATATTTTTTTCGTCATTCATTCTTCAACCTCTCCAAAAAAGAAATCTTTTAGTTTTTCAAAAAAATTGTCAGTTTGATATGCTTCCTTGCTTTTCAATTTTTGTTGAAGTTTATCTAATTCCTTCAGTAGTTTTTCATTTTCAGCCTTCAACTTTGCCAATTCCGTTTCTGAATCTACAGACGCTTGTTTTTCTTGATTTCTTTTTATCGCTTCAGAAATTTCATGTATTTGCTTTTTCAGTAGTTCTAAATCATCTCTTATCTTGCCCATATTTTCCTCCTTATATTTTTTATAATTGTTATAATTTTCTTTGTGATTCTTTTTATAAAGTTCATTTCAAGATGCTCATAAATATTTTCAAGTTCGCAATCAATTTGGTCTAATGCTCTATCAACTATATCAACACGATTGTTTATTTTTCTTAAGTTCATATCAAGCTCATGCATTAGATCTAGAATAGACTTTTCCTCAGAAATCAATTGTTTCGCAAGATCTTCGAATATTTTGAGTTTCCGTTCTAAAATCATTACTTTCTCCTCTAGCTCCCTTATCCTTTGTTCGTTTGATTTCATCATTTACAACCCTCCAGATTTTTTGATATAGCTTTAATTCTTTCTTCATTTGCTTTTGATTTGCTATTGTCATAGCTCTGAAAAGTATTTCGTTTATTTCTCTTCTTAAAGTTTTTATCCTCTTGGAGCTGATTTTTTTGTCAAGATAGAAAATTTCAGAGATTATTTTTGAGATTCGGATTAACTTTTTAAGTTCATCTAAATTTGATTTTTCTAATCGATAAATTCTTTTTCTGATTTTTTCATAATTTTTTTTGTCAAGATAGAAAATTTTTAATTCTTCTTTCGGTCGTATCGATCGTAAAAAATGGACGCTCGGATTTTTTATAGTTTTTTTATACTTTTTAATTCGTGTATTTAGGAAAAGAGAAGAGATTAAATCTAACTTAGATCTCTTTGTATACCAACCACCACCAAAAGTAAGTTTAGAAAAACTTATTATATTATCTAACTTGACATTTCTCTGATTAAAAAAAGTTTTTTCTTCTTGCTCTTTAAAATCAACAGGTTTAAAGATTTTCTCTTTATGTATTTTCTTAAATCTTTCCCATTCTATTTTCTTTTTCCCCTGGAACCCTCCCTTTGGCTTAAAAATAGATCGAACATATATTGTAAATAGCTCTAGTGGTAATTCTTTTTTCATTAAAATAGTTATTCCGCCAGTTCTTCCTTTTGATATATGAATTTTATATATCATTTTCAAAGATAATGTATATTATCTTAGAAATTAATATATAGATTTCATATACTAGCCAAAAACAAAAACTAGCTTATGTTATAATTGTTTCCCACATTTGTACAAAATTTAATGGAGGTGGAAAGTTTGCCTAAATATAAAAATTACACTCTTCGAAATTTCAAGGATATTCCCCAGATTAGCAAACTTCCCGAAGATTATATATTTGCAATAGAAGTAGTAGGACATGTTCTTCCTTTTAAGGTCAATAACTATGTAATAGATGAACTTATAGACTGGGATAATTACGAAAATGATGCTATTTTTACCTTAACCTTTCCTAGAAAGGAGATGTTAAAACCTCATCATTTTGAGGCGATGGCAGACCTATTAAGGAGGGGTGCTTCAAAAGAAGAGATACAAAAGAAAGCTAATGAGATAAGGTTTGAACTAAATCCCCACCCGGCAGGGCAGTTTAAAAATATTCCTAAATTTAATGGAAAAGAGCTAAAAGGGATTCAGCACAAGTACAAAGAGACAGTTCTTTTTTTCCCAAGTCAAGGGCAAACTTGTCACGCTTACTGTTCTTTTTGTTTTAGATGGCCTCAATTTGTGGGTATAAGTGAACTAAAGTTTGCGATGAAAGAAGTAGAGCTACTGATTGAATATTTATCCGCTCACCCAGAGGTTACTGATGTACTATTTACTGGTGGTGACCCTCTGATAATGAAAACGAGAGTTTTGGAACATTATATAAGACCTTTACTTGAAGCTGATTTGCCAAATTTACAAACTATTAGAATAGGGACTAAGGCTTTAGGTTTTTGGCCTTATAGATTTTTGAGTGATGATGATTCTGATGAACTTTTAAAACTCTTTGAAGACATTGTAAAATCTGGAAAACATCTAGCATTTATGGCTCATTTTAACCATCAAAAAGAATTAGAAACGCCAGCTGTAGAAAAAGCGGTAGAAAGGATTTTAAATACAGGGGCAGTAATAAGAACCCAGTCTCCAGTTATGAAAAACATAAATGACGACCCACAGGTTTGGTCTTCGATGTGGAAAAAGCAGGTTTCTATGAATATGATTCCATATTATATGTTTATAGCTAGAGATACAGGGGCTCAACACTATTTTGGTGTACCTCTTTATAAAGCGTATGAAATATTCAAGGAAGCGTACAAAAATGTTAGTGGTATAGCTAGGACTGTAAGAGGTCCTAGCATGTCAGCAGAGCCGGGAAAGATTCAAGTAAGTGGCGTAACCCAGATAAACGGAGAAAAGGTCTTTGTACTAAATTTTTTACAAGGTAGAAATCCTAACTGGGTTATGAGACCTTTCTTTGCTAAGTATGATGAATCTGCTATGTGGGTTTCAGATTTGGAGCCTGCGTTTGATAAAAGATTTTTTTATGAGGAGGAACTAGAGAAAATTCTTGCAGGGGACCTTTAAGCCCCCTACAGACTTATAGTCTAACGTCAACCTTCACATATAAGAATCTTCCGGGTTCAGGCACTCTAACCCCTGTAGAAAAAGGATTTCTAAGATAAGAGAGATGTAAATAATAAAATTCGTCAAACAGGTTTTCTACTCCAAATGTAAAGTTCATAGATTTTTTGGTATAACTGAATCTCAAGTTTACTACATTCCAGCTATCAGTTGGAAGCTCGTTAAGAGTAGAATCTATATCGTCTTGGTCGTGATTATATATATCTTCTAGATAAACAGCCAAATTATCCCTTTTATACACAAGAGAAAGCATAGCTTTTAAAGGAGGTATCTCTGCTAGGTCTTTATCTTCCCCCTCTTTCTTTTTACCTACTTGATAAGACAGTCCTGTTGAAACAGATATACTATCTGTTATAGAGAAAAATCCGTTAACAGACCCTCCATACATGTATGCATCTATATTTGTGTAAGAGAGAGCTGGTGCAGGGGTCATAAATTTGTATAAATATATGTAATCTTTCAAATCACTATAAAACAGGGTAAAGTTTAACTTTCCTTTTATAAACTTTTTATCTAAGGCTAGTTCTATCTGTCTATTTTTGGTAGGTTTTAAGAAAGGATTCCCAACCCAGTTTGGTTTGGTTGGAGGTCTTTGTAGAGCTATAAATAACTCTTGAGGGTCAGGAAATCTAATGGTATGACTTAGTGTTACTCTTGTAGAAAGATTTTTCCCTATGTTTTTTCTTCCTTCCACTAGCCCGCTTATGTAGTCGTGATTCACTGTGGTTTTTGTAGTACCGTAGTACATAGAATATAGATTTTTATTATCTCCCATTACTCCAATATTCGCTTTTGAATAAAAATGGTCGAATCTAATTCCTGCTTTGACATTTATATTTTTTAGTTTTGTTTTGTAGAAACCAAAAATGCCAAAATTAAAGTTCTTAACATCAGGTATCATACCTTTATTGTCAATCATCATAAGCTGGTTGTCTGCTAACCATTCTCTATTGAAAAGCTCTACTCCTGCATCTACTTTTGAAAATCCTTTTACTATCTTTGTTCCATAAACTTTAGAACTGGCAATAGTTCTCATCATATAACCTCTAGATGAGAGGGTTCCATCTGTCCAAGGTACTGCTGATACTCTGTATGTATCGCTCATGTCGTGATCCATTTGGGAGTAGTATAGGTTTATATTTAAGTTATCTTTTGAATTGTATTCTATACCAAATCTAAGATTTTCATCTTTTGTTGAGTCCATCATTAGATAAGGGTAAAGTACACTTTTTGCATCAAAATAGGAAGCTGTAAAATTTAAGCTTTTGTATTTTAACTTCATAGTTGTCTGTTTTAAGTCTATAGCTTTTTTATCTATGTATTTATCTTGATATGCAGACATACCAGTTGGGTATTCGGTAACTTTTTTTCCTTCACCTGTTTCGTATGGTTTACTGTACAAAGAAGCAAATCCTACCCAAAATCCAGACAGATTAGATACTAAAGATGTATAGTTGTAGCCAAAACTTCCCCCAGTAACATTTAAATCAAACTCGTTTTTATCAGGTTGAGGTTTTTTTGTAATGACATTAATCACTCCTCCCAAAGAGCCTTGGTTTTGAATGTCGTTGGTTTTTATAGATATACCTTCTATCTCAAAAGGTCTTACAAAAAATGCTGGGTTGTCCATTCCGTTAGGACAAGCCCCATAGACTCTAGTATCATCAATGAGTACATTAATATTATTTCGTCCAAAACCTCTTAGAAAAATTTCTGTAACAGAAACCCCTTTTCTGACTATACTTATCTCCGGATAATTCTTAAACAAGATTTCCCCAAGGTCAAAATCTTTGTTTTTTTCGATTTCTTCTTTCTCAATTTGATAGGCTGGTTCTTTAATAGAGATTTTTTCTACTTTTGTTACTTCTGCAAAAGAAACAAAAGGTATAAAAGTACATGATACTAAAGGAAATATCACTCTCTTCATGACCCCTCCATTTTAAAAATTTTGTTGATTTAACAAAAAAGTAACATAAAAACAAAAAAGAATCAATGTATTGTTTTATGAAATAATTTCCATATTTTTCTTTTGATGCAGAGATTAAAGATATAAGTATTTATGTATATTTATGGTATTGTATTTTGTATAGTTTCTGTAAAAATTAAATAAGGAAGAAAGGAATGGAGGATTTGTACTTTATGGTAAATTCTGAAAAGAAGAAAAAGACATACGTTTTTGATAACCATATACTAGCTCTTTTAGAGGAGCTAAAGCTTATAACAGGTAAAAGTGAGACCCGTATAATTAGTGAAGCTCTAGAGCTTTATGAAAAACATATAAAAGAAGAGGAGAGCTTAAAAAATTCTTTAGGTATGTTATTAGATAAAATCTCTGACCTTAGCTACAAATTAGGTCAGTGTGAAGCTCAACTAGATGAACTAAAGAGACAGAAAAATTAGCTTGGAAATATAAGAAAGTTATCTTTGTCTAACTGGGATAAGGCTTCGTAAGAAGTCAAATCTAGCCTAATAGGTGTTATAGATACAAAGCCGTTTTTTACCGCAGTATAATCACTGCCGGGTTCACATTCTTCTGTTAAACTCTCTTCTCCACCTATCCAGTAGTATACTTCTTTGGAAGGGGAGAGGTATTTTACGATTTGCTCTTTGTAAGCACCTCTCCCTTGCTTAGTTAGTAAAAATCCTTTTATCTCTTTAGGGACATTTACATTTAGGAAAACTCCTTTTGGTAAACCTTTGCGAAGTACCTGTTTAGCTATCCTTAGTCCTACCTGTGCTATAGAACTAAAATCTGGATTTTTAGATGAGGAAGGGGAAATGGCGATAGAAGGAATACCAAACAATGTACCTTCTCTAGCCGCTCCAACTGTTCCTGAATAAAATATATCGTTGCCAAGGTTTGGACCAAGGTTGATACCAGATATTAACAGGTCTGGTTTTTGTTCTTTGAGTACCACATAGTATCCAAGATGTACACAATCAGCAGGAGTACCATCGATTACTATGTAGAAGTTTTCTTCTTTTTGTTCTATTTTTAAAGGGCGTGTAAATGTGAGAGAGTGGCTAGTACCGCTCATATTTCTGTCTGGGGTTACAGTTATAACCTCAAATCCTTCTGAAAGGAGTTTTTCTCTTATTGTGTTAAGACCTTCTGATAAATATCCGTCGTCATTTGTCAAAAAGATTTTGTATTTACTCATCTGTCTCTAACAACCTTTGAGATTTTAGTTTGTACAGTAGTATAGACACTCCTACTACTACCATCGTCATACTTATAATCTGATTCCATGTTAGTCCTATAGGTTCTATAGGAGGCGTTACATTTCTTATAAATTCTAAAAGGAATCTTTCTGTTCCATACAGCACCAAGTACATACCAAAAATCTGACCATCGAAAAGCTTTTTTCTATAAAATAAAAACAAAATACCAAATATCACAAAATTGAAAAACGCTTCCAAGGGTTGAGTTGGATAGAGTGTCATTCCCGGAGGAGCGGCTGAATCTTCTGGAAATTTTAGTCCAAAATGTTCCCAAAATGAGTGTTCTGGTACAGGTTTACCGTAACAGCACCCTGCGGCTGTACACCCTAATCTTCCGATACCATGTCCTATGATAATTGCTATAGCCGCCGCATCAGCTACTTTCCACAGATTGATTTTGTATATCTTTATCAATATTAACGCTGTAATTATGCCTCCAATAAAACCTCCAAACCAGTCAATCCCTCCTTTCCATATAGCTATATAGTCCACAAATGTTTTAAATTGGTCGTGGTGTTCTAAGATGTACGCAAATCTAGCCCCTACTAAGCCTCCTATTATAGTAAGGATAAAAAGGTTCTCTGCCTGCTTTTCTTTGATACCTTCTTTTTTGGCAAAATGCAAAAATATGTAAAAAGATACAATCATTCCAATAGCAACGAGAACGCCGTAGGTACTTATTACAAAATCTCCGATTCTAAATAGCTCTGGACACATTACTTTGCCTTTGTTGATTGTTTTATATTCTTTAGATATTTATTTAGTACCATTCTCTTCTTGACTGGAGGAAGATAGTTTATAAATGGAATTCCATTTAGGTGGTCTATTTCATGCTGAAGAACTATGGCTAAAAAACCATCTGTATCTATTTCTATATCTTTCCCTTCTATATCTTTTGCTATCACTTTTACTCTTTCTGCCCGTGGTATAGTTATCTGTACTCCGGGAAAGCTAAGACACCCTTCTGTAGATTCTATCTCTCCTTCTTTGTGTACTATTTTTGGGTTTACAAGCGCTAGTTTTACTCCGTCTTCATCTTCTTGGGATTCATACTTTCTTATATTTGTATCAATTACTAGAATCTGGTAAGGGATTCCTATCTGATTAGCGGCTAAACCTACTCCCTCTTCTTGATACATTTTTTGAAACATTATATCTGTATAGGTTTTTAGTTTATCATCAAAATATGTTATTTCTTTTGTTTTTTGTTTTAGTATCTTATCTGGCCATGTTCTTATCTTGTAATCCATTTTAAACCTCTTAAACTAGCAGTTGGTTCATTTTTTCTTTTAGTGTCTTAACTGCCTGTTTTTTGTCAGAAGCTCTATAGATAGAACTTCCTGCTACAAATATATCAATACCCATTTTTGATATTTGTGCAATGTTATCTTGATTTATTCCTCCATCTATCTCTATAAGTACGTCTGTTCTCCCTGTTTCTTCCATCAATTTTTTTAGTTTTGGTATTTTGTTTAGAACTTCTGGTATAAATTTTTGTCCGCTAAATCCGGGATTTACAGACATTATAAGAACATAATCTATAAAATAGATTATCTCTTCCAAAGTGTTTACAGGGTTTGATGGATTTAGGGCGATGCCTGCTTTTACTCCTTTTGATTTTATGTGTTCTACTAATCTATGGGCATGTATCGTTGCATCTAGATGGAATGACAGCATATTTACCCCTGCTTGTATAAAGTCGTCTACATACCTTTCTGGTTCTACTATCATAAGATGAGCATCAAACGGCAATTGGGTAACTTTTCTTAGAGATTTTATCACTGGGACTCCTATTGTAATATTTGGAACATATCTTCCGTCCATTACATCAAGATGAATGATGTCAGCTCCAGCCTCTTCTACTATTTTTATTTCTTCTCCTAATTTGGAAAAATCACCTGCAAGTATAGATGGTGCTAACAGTTTAGTGTTCATGTTTAACCTCAAATCTTAGAGTATTTCTACTTTTTCTTCTATAAACCTATCTTTGTCTAGTTTCCAGCTTCTCCAGTTAGAAGCTTTTTTGTTTTTAACAGACATAATAATATATGACATATCCGGTTGAGCAAACATTAAATCTGTGGCAGATGGTTCGTCTGGGTGGTCTGGGTGAGTATGATATATTCCCACTATAGATAGTCCTTTTTTGTCAGCGTAGTTTTCTACTTTTATGTAATCTTTTGGGGCGATTTGGAATCTATCGTTTGCTCTTTCTTTATTTTGGTTTTCTACTTGATATATCTCTACTGCTTCAGTTGTATCTGTGTTGTAATCTATTTTTCCAATTAAAAATCCGCATATCTCGTATGGGTAACCTTCTTCTGCCTGTTTTTTTATTTGGTCTATTAACTCCTTTTTTATCTTTAGCATTTTTTTTACCTCAAAAGTCAAATGGCAAACTAAATGTTATCTCTGTTTCTGTTATATTGTTTTCGTACTGTCTAAATACTATAGCAGTTCTTTCTGTTATTTTAAACCCAAGCTCATACCAGCCAAAAAATTCAGTAACCGTTTGTAGTATAGGTCTAGATATAGCTATATACAATCTTCTTGTTATTGATTTTCTTGCATAGATTGATGCTATTATCCCTTGTATTGGTGAGTATTTTGGATTAATTGATATTTCAAAGCCTGTTTGGAAAATCCCCCCTTTCTCTGGGGAGGCAGGGAATATAGTTTTTATTATTTTCCCTACTAGTGTAAAAAATGGTAGTTCTGCTAGAGCCGCAGGAGTTTCTTTTAAAAAGAGTATCGCTAATATCTCTTCTTTTGTTTTTGGGGGTGTAGATACATACTCAAACTGGAGGTCATCGATAGGACCTGTCACGTTTAGATATATAAATGTTTGAGCTATGTTTGTAGATAGTCTAGCATTAACGAAAGGTTTATTATCTATAATCCTTATATTGATGAAATCAACGTTATATAGATTTTTTGCTATGTATATTTTTCCATAGGTTATGTTTATCTCTCCATTTAATATAGGTTTGGCAAGAGTCCCAGTTATATGAAGGCTTGCTTCTGCATAAACATTTCCCCAATTACTGTATATGTATATAGGGGAAAACGTAGTTACATTTATATCTAGTGATATTTTTTCAAAAATTGGAGGTTTTTCTTCTACTGTTCTTTTCTCTGTAAGGAAGGACATAGGGAGTTTGCTTCTTCCAGATACAGATACATTTCCTTTTATTATATGGTTTTGGTTTTGGGTTGTTATTATATCTAGATTTGAGTTTAATGTACCAACGAAGAGGTTTTCGTATTTTACTGATAGCATCTCTATAAATGTTTTTAGGTTGTAAGTTAGCGGATTTAATTTAGCCCACCCTTGAATCTGTATAGGATTTTCTCCAAAAAGAGAGCTGATTGTTTTTCCTACTATATCTATCTTTAATTCTTTTTTGTACTCGATGAGAAATTTGTCTATATTGATAGTACCTATCACATATGGAGTCCTTATAATTAAATCGTTAGAGTATAACTTTACAAAGATATTTTTATTGATATTTTCTATTACATCTTCGTATAAGATTTGGTATTTTATATCTCCTTTTAAAGAGAAAAACTGTAAAAGCTCTGGAATTATGTCTTTACCAATATTACCTTCTGTGTAAAGAGAAAGGATATTGTTTTCTATATTGTAAGTGAGCCTTTTTAGATACCCTTCTAGAATTCCAGCATACTTAAAAGGTTTTACTATAAGAGTTTTATCTATCAGTTGAAAATGGATAGGTTCAGAATAGAGTATTTTTAGATTTTCTTTTTTTACTGTTATAGAGTTTATAACTGCATCTATCTTAGGCAGTTTTTGTTTTTCTATGGTTGTGTTTATATCTATTTTGTTAAATAGTAAGCTTAGGGTTTCTTTATTTTCTTCTGTAAAGATATGTAAGCTTATTTTTTCTGTAAAAATATGGCTTTGTATTTTGTCGTCCAAAATGTTAACAAGATAGTTAAATGTACTATCTAACGCTACGTAACCATTTTGTTTCACAGATAGTAGAGAGACTCCTCCTATCTTTTTTAGATTTCCAGTTGCTAGTATTTCATCGGTAAATGATACTGAATCTTTCTTCCCTTCAATCCAAAGGTTGCCTAAGACTTTTTCATTTTTTAGTTCAGTGTACAAAAATCCAACAGCCTCGAACCTATCAAACCCTTCTAGTTTTTTTGAGTAAACTTCAATAAAAAAGTCCTTGTTTAGTAGTTCAAACTTACCTTTTACAGAAATTTTCTTTTTTAGGAGAGTTAATTCTTGGTTGTAAAAATTTATAGTAAGATTCGTATCTTCCTTAGAAATCTTTCCTTTTCCATATCCATAGATAGTATCTTTTATGGGGACTAAAAAAGCTGAACCTTTTTCTACATCTAGATTTACTTCCCAGTAGTTTTTTTGCGCTTTTATTTTTACATTTCCGGTGGCTTTTTTTGGTTTTATTTTTTCGAATATTTTTGGTAGTAATGCTTCTAGATAAGGATTTATGGGAGCTAAGTCTGTATCTATACCGTAGATGTCAACTAGCATAGAAAAGGGTAGAAATTCTACAAATATGTTTGTGGTGAGGTTTTCTTCTTCTTTTTCTCCAACTACTAGCAATTTCTTATCTCTGTATAGTACTGCATAGTTTAGATTTTCTAGATATATCTGTTTATATCTCATCTGGTCTGACTTACCATACAACATAACTTCTGGGGAGAGGATATTCCCTTTTATGTATCCGTTTCCAGAAACAATAGTGGAAAAGTCGAACTTTTTTGTAAAGATGAGGTTTTCTAAAGAGATGTTATTGTAGTTTAAACTCAAGGATAGATTCATATTTTTAATAGTACCTGTATAAAACAGTCTTGAGTTTTTACTTTGGGTAGTTCCTGATATGTCAATACTATTTTTTAGTACATCTATATTGATATTTGATATACCTTCCTTAAAGGTAATACCAAAGAAGTTTAAGTCTTTTCCATTTACGATAGCATTAGCTAGAGATTTGGTAGGATAATAAGTGAGATTTAATTTTGTTTTACCTTTTATGAGGAACAATTCCCTTTTTTTAGGTTTTAAAAAATCTACAATCTTCTCAAGCTCAAAATACAAAGTTTCTAGCTTAAAAATAGGGGTTTGTTCATCAGAATAGAAAAAATCTGCGTCTAACAGCTGTGTCCTTATTGTTCCGTTTAACCTAACTGTTTTTTCTTTTTCGAAAGAAAGATTTAGATATGTGTCTTCTAATTTGTAGTTTCTATACTGAAAGGTTTTTATCTTAATATCGCCTATCCCTTTGTATCTATCTTTTTTCTTTGAGATATGTGTGTTTATATCTATCTTTTTTGTGTGCAACTCTTCTACAAAAACATCTGAAATATTTATAGTAGAATCTCCTATCACATGGTTTAGGTTTTTTAAGGTATATCTACCAAAAGTTCTTATGTCATAGGCGTTTATGCTCTCTTTTTCATTTTTTATCCTATGGGTTGAGGTTAGAAATTTGATATAGATAGGTTTTTGTCTAGTTTCTTTTTTTCCTGTTATGAAGATTTTTGAGTTATATATTTTTGTTTTATCAGTTTCAAAGTAAGGAATATCTACCAAAGCATTAAGATACATCTGCTTACTGATACTTATGTATCCAGAGGCAGAAATATAAATTTGGTTTTCCCAAGAAGCTCTCAAATCTTCTAAAAAAGCTTTGTGTTCAGTAAGTTTTATCCTAAATTTGGACAGATGCGTTGTGTATCTATTATCTGTTCGTATCAGGATAGGTTTTTTATTATAGATAGAAGAGTCCTTTACTAGAAAGTTTATATTATCTAGGTTGACTATGTTTTTAGGTAAGTTTATCAAAAATGAACCTTTTTTTAGTTCAAAATTTACGAATTTTGAAGCAAGATAAAATGTGTATATAGGAAGAAGAGAGCCTTTTTTCTTTGTTTTCTTTTTTGGATATTTATAAAAACCAGTGAGATTTTCTACTTTTGCTTGGAAAATAGGCTTATCTTTTAAAAAATTTTGAAAAATAATACTACCTTCTAGATTGGACATTTTTATCTGAAACAGTCCTTTTTCACTGGTTATCGTGTAATAAGAGCAAACAAAATTACCTTTTTCTATCTGACAGTCGTGCTGTACAGAAACTCCCATATACCTTAAAAATATCTTGTGATTTGTGATAAGCAGTAAAATTATGAGTATAATTATGGTTATGGACAAAAGAGCAATTAAAGCTGATATGAAGATTCGTCCTAAAATTTTTGTTATTTTCTTAATCATACGCCTATTTATCCCAAACTTGAAGTGATAAATATTATATTTCGGAGGAATAAAAATGTCACAGGAAAACTATCTCTATTATCTAGAAAAAGCCCTTACAAGCTTCAAAAACAAAGATTACGACACTGCTCTTTCTCTATTAGACGAAGCTCTCCAGTACAACTATGATGTTCCACAGTTACATTTTTTAATGGGAAAGATATACGCTAAGGAACTTACCACAGAGAGATTAAAAATGGCAGTAATAAGCTTCTCTCAAGCTATAGAGTTAAAACCTGACTATGAAGAAGCTTTTTTTGAAAGGGGAAAAATCTATCTTCAAACAGAACAGATAGAAGAAGCTATTCAAGATTTGGAAAAAGCCACTAATCTGAACCCATCTAATAAAGAAGCTTATGTCTTATTAGCTCAAGGCTATCTCTCAAAAGGAGAGACCCAAAAAGCTCTAGACCTCCTAAAAGGTATATCTTCAGACCAAAACATAGATTTTTATATTCAAATGGGAAAGATTCTTATAGGCGTAGGAGATTATGACCAAGCCTTAAAATACCTAGAAAAGGGAAAAGAGATAGACAGAAACTTTGTGATTTTGTATGAGCTATCAGCTAAAGCATACGAAGGGCTAAAGAATTATATAAAAGCGGTACAAGAGCTAGAAAAAGCCGCATACCTAAATCCCTCTCAAGACCAGTACTTTAAACAGATAGCAACAGATTTACTAAAACAAGCAGAAGAAGAATATAAAAAACAGAATCTAAAAAAAGCCGCAAAATATATAGCTATGGCTATAGATATAGATTATGATGTCCCCTTAGAATCAAAACATAGACAAATCCTAAAAGAAGCTGTAAGCAGTTGTATCCTAGAAAATAAAAACAAAGAGGCGTTATCCTTTATAGACTGCATAGAAAGAATAGCCCAATACGACCCCCAGCTAAAAGAGCTAAAGAAAAAAGCGGTAAAAGGACTTCCTTTAAAGGATAAGATAATGAGATTCTTAACTGACATTTACACTAAATAGATACAGATATGGAAATTTTACAGAAATTAACAAGAAAACCTTTTTCTATAGTAGGACACAGAGGAGCTAAAGGAGTTAAACCAGAAAATACGATAGCTTCCTTAAAATATGCTATAGAACATGGAGCAGACATTGTAGAAATCGATGTGAGAAAGACAAAAGACAGACAGTTAATATTACTACATGACCCAGATTTTAGAAGATTGGCAGGAAAGGCAGTATCTCCAAGAGATGTAGATTATTCCTTTATAAAAGAGCATATAACAATACAAGGGGAACCTGTACCTACTCTCGAAGAAGCTATAAAATTTGTAAACGCAAGAGTAGGAATGTTCATAGAGATAAAAGAACCTGACACAGTAGAAAAAGTTCTCACAATACTACAAAAATATAATGCCCTAGAGTGGACAGCGGTTATCAGCTTTTACGATACTGCGATTAAAACAGCAAAAAAATTACTTCCCTCTATCACCACCGGTCTTATATACAGTAAACCTCCGGGAAGAATAAAAGAGGCTCACTTGCTAGAGGCACAGATAGTACTTCCCTATTACAAACTAGCCACCTTAAAAGCAAACAATTTTGCTCATAGTTTAGGCTTAAAAGTAGTAGCATGGACTATAAATGATGAAAAACTCGCCTTAAAAATATTAAAAAATAGAACAGATGCCTTAGCAACAGACTATCCCCACAAACTATCAGTATTAAGAGAACAGCTGTTAAACGAAAAATAAACCTTGATTATACTATTTAGTATAATTTTTTAAATTGAATTTTTAGACATTTGAAATATCTTTCAACCTAGAAGAACCCAAAGGAGGTTTTATATGGCAGGACACAGCAAATGGCACAACATAAGACATAAAAAAGCAAAAATGGACGCGAAAAGAGGACAGATATTTACAAAACTAATCAAAGAAATTACCGTTGCGGCAAGACAAGGAGGAGCAGACCCAGAATTTAATCCTAGACTCCGTATAGCCATAGAAAAAGCAAAAAAAGCAAACATGCCTGTAGAAAACATAGAAAGAGCTATAAAAAGAGGTACAGGAGAACTAGAAGGAGTACAGTACGAAGAGGTTATATATGAAGGATATGGACCAGAAGGAGTAGCTATCATAGTAGAATGTCTTACAGATAACAGAAACAGAACAACAGGAGAGATAAGACACATATTTACAAAACAAGGAGGGAATCTAGGTACAACTGGTTGTGTATCCTTCTTATTTGAAGAAAAAGGGATAATACAAGTACCAAAATCAGAATATTCAGAAGAAGAAATATTTGAAAAAGCTATAGAAGCTGGAGCGCAAGACGTTATAACCGAAGACGAATATTACGAAATACGAACCGAGCCAAAAGAGCTATACGCAGTGAAAGAAGCTTTAGAGAATATGGGAATAAAAGTAGAAAAAGCTGAACTAACAAAAATACCAACCACAACCATAGAGATAAAAGATGAAGAAACAGCAACCAAACTTATGAAACTTCTAGATGCCTTAGAAGAAAATGACGACGTCCAAAAAGTTTATGCCAACTTTGACATGTCAACAAAGCTAATGGAGAAGATAACATAACTTGAAAGAAACAAGAGTCATCGGAATAGACCCGGGAAGCTACAAAACAGGATACGCTGTATTAGAAATACACAATAATAGTTACAAACTGTTAACATCAGGAACTATACTAGCCAAAAAAAAGCCAGAAAACCTAAAAAAAATATTTGAAGAGCTAAACACTGTAATAAAAGATTTCCTACCTGATGAGATAGCCTTAGAATCATCTTTTTACGGAAAAAATCCTCAAACATTGATAAGACTTGGAGAGATAAGAGGAGTTATACTATTAGTTAGCTCTATAAACGACACCCCTATTTTTGAGTACACCCCACAACAGATAAAAAGTGCTGTTACAGGATACGGGTGGGCAAAAAAAGAAGATGTACTAGAGATGGTAACAAGACTTTTTCAAGTAACACCAAAACATCAAGACGAAGCAGACGCTATAGCTACCGCATTTTGTCATTTCTTAAGTAGATAAGGAGAAAAATATGAAAATTGGAGTAATAAGCCTAGGCTGTCCAAAAAATCTAGTAGACACAGAAACCCTCTTAGGGCTTTTAAACATATCAGGAGCGAAAATAACCACCAACATAAAAAATGCAGACATAATCCTAATAAACACCTGTGGTTTTATAGATACAGCCAAAGAAGAATCTATAAACACAATACTACAAGCAGTTAATCTAAAAGAGAAAGACCCAAAAAAGAAGATAATAGTTACAGGTTGCCTAGTAGAAAGATACAAAAAAGAACTAGAAAAAGAAATACCTGAAGTAGACATCTTTGTAGACCTTAAAAACGAACTAAAAATCCCCCAAATAATAGGATTACCTTCTAAAAAGGTAGAAAATCCATATCTAACAAGGATTATATCAACCCCAAAACATACCGCCTATCTAAAGATTTCTGAAGGTTGCGACCACACATGCTCTTTTTGTGCAATACCAAATATCAGAGGGAAACACAGGTCAAAACCTATAGACATACTAGTAAAAGAAGCCCAATTCTTAGCCAAAAATGGAGTAAAGGAGCTAAACATAGTATCCCAAGATACAAGCTCCTACGGGATAGACATCTATGGCAAACCTATGCTATGGAAGCTTATAAGCCAATTAGAAAAAATAAAAGAGATACAATGGATAAGACTGTACTACCTATACCCAACCACTGTAACAGAAGACTTTATAAAGGCTATCGCAGACAGCGAGAAGGTAGTTAGATATTTTGAGATGCCAATACAGCACAGCGAAGATAAACTCCTAAAAGATATGATGAGAGGGTACAGAAAAAGAAGAATAGAAAAAATATTACAATGGAAAGAAAAATACATACCAGATACAGCCATAAGAACATCTGTTATAGTCGGGTTTCCAACAGAAACAGAAAAAGATTTTCAAGCCTTAAAAGATTTTATAAAAGACGCAAAATTCCAATGGCTAGGAGTTTTTACCTATTCTCACGAAGAAGGAACCCCAGCATACAAAACCTTTGAAGACACCATACCCCAAGAGGAAAAAATCCAAAGAAAAAATGAAATCTCCCAACTCCAAGAAACCATAACCCTAGAGAAAAACAGTCAGCTAATAGGAACAGTACAAAAAGTCTTGATAGATGGGTTCTCACCTGAATGGGAAACTCTACCTATAGGCAGAACTTACAAAAGCGCCTATGAAATAGACGGAGTAGTATACATAGAGACCACACAACCTCTAAATCCCGGTGAATTTGTAAACATAAAGATAAAAGACAACATAGACGCGTACGATTTAGTAGGAGAAGTACAGTGAAAGCTGTAATACAGAGAGTAAAACATTCATCAGTCAAAGTAAACAACAAAACAGTAGGAAAAATAGGAAAAGGTCTAAACATACTTCTAGGAATAGAAAAAGAAGACCAACAAGAAGATATACAAAAAATCATCAACAAAATAATAAATCTGCGAATATTCGAAGATGAAAAAGGCAAGATGAACTTATCAATAAAAGATATAAAAGGAGAAGCCTTAGTAATATCCCAGTTCACTCTAACAGCAAACATAAAAAAAGGAAGAAGACCAAGCTTCGAAAATGCAGAAACCCCACAAAAAGCAAAACAGCTATATGAAAAATTTGTACAAGAACTGTCTAGACATATACCAGTACAAACAGGCATATTCGCCGAACATATGGAAGTACTCATACTAAACGACGGACCAGTAACCTTTATAATAGATTCAAAACAGCTATAACAAAAGGAGGAATCTATAATGAAATATGAGATAACAAAGCGATTCAAATTTGAAGCAGGTCATAGAGTTTGGAAACAGAACCTAACAGAAGGAAAAGGGGCAAAACTATTAGGGACAGAAATCCCTCCAAACCCATGTCTAAACATTCACGGACACAGCTACAAACTAGAAGTTACAGTCGGGTCGAACACCTTAAACCAACAAGAGATGGTGATAGACTTTTATCACATAAAAGCCGCTTTAAAAGACCTTGTAGACAATGTATTTGACCACTCTTTCATCATAGACAAAAACGACCCTATATACCCTATCTTCAAAGAAAACTTCCAATGTTATAAAATAACAGAAGTAGACTTCTGTCCAACAGCTGAAGCATTAGCTAGATATTTTTACGAATTTTTAGAAAAAAAATTAAAAGAAGCAGAACTACTAGAAGACATAAAAGTAATAAGCGTTACAGTGTGGGAAACAGAAACAGGGAAAGCAACCTACAAAGGTGATTAATGGATATAAAACTGATAATACCTCCTATCTTAATGGTAATAGCTTTTATACTCTACTTTATTGTGGGATACAGATTTATAAAAAAACATAAGAGGGAAAAAGATGGCTCTAATAAAACCGTACAAAGGTAGATTTCCCAAGATAGACCCATCTGTCTTTTTAGCAGAAAATGCAGTAATCATAGGAGATGTAGAAATAAAAAAAGACTCAAGCGTATGGTACAGCGTTGTTATTAGAGGAGATGTAAACTACATAAGGATAGGAGAAAGAACAAACATACAAGACGGAACGATAATACATGTAGACCATGAAAAACACCCAACTATAATAGGAAATGAAGTTACAGTAGGACACAATGTAACCCTCCACGCATGTACAGTAGAAGACAGATGTCTAATAGGTATGTCATCAACGATAATGGACGCAGTTATAGTCGAAACAGGGTCTATAGTAGCCGCAGGAGCATTAGTAACTCCGGGAAAAATTATAAAGTCAGGTACCCTTTGGGCTGGCGTACCTGCTAAATATATCAGAGACTTAACCCAAAAAGAGAAAGACTGGCTAGAAAAATCATATAAAAACTATGTAAAATATAAAAATAGCTATATCTATTAAAAGGAGATAAACAATGACTAAGGCAGATATTGTAAACTGGATACTTCAAAACACAAATACAAAACTATCAAAGAAAGACGTAAGTCGGATAGTAAATGCTGTTTTTGAAGAAATAGAAAAAGAGATGACCTCTGCAACAGACGAGAAAAAAATACAGATTTCTGGATTTGGGACATTCCTTATCAAAAAAAGAGCACCTAAGATAGGTAGAAACCCAAGAACAAAAGAAGAAACTTTGATACCAGAAAGATTAGGAATATCTTTTAAGCCGGGAAAAAAACTAAAAGAAAAAATAAAAGCATCATAAAACGGAGCGTAGCTCAGGCGGTAGAGCACTGGCATGGGGGGCCAGAGGTCGGCGGTTCGAGTCCGCTCGCTCCGATAAAATGAACAAATGAAATCACTCTAATTTTGATATATATTAAAATTTAAAATCCCTAACATACACAGGAGGAACAGGCATGCCAAAAATAGCTCAAACGACAGATGAACTAAATTCAATACTAGAAGGAGCCGTTCAAGCAACCAACGGCGAAATTAAAATATTAGACGAAGAGAAATTAAGAGAATCAACGATAGACTCCCTTATATATACAGCAGTCTTCTCAAACAGTGAAGATATAAAAGAAGAGGCAAAAATCCTAATAAGAAATATCGCTAATGAATATGGAGCTATACCAGCATCAATTCACGATTTATACATGGCACTAGGAAGAGGAGAAGTTAGGGACTTTACAACACCAGCAGTAAACATAAGAGGAATGACCTACGATGTAGCTAGACAGATATTCAAAGTCGCCCTAAAACACAACGTAGGTGCATTCATATTCGAAATAGCAAAATCAGAGATAAGCTATACATTCCAAAGACCCTCTGAATATGCATCAGCAGTTCTAGCCGCCGCAATAAAAGAGGGGTACAAAGGAGCAGTATTCATACAAGGAGACCACTTCCAGTTTAACGCAAAAAAATACAAAGAAAACCCAGAAAAAGAAAGAGAAAGTATAAAATCTCTAACAAAAGAAGCTATAGAGGCAGGATTTTACAATATAGATATAGACCCATCTACACTAGTAGACTACTCAAAACCAACCCTAAAAGAACAACAGTATGCAAACTACCTAGAAACAGCATATATGACAGATTTCATAAGAAAAATACAACCAGAAGAGATAACCGTCTCCATAGGAGGTGAGATAGGACACATAGGAGGTAAAAACTCAACAGTAGAGGAGTTCGAAGCATTTATGGAAGGATACAAAGAGACATTAAAAGAACTTGGAGATGAAAACCAACCGGGAATATCAAAAATATCTGTCCAAACAGGAACAGAACACGGAGGAGTACCTCTACCAGACGGTACTGTAGCAGAAGTAAAACTTGACTTTAGCGTATTAAGAGATATAGGAAAAGTGGCAAGACAAAAATATGGGCTAGGTGGGACTGTCCAACACGGAGCATCAACCCTGCCAGACGAATTGTTTGATAAATTTCCACAGAATAACTGCTGTGAGATACATCTAGCAACAGGATTTCAAAACATCATGTATGACCTTATACCAGAAGACTTCAAACAGCAGATATACAATTACATAAAAGAACACTTTAAAAACGAATGGAAAGAAAACTGGACAGAAGAGCAGTTCATATACAAAACAAGGAAAAAAGGTTTTGGTCCCTTCAAATACCAATGGTGGACTTTAGACAAAGAATATAAAGACAAGATACTACAGGCACTATATAACAAATTCGAGTTTTTATTTGAAAAACTAGCAGTTTTCGATACTAAAGAGTATGCAGACAGATATGTAAAGCTAGTAAAAGTTCCCTATGGATACGTTAAAGCTTAATAGGTACAGTTGTGTCCTTATTAGATAAACAGATAGAAGCTATAAAACAGATATACACACATATAAAGAACAAAGAGCTAAAGGCAGAGCCTATAATAATAGGAAAGTTTGCTCTTACAGTATATACCCAAGGTATGTACCCTTCTTCTGTTATTACCTTTCTCTATCCAGACATGAACACATTGGCAAAAATCCTAACAGAGCTTGGGTATAACCAAATAGGAGACAGTTTTAAAAAAGATGACATAACTATACAGATAACAAATAATCCTCACCTTAATACAGGAAAATTCAACAAAATAGAAGTAGATGGGACAACGATAAATGTCCTCTCATTAGAAGACCTCCTTATTGATATGATGAAAGAGTGCGTACAAGGAGACCAAGTCGTTTGTGACCTTATCAAAATGCTTATAAACTCATATAGACAGAGTATAGACTTTCACCATATATTTATGAATACAAAAGACAAAAGAGCCATCATCAAGTTTAAAGAGTTTAGGAGATAATCATGGATAACGACGAATTTACTGAAGAGATAAAAAAGATAATCAGCAAAGTATTTAGTATAGAACTAAAAGAAGATTCCCAGCTCATACTAAAAGAACTAGTTGAGACATATAAGATGTATGGAAGTACCGCAGGTTCTCCTCTAGCAGGCTTAGTAGATTCTGTAGAAAATCCAACCCTTCAGATAAGAAAAATCTTCAAAGGCAAAAACCAAAAAGATGAAGAAGTTTTACTTATATATTTTGAAGAAGCCCATGGAATAATCTTAAACCTTACAAACCCTTCAAAATCCCAAATAGGAACATTACCTATTCTAAAACTTTAAGGATAAATAGTGAAAGCATACATAGGTACTTGTGGCTATTTTTACTGGGATTGGAAAGGCAAATTTTATCCCAACGAGTTAAAACCTCACCAATGGTTTTCCTTCTATGCAAAACATTTTGACACCTTGGAGATAAATTCTACATTTTACAAATTCCCTACCCCTTCCTCGTTGACAGCATGGTATAAAAAAGCCCCAAAAGACTTTATATTCTCTCTAAAAGTTAATAAAACTATAACCCACATAAAAAGATTCAAAGATACAAAAGAAGAATTAAACAGATTTTACATGTTATCTGCAAAGTATCTAAAAGAAAAACTAGGCATCTTCCTATTTCAACTACCACCTTCCTTTAGATACTCTCCCCAGAATCTAGAGCTTATAGTAAACCAGATAGACCCAACATTTAAAAACTGCATAGAGTTTAGACACGAGAGCTGGTTTAGAGAAGAAACCTTTAGTATGCTAAAGACAAAAAATATAATTTTTTGCTGTATTAGTACTCCTAAATTTGGTGATATATGTAAAAATACAGCAAATATGGTGTATGTTAGACTTCATGGCAAGACCCAATGGTACAAATATAGATATACAACTGATGAACTAGTTCAATGGGCAGATAAAATAAAAAGTATTAATCCAACAGAAGCTTTTATATACTTTAATAATACTTACAATGCCTATGCTGTAGAGAACGCTTTACTAATGAAGAAGATAATCAATCAAGTATAAATTTTACCTGACATACACCAACAACCACAGCTGTTTCTAGTCTAAGTATATTTCTACCTAGAGAAAAAGGCTCAAAACCTTTCTTTTTTAAGATTTCAATCTCTTCTCGTGTTAAACCACCTTCAGCTCCAATCAAAACTCCCACATTCTCGATACCATTATTTTTCTCGCAAGCTAGTTTTTGAGAGCTTTTTTCGTAGAAAACTATGTTCCACTGGTGGCTAGGTTTTATATCTACTAACTTTATAGGTTTTTCTATCTTCAGAGGAAAAGCCCTTTTACACTGTTTTATAGAGTTTAGGGCTATTTTTTCCCATTTTTTTATCTTTTTAAGTACATCTTTCTCTTTTATAGCGCTAAATGCTGAAAGTACAGGTACAAGCTCGTAAACTCCAAGCTCACTGATAGGCTCAATAATGTTATCAATCTTAGAAAGATGATTAGGAACGCACTGATAAAGGGTTATCCGAACTTTTTCTTCTACTAACGGGATTGGTTCTATGATAGAGCCGATTATTTTACCTTTTTCTACCTTTGTAACTTCACAAAGATAAATGCCATTACCAAGAGTATTTATCTCAACCTTATCACCTTGTTTAATCCTCCTTACCTTCGCGTGATGGAACTCATCTCCTTCAATAACAAACCTTCCCGTTTCTTCAAGCCTTCCTATGAATCTAGGATAAGACATTTATCTTCCTTAACACTGTTTTGATACTTACAATCAAAGAAAACAAAACAGAATACAGAAAAACAATCGTTGCCCCAGAAGGTAGATTAAACTCATAAGATACAACTATACCTACTAGTACCATAGTTATACTTATGGTGATAGACAGTAAAATCAAGGCTCTATAATGCCAAACTATCTGATTAGCAAAGGCAACTGGCAGTATCATCATAGCAGAAGAGAGGATAACTCCTACCAACTTTACAGACAGAACTGTAGCTATAGCGATAATCAAAATCAAACTGTAGTAATAAAAAGCCGTATTAACTCCGCTTGTAAAGGCTACATCTTCATCAAAACAACAGTACATAATTTTTTGAAAACTAAAAGCGATAAATGACAGAGCAAACACACTAAACAAAGCTAAAACATAAATGTCCCATGTGGTCATAGTGAGAATATTTCCAAATAAAAAAGTGAACAAATCAGTATTGTAATTTGGGGTTAAAGTGATAAAGATAACCCCTAGCGCCATGGACATAGAAAATAGTATGCCGATAGACACATCTTCATGAACTTTACCATGTCTACTTATATAGGCGATAAGTAAACCTATAAACACTGCAAAAACTACTCCTACCAAAGACGGAGAAAGTCCCATATAAAATCCAATAGCCAAACCTCCAAAAGCCGCATGGGATATACCGACAGTGATAAAAGACCAGTTTTTCAAGTTTATAAAAAGAGAAAGCACAGATAGAACTACAGCTAGCAAAATACCACCGACAACCGCATTTCTTAAAAAAGGAATCTCAATAATCTCTACCATTACTGTACCAGTACCTTTATAGCTTTAGCCGCTCTTTTTGCTTTATCTCTCGCCTCTTCTACTGTATGTCCTGTGGCTAGAGCAACACCCATTCTCCTTTTTGGTCTAGTGGTAGGTTTGCCAAAAATTCTTATCTTCGTGTCTGGTATAGATAAAGCTTCTTCTATTCCCTCATACACAGGGGCTACTCCCCATCTATCAGCGTGAAAACAGTAAGAAGCTCCTGTTTTTATTAGCTTAATATCTATTGGAAGACCTAAGATAGCCCTTAAGTGTATTTCAAACTCTGACATATCTTGAGAAACCATTGTTACCATTCCTGTATCGTGAGGTCTTGGTGATATTTCGTTGAACCATACCTCATCATCTTTTACAAAAAGCTCACACCCAAAGATACCAAAGCCCCCTAAAGCATCTGTTATTTTCTTTGCTATCTGTTTGGCTTTTTCTAAAGCTATGTGTGACATAGCTTGAGGTTGCCAGCTTTCCCAATAATCTCCTTCTACTTGGATATGACCTATAGGTTCACAAAAAAGAGTTCCTTGGGTCTTAGTTCTAACTGTAAGTAGTGTTATCTCAAAATCAAAATCTATAAACTCCTCGATGATAACTTGAGAGCCTTTACCTCTAGCATTCTCTTGAGCATAGTACCAAGCCCTTTCTACATCTTTTTCCTCATTTACTACAGTTTGACCTTTGCCTGAAGAACTCATTACAGGTTTTACCACAACCGGTAAACCTAACTCTTTTACCGCCTTCTTGTACTCCTCAAGGGTAGAGGCAAACCTGTAACCAGAAGTCTTTAGACCTACCTCTTCTGCGGCTAACCTCCTTATACCTATTCTATCCATTGTGTATTTTACAGCTTTGGCACACGGTACAACTGTAAAACCTTCCTCTTCTAACTCTAACAAAACATCTGTATTTATAGCCTCTATCTCTGGTACTATAAAATCAGGTTTTTCTCTATAGATTATATTTTTTATAGCTTCTGGATTTTTCATATCGATAACATAATAGGAATGTGCTACTTGCTGTGCTGGAGCGAACTGGTAGCTGTCTACAGCAACTATCTCTATACCCATTCTCATGGCTTCGATAGCAAACTCTTTGCCAAGCTCTCCGCTCCCAAGAAGAACCATTTTAGTCCTATTGAAAGAAAGAGGTGTTCCTATTCGCATTTTGAAACCTCAAAATTTTGTTTTTAATTGAAAATTATTATATATCGTCCAGAAATATAATTAATGATGTTAAAATAATAAATCAAAATAACACACCAAGAGGTGTATAACTGATGAAATCTCTTCCTATGATAATTGGAGGGAAAAAAGTAGACAGACCAGAAAAAATCGATGTTATCTATCCCTATACTCAAGAAAAAATAGGAGAAGTACCAAAAGGAACCCCTGAAGATGTAGAAGAAGCTATCCAAAAAGCAAAAATAGGTCTTGAAAGATTAAAATCCCTTACAAGTTATCAAATCTATGAAAAACTGTTAAAGGTAGCCCACCTGTTAAAAGAGAACAGAGAGGAATTTGCAAAAACCTTAGTCTACGAAGTAGGGAAAACTATAAGAGAAGCTAGAACGGAAGTGGACAGAGCGGTTAACACGATAACCCTTTCTGCTGAAGAAGCAAAAAGGATACCCGGAGAATATGTTCAATTTGATGCATCCCCTAATGGTGTAGGAAAAAGAGGGTTTTACTTTAGAGAACCAGCAGGTATAGTGTCAGCGATAACCCCTTTTAACTTCCCTTTAAACTTAACAGCACATAAAATAGCTCCAGCAATAGCCGCAAAATGCCCATTTGTACTAAAACCAAGTGAAAAAACACCTCTTACTCCTATTATGCTGTGTGAGTTATTTTTAGAAGCTGGTCTACCAGAAGAGGCAATATCTGTTATTCCCGGATTTGCAGATGTTGGAGAGGCAATGACTACTCACAAAGATGTTAGGGTAGTATCTTTTACTGGAAGCCTAAAAGTAGGAGACATCATTGCAAGACAGGTAGGTATAAAAAAACTTGTATTAGAACTAGGTTCTAACTCGGCTGTTATCGTAGATAAAGATGCAAATCTTGAATTAGCCGCAAAAAAATCTGTACTTGGTGGATTTGCTATAGCAGGACAAGTATGTATATCTGTACAACGAATACTAGTCCATCAAGATGTATATGACGAATTTAATAAGCTCCTTAGAGAAGAGGTTTCTAAACTAAAATTTGGAGACCCTATGGACGAAGACACAGATGTAGGTCCTGTTATAGCGGTAAGTGAAGTTGAAAGAATCAATACATGGATTAGTGAAGCTGTCAAGAAAGGAGCGAAAATCGTAACTGGTGGTACTCCTTCCAAAGACGGAAAAACGGTATTTCAACCTACAGTGATAGCAGAAGTGCCAGAAGAGACAAAACTATTCTATGAGGAAGCTTTTGCCCCCATTGTAGCAACTAAAAAGTTTTCATCTATAGAAGAAGCTGTACAGTTAGTTAACAAGACAAATTATGGTCTACAGGTAGGAGTTTTTACAAATAATCTAAAAAATGCGTGGAAAGTTATTGAAAATGCAGAAGTTGGTGGAGTTATAATTAACGATATTCCTACCTTTAGGGCAGACAATATGCCGTACGGAGGTGTGAAAGGAAGTGGAATAGGAAGAGAGGGACCTAAATTTGCGATTGAAGATTATACAGAGATAAAAGTGGTCGCATTTGATATAAATGCATAAAGATTATGCAAAAATGCACAAATATTGTGCAGTAAAGCAAGAAACGTTCACTAAAAAAAAGATATATGTAACATTTTCTTTGGCACAAAATTTGAAATAAAAAATATAACGGAGGTCTTTTGAATGAAAAAAATAGAAGCGATAATTAAACCCTTTAAACTAGATGAAGTTAAAGATGCACTTATGGACGTTGGGGTTTATGGCATGACAGTGACCGAGACTAGAGGTTTTGGAAGACAGAAAGGTCACACAGAACTGTATAGAGGAGCTGAATATGTGATTGACTTTTTGCCTAAGCTAAAAATAGAAGTGGTTGTATCTGATGACCTTGTAGAAAAAGTAGTAGAAGCTATAACAAATGCGGCAAGGACAGGAAAGATAGGAGACGGAAAAATATTTATCATTCCTGTAGAAGATGTAATAAGAATAAGAACAGGAGAGAGAGGAACAGCCGCTATATAGTATAGGTTGTAATAATTTCAATAAAATAAATCTAAGGAGGATTGTACCATGGCAATGATTCAGTGTGAAACACCAGACGACGTAATGAGGGTCATTTCAGAAAAGGGTATCGTTTTTATCGACCTTAAATTTTCAGACCCTTTTGGACAGTGGCAACACCTTACTATACCTACTCACGAATTTTCTCTAGAGAGTTTTGAAAGTGGGATTCCTTTTGATGGGTCTTCTATAAGAGGGTGGAAAGGAATCCAAGAGTCAGATATGTTACTTATCCCAGACCCTAAATCTGCATTTATAGACCCATTTATAGAAGAACCTACTATATCTTTAGTATGTAATGTTATAGACCCAATTACCAAAGAGCCTTACAATAGAGACCCAAGAAACATAGCCCTAAAAGCTATAGAGTTTTTAAAATCTACAGGTATTGGAGATACTGCCTTTTTTGGACCAGAAGCAGAATTTTTCATATTCGACGAGATTAAGTTCAGTAATGGACCAAATCATGCTTACTATGAGGTAGATTCGATAGAAGGTTGGTGGAATACAGGTAGAGAAGAGATGCCTAACACAGGTTATAAAACTCCTTACAAGAGAGGATATTTCCCTGTACCACCTTTAGACAAAGTAGCTCCTATCAGAAGAGAGATGGTTAAGACATTAGAAGAAGTAGGTATCACAGTAGAAAGAGAACACCACGAGGTTGGAACTGCTGGTCAAGGAGAGATTAACTTTAGATTTTCTGACCTTGTAAGAACTGGAGATAATGTACTCAAATACAAATACGTCCTTAGAAATGTTGGTTATAAACATAATAAATTTGTAACATTCTTACCTAAACCTCTAGCTGGGGATAACGGTTCAGGAATGCATACCCACTTTTCTATATGGAAAGATGGAGAGAATATGTTCGCTGGAGATAAATACGCAGGTCTATCTGAAATAGCTCTCTATGCAATAGGTGGAATCATCAAACATGGAAAAGCTATAGCCGCTTTTACAAACCCAACTACAAACTCTTACCATAGACTTGTTCCCGGATTTGAAGCTCCTGTAAGATTAGCTTATTCTGCAAGAAATAGGTCAGCCGCTATAAGAATCCCTATGGGTTCTCAATCACCAAAAGCTAAAAGGATAGAAGTTAGATTCCCTGACGCTTCATCAAATCCTTATTTAGCATTTGTAGCTCTCCTCATGGCGGCTATAGACGGTATAGAAAACAAGATAGACCCGGGAGAACCTCTTGAAAAAGACATCTATGCATTACCTCCTGAAGAGTTAGAAAACATACCTACGACTCCAGCTTCTCTCCAAGAAGCTATAGACTCTCTCAAAGAGGATATGGACTTCCTCCTAAAAGGTGGTGTTTTGGACGAGGACTTTATCAATATGTGGATAGAGACAAAACAAGAAGAAGTTGATGCTATTAGGCTAGTCCCTCACCCTAAAGAGTTTGAGCTGTATTACGACATCTAAATATCAGCCCTCCGTTTTGGGGGGCTTTATATCATAACGAATACCTTATTTTTTCCTCCCTCTTTTGCTTGATAGAGTGCTTTATCTGCCCTCTTATAAAGGTCATCTATACTTTTGTCACTCTCTTTTATCTCTGTTACTCCAAAACTTGCGGTCACTTTTGGTACTACGTCTATAGATGTAGATTCAATCATCTTTCTAAGCTTTTCCGCTAATCTTTTTGCTCCAGCTATATCTGTCTCTGGAACTAGTATCACAAACTCTTCACCTCCAAAGCGTGCAAAAATATCTGTCTTTCTGATACTGTTTTTCACTTTATCTGCTATCTCTACTAAAACTTTATCCCCTACTTGATGTCCATACCTATCGTTTATCTTTTTGAAATCGTCTATATCAAAAATGATAAAAGACAGAGGTCTATTGTATCTTTTAGCTTTTTCAAATTCATACTGGGCAAGCTCATCAAATTTTCTCCTGTTTGTTATCTTTGTAAGAGGGTCTTGGGCGGCTAGCTGTTCGAATTTCTCTTTGTCTTTAAATCTATAGAACATAAGCAGTAAAAGTCCTCCAAATACTCCATTTCCTAGTAAAAACACTTCCCAAAAACTCCTCCGTATAGAAGGTATGTAGCTGTCTTTTTCGTAAGAAATCAGGTAACCTACATCTTGAGGTAAGTTATTAAAAAGAGCGGATATCGGTACAAAAGATACTACATACCAGTCTTTATCAAGTTTTGTGGATACATTAAAACTTTCAAATAGAGATAAGTTATCTTTGACCTGTTCTAACAGTTGCAGATTTATCCTAGACACATATGGGTGCATATCTTTTGCAAAAAAATAGTAAAATTCTTTTCCAAACTCACTCTCTATGTATCCTTTAAACTCTTTAAAAGATAGGTATTTATCTTTTATCAAAAACAGATACTCCTTATCTGGAAAAGATTTTTTTAAAATGTTTCTTGCATACCCAAAAGGTACTATCATCTTTATATTTGCCAAAACTCTTTTATTAGACACTTGAGAGAAAAATGTTATCCCTAGGTCTTTTAGAGGTATAAACTTATCTCCAAATCTCTTTGGATTGTGAAATCTTAATATGATTTTTCCTGTAGGAGAGTACAGATATATCTTTTCAATACCATACTTCTTTAGGTATGAATAATCGTACTTATATCTTTCAAAAATCCATTTAGATAGACGAACCAAATCTTTTTCTTTTGCTAACTTTTCTTTTAGGTCTTGGTCTGTATTTATCTTAAATAGGAAATACTTTGCGATAATATCAAAGGTACTAAACGAGTTTCTGTAGTAAGAAAACTCTTGTTTTAGCTTTGTACTAAGATAACTCTTTTCTCTAGAGGAGTGGTCAGTTATCGTTATTGCTCCGTAAAGAATTATAAAAATGATGTATATAAAAATATAAAATATTAATCTTTTCATAATTTTTATCTTTTATAAATTTATTTTTAAGCTTTTTCGTTTTATATAGTAAAACTATTAAGAAGATTGGACAAAGTTTTTAAAATTCTTTAAAAGTTTTAATCCAGCTTTTTGGCTTTTTTCTGGGTGGAACTGAACTGCCCAGATGTTATCCTTTTGGACTCCAGAACAAAAATGCTGGATATAATCTGTGGTAGAGGCTATAACATCATCTTCTTTTGGTACTACATAAAAAGAGTGTACAAAGTAGAAAAATTCCCCATTTTTTATATCTGAAAAGAGTCCTTTTTCTTTTTTTATCCATACTTGATTCCAACCCATATGGGGAACTTTAAACCCTTCTTTCTCTTGGAATCTTATAACTTTTCCTTTCAGTATTCCTAGTCCTTCATGCTCTCCAAACTCATAACCGTACTCAAACAAGATTTGAAGTCCCAAGCATATACCTAGATAAGGTTTTCCTGACTCTATAGCCTTTATGATAGGCTCTAAAAGTTTAAACCGTTGGAGGTTATGTATCGCATCTCCAAAAGCTCCTACGCCGGGAACTACCACAGCTTTTGCATCTTTTATATCTTTTGGATTTGAAGAAACTTTTACGTCAAAGTTCACTGTTTCTAGAGCTTTTGATACACTCCTAAGGTTACCCATTCCATAATCTACTACTACTATCATTTTTCAGCCTCTTTTATACCTTCTTTTAGCTCTCTTACAAGCTTGTCTATCCCCATCATGTCTCTTTTACCTTGTAATTTTACTATGGCACTTCCTACAATGACTCCATCAGCTATCTTAGCTAGATTATAGGAATGTTCTTTTTTGGAGACTCCAAATCCTACAGCTACCGGTTTATCTGTAAAGGACTTTATCTGGTTTATTTTTGTCTTTAACTCTTCCCAAGGTAGAGTGTCTCTAGCTCCTGTGATTCCTGTAAGAGACACATAATATATAAAACTATCAGACATCTCACTCACCAGTTGGATTCTTTCTTGATTAGAGGTAGGAGCTAAAAGGAAGATAACATCTAATCCGTAAGAATTTGCGATATTCTTAAAGTTTTCCGCCTCTTCTGGGGGTAAGTCTGGAATAATAAACCCATCTATACCAGATTCTTTTGCTGTTTTACAGAATTTTTCTTCTCCTATAACGAATATCGGATTATAGTATGTCATCGCTATAATAGGTATATATGGGAATCTCTCTTTGAGCTGTTTTGTTATCCAAAACACATTTATAGGAGTTACACCATTTTTTAGAGCAACTTCGTGGGCTACTTGGATAGTCGTTCCATCAGCCACCGGGTCTGAAAAAGGAATTCCTACTTCTAAGATGTCTGTACCACTTCTTATCATTAATCTAGCAACGTCAAGACTGTCATGCACATTAGGGTAACCTGCCATAAAATAACATATAAGAGGTTTCTTTTTCTGGAAAACTTCACTAATTGTATATTTCATACTTTTTATCCCGTTAATTTAGTATTGGGAATTTTATTATATATTAGTTATTATATTTTTAACATTTTTATTTGGAGTTCCTAAATGGAAAAAGTGACTGTTACGATAGATGGTAAACAGGTAAAAGTACCTTCAGGAATAACTGTTTTAGAAGCCGCAAAAAAATTGAACATACTTATACCTACTTTCTGTTATCACGAAAAGCTCCCTATCTTTGGTGGCTGTCGTATGTGTCTAGTGTGGGACGTAAACGCAAAAAGAAGCATTATAGCATGTGGAACACAGGTTTATGATGGTATGGAGATAGAAACCCTTAACGATGAGGTTCTAAAAGATAGGAAATTTATACTAGAGATGCTGTTTACAAGACACCCGTTAGATTGCCCTGTATGTGATAAATCTGGGGAGTGTGACCTTCAAAACTGGGGAACATACTACGGACCTCAACACAATATACTCCCTATATCTCCTTTCGAAAAGGTAAGACCAGAAGAAGATTGGGAAAGTGATTATTTAGAGTTTGTATCTAATAGATGTGTTTTGTGTTTAAAATGTACGTCTGTATGTGACAATATAAATAAATCCCACACTCTCTACCAAGAAGAGAGAGGGTTTGAGATTGTTATAGCTCCTGACAAAAAACCTATGAATACCAAAAGTAGTTGTGAGATGTGTGGACTTTGTGTAGATGTCTGTCCAGTAGGGGCAATCGTTTTCAAACCTTTCAAATACAAAGCAAGACCATGGCTTTTAGAAGAAAAAGTTACTTACTGTGGAATGTGTAGCTTACAATGTCCAGTGGCTATAGACCACGACAGCCAAAACATATATAGGATTCGTTCAACAGCAGACCTTATGGTGTGTAGCGGTGCATATCTTGGGTATGATATTTTTGACTCTAACCGCCTTTACAACGGATTGATAAATTTAAGACCTGTAGAAAGGAAAGAAGCATTAGACAAAGTAGCCTCTATTATAAACCAAAACTCACAAAAAACAGCTATAGTTCTTTCTCCATGGAGTTTAAACGAATCTTTTGAGGCTATAAAAGAGCTAATAGAGAAAACAGGCATTATCCCAACTTCTACAGTTACATTGGATACCCTTCCCATTTTGGCAGGTATAACACAAGAAATCGGAGAGTACACACTTCCCTCCCAGTTAGATATAGAAAAAGCAAAAAAAATCGTAGTTATTGGAGACGACATAGCAAATACCCACCCAGTAATATCGTACCTATTTGGCAGTATCTATGAGTTAGGAAAACCTGTAAAACCGAACCGAAAAGAAGTGATATTTATAGGAGAGAAGATAGATAGATTAAAGAAATACTACCCAAGAGAGATTTTAGTCAAAACACCAAAAGAGCTTTTAAAACTCCTAAAAACAGAAGATATTTTTGACGAAGATACGGTAGTTCTTTACAGCAGTTCATATACAAAAGGGAACATTGCATATGAGCTAGGAAAGGCTTTAGGAAGAATTCAAAAAGAGAAAAGTTCAAAAATCGTTATTCTTCCCATTGAGAGAAATGCTTTTGGTTTGATTAACAACATCAAGTCATTAGCGTACCTTTTAGATGTTTTGAATCAGATACAAGAAGGCAAAATCGAGAACCTGATTATCTTTGGTGAAGACCTGTTAGAACATTTTGACCAAGATTATTTGAAAGAGATATTTTTGCATCTGAAAAATCTGGTAGTGTTCACTCCTTTTGATGATGGTATAGCTCTATCAGCAAACATCGCTGTAGGTATTCCGCTATGGTTTGAAGAAGAAGGGACTACAGAAGGATTTAGAGGTAGAAAACCTATCAAAAAAGCTATAAACTACCCACAAGAAGAAAAAGAAATGATAAAACAGTTAACTGATATTGCTGAATATCAGCCAAAAGCTATCAGAGAAGAGGTCAAGATAAAAGAGTTTTACGACAGCCAGTTTTTTGAGAAAAAAGAGATAAAGATATGGGATTTTGGATATTTTACATATAGGTCTAAAAATCTTATGAACTGGAAATTAAAAAACACTCAAAACAATACATACGAGGTCATTAGCGATGAGTAAAAAAATGAAGGCTCTATATTACGATACATTAGGAAGTTACAAAAATATCAAAATAGGGGAGTTTCCTATACCTAACATAGAAGAAAATGAGGTACTAGTAAGAGTAAAAGCATTCTCCTTAAATCATCTTGATGTATGGGTCATGGAGGGAAAATATCCACAAAAAATCTCACTACCTCACATTTTTGCTTCTGATGCATCTGGAATCGTAGAGAAAGTAGGAAAGTTAGTTAAGAATGTTAATGTAGGAGACGAAGTTATCGTTTATCCGGGACTATCTTGTGGATACTGTGAAAAATGTATATCAGGTAGAGATAACCTCTGTCCAAGCTACACACTTCTTGGGGTTATCGAAAATGGGGTCTCTGCCCAGTATGTAAAAGTTCCTTTTCAAAATGTATACCCAAAACCAAAAGGTCTATCTTTTGAAGAGGCTTCTGGTATAGGGATAACATATACGACTATGTGGCATTCTTTAGTTACAAGAGGAAAAATAAAACAGAAAGATACTGTTTTGATTCATGGAGGAGGTAGCGGAGTAGGTACTGCTGGTATTCAGATAGCGAAACTGTTCAATGCTACAGTAATCACTACTGTTGGTGATGATTGGAAAGTAGAAAAGGCGAAACAGTTGGGAGCTGATTTTGTGATTAACTACAAGAAAGAAAATTTTGTAGAAAGGGTAAAAGAAGTCACAAATAATCAGCTGTGTGATATAGTCGTAGACCACATAGGTTCTACAACGTTTAATGATTCTCTTGCAACTGGAAAGAAAGGAGCTAATATCATTACATTTGGGACAACCACTGGTGCAGAGGTTGAGATAAACTTAAGACACATCTTTGGTAAAAATCATACTATACATGGCGTATACATGGGAACAAAGGCAGAGCTGTTTGACTATCTAAAGTTATTCCCTGAAAAACTAAAAACAGTTATTGACTCTGTATTTGAGTTTGAAAAAACACCAAAAGCTTATGAAAAATTACTGTCTAGACAGTTTTTTGGGAAGATAGTGGTTAAAGTCCCATAAGATATATCTATTCCTTAGAAGATAGATAATCAGAGTGTTTAGACATATCTGCCATCTGGAATCTTCTATTTACTACATATTTTAGATACTCTCTAATCAATCTCTGCTCCGATGGAAAAATCACAAAACTCAACCTTCTATCTTTAGATACAGATATATTTAAGAATAGTTTTCCTTGATATATTCTTAGAGAGATTATCTTATCTCCTGTCTCTGTTTTGTGGTAAAATTCAAGATAATCCTTTCCACATATCCTTTTTGCTTCTTTTTTAAAGGAGTCCTCTCCTTTCTCATAAAAAGTGTTTATAAGTCCTTCTATATTCAGAACTTCACTTTCAGAAAGTTTTACAATTTCGCTGTCTTCTGTCTCTTTACCTCTCCAGCCAAAAGTGTTCGCTCCTGCCTCTGATTTACCTGTAGCATTTGCTATCTCTAAAAAGATACCGTTTTTACTTGCAGAAACTCTAAGGGCAGATTTTTGATTGTAGAACTCTCTAGAGGTTGGGATTAGATAAACCTTTATAAGCTCTTTTATCAAGTTTTTTCCTCCGTGTTTTAAAATTTGCCATAAATATAGGCATTTTGTATGTATGTACAAGTTTTTCGTTATAATAATCGTATGATTGAAAATCTCTTTTCTGTAGTTTTATTTTTTTCTCTAGGTTATATATCAAGAAAATTTGGGCTTTTTGATGAAAAAAGTGCCAAAACCTTGATAGACTTTATTTTGTATATATCCTTTCCTGCTTTAGTAATCTACAATGTTTATCATCTAGAGTTAGGCTCTGATGTACTTTTTTTGGTTATTACTGGGTGGTTGGTCATTATTTTTTCCATAATTTTAAGTTTTTTTGTAGGTAGACTTTTAAAATTAGATAGGAAGAGTTTGGCTTCGTTTGTAATGATGTCCTCTTTTGGGAACACATCTTTTCTTGGATTTCCGTATCAGATGGCTTTTTTTGGAGAGGAGGGGTTAAGATATGCGGTTATCTTTGACCAGCTTGCATCTTTCTTGCCAGTAACTTTTCTTTCGCCTTTTATTTTGGCTTATGGTTCAGGAGAACACCCTAAAATAGATATAAAAAGAGTTATAACCTTTCCTCCTTTTATAGCTCTTATTGGAGCTTTTTTTATTAAATTTTTAGGAGTATATATACCAGATTTTGTTTTGGGAAGTTTGAACAGTTTAGGATTTACGGTTATTCCTCTAGCTTTGTTTTCTGTAGGGATAAACCTAAAGTTCTCTTCTGTCTCTAGATACAAACATGTTATAGGAGTAATCCTTTTTATAAAGATGATATTCGTGCCTGTAGCTCTTATATTTATACTAAATTTGCTTGGTGTACAGATGGATATTGTATGGAAATCTGGCATACTAGAAATATCTATGCCTCCTATGGTTTTGGCTTCTATACTGGTTATTGGAGCTGGGCTTAATAGAGAGATAGCAGTTGGCTCTGTAGCCATTGGTATAATTCTTAGTTTTTTTACTGTACCGTTAATAATTTCTTTTATAAATTAAATATAGCTTATAATAGAACTATTAAAGATATTATCCACTTTTATGTATGATGGAACAGTTTGATTATGAAAAGATAAAAGAATACATAAGGAACACTTCACATCATACATCTATCTATGTAGGTTGTGACTCAAGACAGACTTCAGGAAGTACGCTATTTGTGGTAGTTATAGTAGTACATTTAGACTCTAGCAGAGGAGCGAAGGTTTTCTTTGAAGTAAAAAAAGAGAGAAAAATAGTCTCTCTTAGAGAGAGATTGATGAGAGAAGTAGATTATGCCGTTTTAACCGCACTGAACATAATAGACGCTGTTGAGAACAGACCTTTTGAAGTTCATCTAGACATAAACCCAGATGAGAATTTTAGGTCTAGTATAGTAGTAAAAGAAGCTATTGGTTATGTCAAAGCTCAAGGGTTAAAACCTGTACTAAAACCTCACTCTATAGCCGCGTATGCTGTAGCAGACTATATAACAAATAAATATTAAGGAGTAGATTTTGGGTAGAATAGACAAAGTTTCCCCTTTTATAGTCATGGACATAGTAAAAGAGTCTCAAAAGTATAAAGACACTATCCATTTTGAGATAGGAGAACCAGACCTTGATGCATCTGAAAAGGTTTATCATGCTTTAGATAAAGCTATAAAAGAAAAGAAGTTGCATTATACAGAGAGTTTAGGTCTTTTGGAATTGAGAGAAAAGATAGCCGAATTTTATGCCAAAAAATACAGGGTAGATGTATCTCCAGACCGTATCCTTATAACATGTGGTACTTCTGGAGGTTTTTTGATAGTGTACTCGATACTTTTAAACGCCGGAGAAAAACTCGCTTTAACTGACCCGGGCTACCCATGTTATAAAAATTTTTCGTATCTTTTAGATGAGGTACCTATTTTAATACCTGTAGACAAAAGTACTGACTACCAGTTAACTTCTGAACATCTTAAAGCCTATACAGATATTAAGGCGGTACAAATATCTTCTCCTTCTAACCCTACTGGAAACATATACAGTGAGGAAGTTCTAAAAGAGCTTATTCAGTACTGTGAGGAAAAAGATATATATTTTATATCTGATGAGATATATCACGGACTTGTGTATGACAAGAGGGAGCATACAGCTTTAGAGTTCTCTGATAAAGCGATTGTGGTAAACGGATTTTCTAAGTATTTCTGCCTACCGGGGTTAAGACTAGGGTGGGTAATTCTTCCAAAAGATTTAGTAAGAAAAGCAGAAATCGTGATGCAAAATGTATTTATATCAGCTCCAACCTTGAGTCAGTATGGTGCATTGGAAGCTTTTGATTATGAACATCTAAATAATGTTACACACACCTTTAAAAAGAGGAGAGATTTTTTATACAGTCAGCTAAAAGATATATTTGATATAGATGTAAAACCTGAAGGGGCTTTTTATATCTGGGCTAACATAGAAAAGTACTCAAATGACAGCTATAGATTTTCTAAAGAGCTTTTAGAAAAGATACATGTAGCGGTAACTCCCGGGATAGACTTTGGAAAGAATAACACCCACAAATATATAAGGTTTGCTTATACAAGGGAGATTTCTCACTTAGAAGAGGGGGTAAAGAGGTTAAAAGAGTATCTTCTTTAGGGGGTTACTATCTCTAGTTTAGATGGGTGTATCCTTATTAAGCTGTTTTTCCAGCATCTAAAACTGTTTTCCTCACTTGGCAGGGAGATAAAGCTTTTTAGTCTATTTTTCTCTTTTGAAAAAAACTTTATTAAGTTATTAGATTCAGGATTTTCAAAGAAAACAAAAAATCTACCTATGTCACAGATAGGTCTTTGGAGAAAAGAGTATTTTTGTTTTTTAGGATATATGGTGTAGAGATTAAAAAATCCTTCATCACACAGCCTAAAGTTACTGAAAGGCTCGCAATATTTCCCAAGATATATAAGTTTCTTGCCGTTAAAGAAATAGTTCCCTTCTTCTGTTTTAAACAGGACATATTCACCAATTTCTCTTATGCTAATAGGTTTTATCTCGTATATCTCAAAATCTCCATCAGGTTTTAGGTGAACCAAACTCTCATCAATATAGAATACTCCAAACTTTGTAAGCTCTACTTTCTGTGCGCTTAGGGGTAGTTTGTCCTTTAGTACTAAATCACCGTTAAAATCGTATCTATAAAAGATACCTTTTTCTAGGATAAAAAGACCATAGTTTGAAAGTTTGTAGTATGTTTTGGAAGATATTCGTTTACAGAATTTATGGTCATTCTCAAAGGAGAAAAGACAAACTTTATTCTTTTGCTCATAAAGAGCGTAAATTTGGTCTTGAATTTGATAGAGTTTAGCCTTTAATGAAAAAGGATAGCTTTTTATAAATGAAAAATTTGCATCGTACAGCTTAATCTGGTTTTCCCCTTTTATAGCTAAAAAATCTTTTAAAAAGAATATGTTTTGTATCTTTCCAACATCTAAAGGGGTTATCTTTGGCTTAGGTAAGTTTTTTAAGACTTTTATTTTTGGGGCTGGTTTTACATCACCTTTGGAAGATAGTATATAAAATGTGTTTAATCCTGAAAGGACTATACCATTAGTACCACAGCCAGCTATTTTGTACTGCCAGTCTTTGATTTTTAGTTTTTTTGTCAGCTTTTTTGAAACTGTATCTATGATAAAGAGAAAAGCGTTTTTATTCTTTTGGGATATTTCAAGTATGTACAAAAATCTTTCGCATGGAAAAATCTCATAAGAGTATCCATTAAACAATGGAATCCTTTTTATTATCTTTGGGTAGAATTTAGGAGGTTTTATGTAGTAAATCTCTAACTTATTAGGTTTTGGCACTATCAAGAAAGGCTCTTTGGAATCTTCTAAGAGTACAGGTTGGTATCTTGTTTTGAACCTTAACTTTTTTTTGCTGTTCTTTTGCAAAAATAAATACCATCTACCGTCTTTTTGTTCTATTGAGAAGATACTATCTTTAGACTCTTCTTTTTGGAGAATGCTTCCTTTTCTGTAATCGTAAACTATATTCCCAATATGAATGATGCCATTTTTTATGTTTGGAATGTAACCACTGTTTTTAACTACTATTTTTCCATTTTTTAGTACAAAGCTATAGATACGGTGGTTCTTTCCTATTGATATTAGATGATGATTTTTGATTTTTTTGTACAAAAGTAAGTCCACTTCTATCTGATTGATTGAGAGTAAAAAATCTTCTAAGAATTTGTCTGTCTTTGCAGTAGAAGTAAAGAGTATAGATAGAACAGATAAAATTATTAACAGATACATGATATTTTCTCTATATCTTCCTGTCTCATAATTCTTATCATGTTTGTTTTTCCAGACACATTCCCTATAGAACCTATCGTTACCACAAAGTTCCCTTTTAGGGACTTTCCTTTGTTTTTTAGTTTTCTTATAAACTTACACAACATTATCTCTGGGTCTTCTTCTTTTTCTACTGTTTCAAATGGAACTACTCCCCAGATTATAGTAGCTCTTCGAAGAGTTTCTATATCGTGAGATACGACGAAGATAGGACATTTAGGTCTAAATTTTGAAACAGTTCTAGCTGACCTGCCAGTAGTGGTAAAAACGATGATTCCATCAGCTTGTATATCTTTGGCTATAGAAGAGCTTGCGTTGGCTATAGCCTCGTCAGGAGTTACCTTTCCAGACATATCTCTATAGTAATTATAGATTTTTTCTGTCTCTTCTATCGTCTTTTTCATAACAGAGACAGCTTCTACTGGATATTTCCCTATAGTTGTTTCATCAGAGAGCATAACTGCATCTGTTCCATCTAGGACAGCATTTGCTATATCAGAAACCTCTGCACGTGTAGGACGCATAGAAGAAACCATTGATATTAACATCTGGGTTGCAGTGATAACAGGCTTTGCATTTTCATTCGCTTTTTTTATGAGCATTTTTTGGATAACTGGCACTTTTTCCATCTCAATCTCTACTCCAAGGTCTCCCCTAGCTACCATGATACCGTCTGATACTTCTAAAATGCTGTCTATGTTTTCTACAGCTTCGTGCTTTTCTATTTTAGCAAAAACAGGTATATCTATATCTTTGATAGATTTGATATAGCTTTTTGTGTCTAAAACATCTTGGGGATTTTTCACAAAGGAAAGGGCTATAATGTCTACTCCGTTTTGTATACCAAATTTTATATCTTCTTTGTCTTTCTGTGTCAAAGCAGGAATGTTTAGATGAATCTTTGGAAAATTTACACCTTTTCGTGAGGATATAAGTCCTCCGAGTATCACCTTTGCTATAATTCCATCTTCAGTTTTTTCTATTACCTTTAGTCTGATAGTACCGTCTGCTATATATATCCTATCTCCGGGTTTTAACTGGTCTAGAATCTCTGGATAGTTTATAGACAGAGCTTCTTTTGTACCGATTATCTGCTCTTTTACTATCTTTATAATATCTCCATACTTTACATAAAAAGGCTCTTTTACTTCTCCAAGTCTTATCTTAGGTCCAGATAAGTCTTGTAAAATTCCTACAGGAACACCTATCTTATCCTCCCAGTATCTTATACTTTTTATGTATTCTTTGTGAATCTCATGGGTGCCATGAGAAAAATTTAACCTAAACACATTTACTCCAGCTTCTATCAACTGGTTAATCTTATCCTGTGAAGAAGGTCCCAAAGTAGCTACAATCTTTGTTTTATTCATGTTATACTCTCCGGTATTAGTAATCGTTATTGAAAATTTGTATAATATTCATATTTATATTTCTATTGAATATCTTATCTTAAGAGGTGTATTGTATGCAAAGAAGAAACACAAACCAAAGAAAGCTTATATACGAGGTTTTAAAAAATACCAACATACACCCTACAGCTGATTGGATATATGAACAAGTTAGAAAAGAAATATCAAACATAAGTCTTGGAACAGTTTACAGAAATCTAAAAGTACTAAAAGAAGAAGGGAAGATTTTAGAGATAAACGACGGTAAACAAAGTAGGTTTGATGCTAGAACAGATAAACATTTTCACTTTAAGTGTACTTCTTGTGCTGGAATATATGACATAGATAAAGAAGGGATAATAGAGATAAATGATGCCAAACTAGCCCAGATGGGATACTTTGTTCAAGATTTAGATGTGGTATTTGTAGGGATATGTTACAAATGTAAAACTGGAGAAAATTAGATGAAAACAATTGTAAGTCCCATAAATTCCCGTCCAGACAGGCTTCCTCCGGGACAGCACTGGACAGATAGACTTCACATCTTAGACATAGCAGGAGCCCCTTTTGTAGATTTGGAAAATTATCGTTTTAAGATATTTGGAGAAGTAGAAGAAAAAGTAGTTCTATCTTGGGACGATATAGAATCTTTGGAAAAAGTAGAGCTTATCGCTGATTTTCACTGTGTAACAAGATGGAGCTGTCCAGACGTTAGATGGATAGGATTTCATGTGGAAGAGATAAAAAAACTCGTCAAGATAAAGGATACTGCCAAGGCGGTTATGCTCCACAGTTTAGATGGTTATACTACTAATGTTCCTTTGGAGTACTTTTTTGACGAAGATGTGATATTTGCTTATTTCTTAAATGGAAAACCTCTGCCTGCTGATAACGGTTATCCCCTTAGGCTAATCGTACCTAAACTGTATGCATGGAAAAGTGCCAAATTCGTCTATGGTGTAGAGTTTATAGATGAGAATAGACCCGGTTTTTGGGAACAAAGAGGTTATCATCTTATTGGAGACCCTTGGAAAGAACAGAGATATTCTTATTAAAAGGGGTAGGGATTGACCAACCAACAAGAAAAAGAACGCTGGGCTTTAGGCTCTCTATTACTTAACTTATCTCTTACTGTACTAAAATTTGTCTTTGCAGTATACACAGGAAGTTTGGCATTGATGGCAGAAGCTATCCACTCTTTTTCTGATTTAGCCGCATCAGTAATATCTTTTATCAGTGTAAAACTGTCAGCGAAAAAAAGTAAAGAGTTCCCTTATGGATTATACAAAATTGAGAATATTGCGGCTATCATCATCTCTATATTTCTATTTTTTGCCGCATTTGAGATAGTAAAAGAAGCCCTATTTTCAAAAGAAGAGATACAAGTAAAATACCCACATATAGCTATACTAGTTATGATAATAGCTATGGTTTCTACATTTGTGTACTCAAAGTTAGAAGCCAAAGCCGCAAAAAGATTAAACTCCCCTGTTCTTCTTTCTGATGCAGAACATATCTGGGCTGATTTTTTATCATCTACAGTGGTGGTAATTGGGTTAATAGGAGTATATCTTGGTTACAATATAGATAGATACGCGGCGGTTATCGTTGCTCTATTTATTATCAAGAGTGGTTGGGAGATACTGTCATCAGGTATAAAAGTCCTTTTAGATGTATCCCTTAGCGAAGAAGAGATAAAAAAGATAGAAGAAATCGTGTATAAACACCCATCAGTAGTAAGGATAAAAAATATAAGAGGGAGAGAAGCAGGTAGTTACAAATTTTTGGAGATAGAGCTTTTACTTCACAACTATTCTCTAAGAGAAACTCACAAAATCGTTGATGAGATAGCAGAACAGATAAAAAAAGAGATTCCAAATATAGACTCTATATATATACATTACGAGCCAATAAGACAGGAAGGGTTGCGGGTAGCTTTTTTGGTAGATGAGAACAAAAAAATAAAAGATTTTTCTTCTGCAACAAAAATCATAACAGTTGACATATCAAAAAACCTCGATGTACATATCAATCCACCGATAGATACAAAACCAGACGAGGAGTTTGTAGGAAATCTTGTATCAAAGATAGATGTAGATATAGTGGTCTCCAAAAACCACCCATTGAGTTTTGATACGAGATGGGAACTGTCAAGAGCAGGTGTTATGGTGTGGGAAACAGAAAAAGAAACTTTTGAAGAAGCTTTAGAAGAGATTCTCCAGTCTTGGAAAAGCTTTATAACCAAATCCCAGGCCTCATCAAAACAAAAATCCCAAAGCTAATATATTCTTTTAAAATTCACCAGATAAAGTCCGAAAACAAATATATCTAAAAATATCTACGGAGTTAAAAATGAAAATATCGATAGTTATCTACAACCAAGACAAAACCCAATTAAAAAATTTAACAAAATCTCTTGAAGAAAATGACCTATCTATGGTTGGAGAGATACTGTACACCGGAAAAAAAGAAGATACTACAGGTCTAGAAACATCTTTAGTCATTGAGCCGTTAGAACTAGATACAGAAAATAAAGCATACCTAAAAAATGTCCTTTTGGGCAGAGCAAAAGAAGATTATATCTTATGGCTTAGCACCAACACAGTATTAGAAGATACTACTATAGCAGAACTAATAGAGACAGCCCAAGAACACAAAGATGCAGACGTAATATACCCTAATGAAGTGATAATACAAGACGAAGAAGAAATCGTTAGAAACTTTGATGACTTATACAAAAGAGAAAATCTAATTTTACACAACCTTTCGATAGAAGATAACCTCCCAGAGTTTGGAATTTTGCTGAAAAAAGACAAATTCAAAAAGCTTGGAGGATTTGATGAGCAGTTCGAAGATTTTGATTTTTATAAGTTCGTATACGACAATATAAACGAAATCACAGTAAAACATTCTGATTTGAGCTTTGTAGAATACCACATAACCGAAGACTTTATAGATACCTCATACAGAAGTAAAGCCATTAGAGATACTGTATCCAAATACGACTGGAAAACAGAGATTTTCCCCTATCTATCGTGGGAAAAAGAAGAAAATTCAGCATTAGCCACTGCTTACACATTTATAGGAGACAAACTGTCTAGATACCACGACTTTTTTAATGCTTCTCAATTGTACACAAAAGCTTTACTTACCTTTCACAATAAACTATCTTTCCAAAGCTTAATAAACGCATATCTCAACATGGGACTTTTTGAAGAAGCAAAAGCTTTAATAACCTCACAGCAAACACTGAAAAAAGAAGAAAAAGATAGCATGATACAGCGAATAAACCAGACCCAAAAATTCGTCAAAACCTTAGAAGAGTCTATAAAAGAAGGAAAAACAGGTGAAATCCTATTAGCCTCTAAAGACATTATAGATTTTTACCAAGGAGCCCCTGTATACAACCTCTTTGGGGTTGTTTACTACCTTATGAACGATTTAGAAAATGCATACAAATTCTTTTATAAAGGAGTAATCATAAATCCTTTAGAAGAAAACATAGTAAAAAATCTAGTTGACGTTGCAAAACAGATAGGAAAAGAAGAAAGCGTAAAGAATCTCATCTATAGAATCGTTCCACAGCAAGAAAAAGTAGCCTAAAGAGGACAAAGGATTGGACTCATATACCAAAAGTATTGCTAATATTAATTACCTAGATACAACTACAGTATTAATATTAGTAATCTTAGGTTTATCTATATTGCTGATAGTCATAATATTTCTTCTGTATGGTAAAAATATAAAAAAAAGATACAAACTAAAACTTTTCAAAAAATACGCCAAAGAAAGAGAGCTAAACGAAAACCAGATAAAAATACTGTGTAAGTATTCCAAATATCTAAACAGAGACCCTTTCTTAGCCTTGGAGTTTAAAGCACCTTTTGAAAAAGTCATAAACGAATACATAAACAAAGAACCAGATTTTGAGCAAGAACTGATAAAAGATATGAGAAAGAAACTTGGCTTTGACGTTGTTCCTGAAATGATGCCTTTAGTTGTTACCAAAGATATAGACCTATTTCAAGCAGGAAAACTTATAACTCCTGAAAATCTCACCTACGACATAGTCCTGTTTGACAAAGATGAAAGATATATGTACTGGATAGTCGTTGGAGACTACGACTACATAAACGTATCAAAAGGAGAAGTAGTGAGAATCTCTTTCACCAGAAAAAACGATGCGATATACAATACCCACCTTCCCATAATAGACATCATAGAAGAAAACGACAAAACTATACTAAAATTCCCTCACACATTTGACCTTGTTAGAATCCAAAGAAGAGAGTATCCAAGGATAAAAGTAAACATAGACGCTTTTGTAAGAAGGATAGATTATGACAAAAAGATAACAAAAAATAGACTCCTAAAATGGCACTATGTAAGGATAGACAACCTAAGTGCAGGAGGCGTAAGGATATGTATTCCCCACGAAAAAAGGATAGAACTTAACATATACACAAACCATAGAATACAGATAAAATTCGAACTAAACTCTAGAGAGATAAAAGTAGAAGGTATCGTTGTAAATATAAACGAGAAAAAAAACAATATCTGCTACGGAATAAAATTTACAGATGTTCCAAAAGAGATACTAGAATTTATCTCCAAATTCGTACAAAAAGAACAGCAAAAGCTCCTAAAAGTGGTCAAAGGAAAAAGAAATGCAAGTTGAGGAAATCCACAAAATACTCAAAGAAGACCGTTCATTTTTTTTATCTAAAAAAGAAAAGTTTTTAAAATGTATAGACATAGGCAGTATAAACGACACAGCACAGAAACTATACATATCTTTGTTCTCTTTTGAAAAAAATGAGAAAGATATAGAAAAACTGATAAGAGAGCTTCTTCGCCACAGAGCAGACATAAAACCAGAAATCACAAGCTTTCTAATGAACCTTGTAAATGAATATCTTGAGTACTGTATAAAAAACAAAAAAAGCATAAAAAACGTAAAAGCGTTATTACAGCTGATAAACCATTATATCTATCTCATCGACAAAACATACATCTCTTATGTGTCCCACATAACCAACCACATAAAACAGCTGTCAAAAGAAAAAAGAAAAGCACATAAAGAACTGGCACTGTCTATATTTAGGAAACTAAAAGAAGAAAAAAAATCAGTTAGATTAGTATCTTTCTATAAGGAAGTCCCAATAATATGTAAAACCAAAATAGAAAGAATCACAGATGAATTTGTAGTCTTACAGTCTCATAACTGTAGTACAAAAGCGTTCTATCCAGAAAAAAATGTATATATAAAGATAGATAATCTACAAAAAAAGATAAAAGCCACCATTATCAATATCATACCCAAAGAAGAGAAGATAGTACTTGGTAATTTTGAGCTTACCCAGCTCCCTCAAGAGAAAAGGAAATTCGTTAGAGTTCAACCTACAGAAAATATAGAAGTAAAACTTCAAAAAGGAAAACATATCCTAACAGGTAAACTTTCGGATATATCCATCGGAGGTATAGGAGTTTATCTATCAAAAATAGATAACATAGAAGAGAAAGATACTGTTAAAATATCTTTTAAACTTCCCTCTGGAGACACAGAGATAGAGCTGTTAGGAGAGGTGGTATACATTATGGATATGGACGGTATGTACAGAGTAGGAATAAAATATTCTCCAGACGTATTAACAGAAGAAAAGATAAACGATTATGTTATAAACAGGCAGTTTGAAATACTAAAAGAAATAAAATCCTAAAAGGTAAAAATTTGAAAACAAAAACAGCTGTTTTCTTTCTTTTTCTGTGGATAAGCTGTGCAAACTCCATAGAAAGAACACAACTTCCCTTTTTTCCAATAAAAGATTTTGAAGATTTTCAAGGATTGATAGAAAACTTAATAACATACAGTCCAATAATTATAGATAGTATCATGGTAGAAAGCTCAAACATAGGTATAGATGCTCCAGCACTATCCACAATAGAAGAGATGTTAGAAAATGAATCCAAAAAGTTGACCCAAGATTTTACACAGCAAAACCAGCAACTAGAGGAAGAAGAAACTCCAGAATTTTTGTATTTCTATGGAGTTCAAGCATATCTAAGTAAAACGGTATCCGCCTATTACATTCCTGTAGGTATAACTTCTGACGAGATATTAAACCTAAAAATAGTCGTAAAATTTCCGTACATTGTAAGAAAAGTAAAAAAAGAAGACAAAGAATACCAAAACAGTGGTTTTGGGGATTTGGCTGTCTATATAAGTCGGTTTTTCTACCTGTTTAAAAATTCAATAATATTGATTCCTTCTGTTTTTATGAAATTTCCTACAGGAGAGCATAAAACTATAGATAAAGTAGATGTAAGTACAGGTACAGGTTCTTTAGATTATGGAGGAGGAATCACAGCTGTATTTATCAAAAACTCAAACATGGTAATTACAGCTGTCTCTTATACAGCAACAGGTAGCTATGACCCTCCAGACAAAGACCTTATCCATTATGGAGATATATTCTCTAGCTCTCTTGCCTACCAAAGAGGCTTTATGAGAAAGAATAAGTTATGGGTAGGATTAAAACTTTCATATGTAAAACTTTTTGAAAGCATATCTGACGGCAAAGGTCTAAACGATGATATGAACTTGATAGATATTACTCCGTATTTACGAATAAGGATAGATTCTGATATAGATTTTATAGGGCATAAATTTTACTTTAACATAGGAATGTCTATACCTGTGTCTACCAAGGTAGACCCAGACCTTAGAGTACCTCAAGTATCTAGAGACCCTATTTTTAATATAGGTTTTAGCTCCATATTCTAAAGCTCCTCCCAACCTTCAGGTAGAGACAGTTCTATCCTTTTTTTCTCCAAATCCACATCTTTTACAAACTCATTTATAAAAGGAATATGAAGAGTCTTTTTCTCTGGACTTTCTATGACTAACAAAACATCAGGTAATCTATCATCTACTTGGATAACCTTACCAAGATGTGTATCCCCTTGATAAACATCTAATCCTACAAGCTGATAAACATAATACTGATTTTTTTCTAAAGGAGGAAGATGGCTCTTATGTGTAAATAGGAATCTATTTGTTATTTCTCTTGCTTTCTCTTTTGTATTGTATCCTTTGAATCTAACAAGACCTTTTTTTATTGAGATGTTCTCAACTTCGACAGGAATAAACACACCATCTTTGGTCTGTAGGTAAAAAATATCAGGGAGTTTCATTTTAGGTGGAAAAAGCTCAAAACGAATATCCCCTTTCACTCCAAAAGTTCTATGTAACTTTCCAACCGCTACTAACTCTTCTTTATCTACTTGACCTTGTGGCGATATTGATTTCTTCGACTCCTGCTTTCTTTGCAATGTCCATCACCTTAACAACATTTTCATATATTACCCTTCTATCTGCTAAAACGACTACTGTTTTTTCCTTTTTCTGTTTTAGATAATTAAGTAACTCTTTTTCTGTCATCTTTTTTCTATTTATGTATATGTTTCCTTCTCTATCTACGACTATCTTTATAGGTTCTATTTTTTTAGCCTTTAAGCTAGCTTTAGGTAACTCTACATTGATAGAAGATACAGGAGCTAATGTGGCTACTATCCCTAAAAAAAGGATAATAATAAAAGCTATGTCAACCAGAGCGGTCATATCAATAACAAAAGAAGAATCTCCTCTAGAGAGATATTTTCTAAGATTCATTTCTTTCTTCCTCTTGAGTTTCTTCTAACGATACAAGCTCATAGACCAAGTTCATAGCAATATTTTCAACCTGTGCCACGATAAAGGTTACTTTGTTTCTAAAAAACCAGTAAGCCGCAATAGAAGGAATAGCTATCGTTAAACCAAAAGCTGTGGTTAAAAGAGCTTGAGATATACCTTTTGCTAATACATCTGGATTCCCTAGACCTTCAATAGAAAGTGCTTCAAAGACTTGAATCATTCCTGTAACTGTACCTAAGAACCCTAATAGTGGGGCTATTGCGGCTATAGCTCCTAATGCGTTTACAAGGGTTTCTAATTTTGGTATTTCTATCTTTGCGGCTTCTTCTGCAAAGGCTATCAAATCTTCTTTCTTCCTTCTTCCAGATAGATAGGCGTTTAGTATTGCGGCTATTACTTCTGTGGCAAGAGAGTTTTTGCTCCTTGCTATTGTAAAGGCTTCAGCGAATCTCTTTTCTCTTATATAAAAATCTATCTCCTCTAAAACTTTAGTAGGTATAACCCTCTTTAGAGACAAGGAATAAAATCTCTCTACGATTAAAGCTATAGATAGTACACCCAATATGAGCAGTGGGTACATTATTGGTCCACCTTTTTGGAATACAGAAACTATAAACTCCATGGAACCCTCCTTAATCTACACATTTTGGTAAATCTTTAAGTCTAACTAAAACCATTTCTACTATTTTTTGATTTTCATCATTTAGTAGAGGTTTTAACATACAGGAAGCTTCATATTTCTTGTTTTGCTGGCTTAGTATGTCTGAAGCCTCTATTCTTGCAATTTTAACAAGCTCTTTTGCTTCTGGGTACAGATATATAACATTTAAGAAGTTGTTTAAAGCTCCTTCTAAGTCTCCCTTCTTTTTTAGAATCTGTGCCAATAGATAGTAACTCTCTGCCGCATGTCTATAATCGGTAGCTTGAGTTGCTTCTTGTAGATACTCTAAAGCTTTATCGTACTCTCCAAGTTTAAAAGATATTTTTCCAAGGAAATAGGCAATATCATTTCTCATTTTTGGATACTTACTATAAAGCTCCAAGAAATATTCGTATGCTTCTTTGTACCTTCCAGCTTTAAATAGGAGAGTAGCTATTTTGTATATGTGAGTATCTGTTTTTGGTAGTTGTTTATAGTATGCTACCGCTTTATCTATATCTCCTTCTTCCTCATAGATTTTTGCAAGGAGTTCTTTTGCAGGTATTACAAAGTTACCTTTAGGGAAGGTGGATATATATCTAAGTAGAGTACTTTTTGCTTTTTCTATCTCCCCTTTTTTATAGTAAAGGTATCCTAATTTGTAAAGGGCAAACTCTTTATCTTTTGAATTTTTCTCTATTAATTCTTGATATATCTTTTCTGCTTTGTCAAACTTTCCTTTTTCTATGTATATTTCAGCTAACTGGAGTTTTAAAAGGTCTACAAATGGGTAATCTGGATACTTTTTTATAAAGTTTTCTATCTGTTTTTCTACATTTCCACTCGAGGACTTCATTTCTAATACAGTTAATTGATATGCCGCATCTACCGCCTCTGGTGAGTTTGCAAATTTCTTTAGAAACTGTTCGTATATCTTTCTCGCCTTTTCTATCTTTCCTACATTGTAGTAACTGTCAGCTATTCTTAGAATAGCTTTCCTTGCAAGAGGGTGCTTTTTGTATTTTTTTACAAATTTTTTAAATTCTTTAATAGCCTGCCAATATTTCCCTTCAGAAAAGAAGGAATAAGCATATAGATATGCGGCTTGAACTGCTATCTCATCGTCTCCTTGAGCCAACTGTTTTAGAATATCTCTTCTTTCGTCTAATTTGTTCTGTTTTAGATATATATAAGCTTTTAGGAATAGGCTTTTTCTATCTTTTTTGTCTTTTACTATCTCATAAGCTTTTTCTATCATTCCAGCGTTAAAAGCACTAACAGCCTTCATATATGGGTCTTTGAAATATTTGTATGCTCTTTTATAGTCTTCTTTTTTGAAGTAATACCAACCAAGTAGATTTGAGGCGTATTCTGGCTCGTATCTCTTTAGTAGTTTAACTACAGCCAAGAATTGAGGGTCTTTGTTTGACCAGTAGTAAATCTCTGCTAGGTATTTTAAGGCTTCTACTTTTATAGGGTCGTTCCCTTTTTCGAAAGCTTCTTTAAAGAATTTTTCAGCGATGTCATACTTCTTCAGTTTATATGCGGCATATCCTCCGTACAGCTTAAAAAGAGGGTCTTTTATAGATTTTATGATGTTTAGGGCGTGTTGGTACTTTCCAGAATTGTATGCATTTACAGCTATCTTTTTCTTTATGTAGTCTTTTAGTCCCGGAGCTATACCTAGAGCTTTGTGTAGTATCACTAGAGCTTTTTCAAACTGTTTTTTTTCTACATAGAGGTTTGCAAGCTGAAGGTATAGATTTTGGGCTAACTCTTTATCTCTCGTTTCCAAAGAGCCAGCATATTTTAAAACATCTCTTGTCTTTTCTTTTTTTAAAGCGACTAGACCTAATCCATACAAGGCATAATTTGCAAGAATATCTGCTGTTCCGTATTCTGCTAGGAATAGTCCAAAATACTCTTGTGCTTCATCTAATTTACCTAAGTTCAGATAGTCATAACCAGTTATAAGGATTATATGTTTTTTGTAAGGAAAGCTCTTTACTTTGCCTAGAATTCTAGCTTCTTCTTCTTCTCTTTTGACGTCTTCTAGGTATTTAAGAGCATACTCAAGGGATTTTTCATAGTTACCTGTGTTTAGATTTATATAAGCTTTTGTGTAGATACAGTACGGAACTGTTCTTATCTCTAGGTCTGTACAGTTTATCTTCTGCAGTTTTTGTAACGCTTCTTTTTCTCTATTGTTTAGTATATCTACTATGGCTTCCCAAAACTTTAGGTCTATCTCATATTCAGGGGTTCTTAGCATATTGTAATATTTTTCTGCTCTAGAAAAGTTTCCTGTTCTTAAGTTTAGGATAACTGCTGAAAGACAGGCTTCTTTTTTGTTTTCATGGTCGTATTTTGTCTCACAAGATAACTCAAAGTATTTTCTAGCTTTTTCTTCATCTTTTAATTGGTAATAGACCATTCCAAGGAAGTATAGACCTCTCGCCGCTTCTGGTGTATTAGGGTACTTTGTTATCAATTTTTTTAGGGTACTTTCTGCGAAGATGTAATCTTTCTTGTCGTACAGCTCTATAGCATCTGCTAGATATTTTTTGTGGAGAGGGAGACCGAGAACTGTTTTTGGTTTCTTCATACTTCCAAGGGGTGGTGGTACATCGTAAGGTGGGTATGGAGGTAGTTTTTTGGTGAAGATTACTATATGTATCTTTTCATCGTACTGAATTTTGTCTGGAGGTTGTAATTTAGGTTTTGTTTCTAATTTTTTGGCTTGAATTTCTATCGGGAAGATAACTTCTGGAACTTTTATCTGTTTTGCCGATGCTGTTAGTATGGATAGAGTTAATAAAGCTAACAAGGATTTATATATCCGCATTTTTGCTTAGAACCTCTTTTATTTTTTCTATGTCTTTTTGTATCTGCATTTTTAATTGGTTTATGTCTGAAAATTTTTTCTCTTCTCTGATAAATTTTTCAAATATCACTTTTATGTACTCCAGCTTTTTGTTGTTTTCGTATGAGCTTATAATGTGAATCTCTAAAAATTCTTCTTTCCCATCAATTGTGGGTCTTCTTCCAAAATTAATTGCTGCTGGATAAAATTTATCATCTATTATAACATATCCAGCATACACTCCTCTTTTTAGGCACATACTTTTGGGTAGTTTTACGTTAATAGTAGGGTAGCCTAACTGATGACCTTTTCCTGCTCCTTTTACAACTTTTCCTAATATACAGTATTTTCTTCCTAAGTATTCTTTGATTTTGTCTACTTTTCCTTCTTGGAGTAGCTTTCTTATAAAGGTACTACTGATTTTTTCTTTTGATAATTTTTCAGCGGGGACTGGTATCACTGTTATATTTAGGTGTTTCCCTAGCTCTTTTGCTGTTTTTATATCTCCTGATTTTTTATAGCCAAACTTCCAGTCCTCTCCTACGACTACTGCTTCGCAGTTTAGCTTTTCTTTTAAGAATTCTAAAAACTGTTTTGGACTTTTTGTGTGAAAATTTTTATCAAATTTTATAACTAGCATGTAATCTATGCCCATCTTAGATAAAAATGCCAACTTTGTCTCTAGGTTGGTTATTGTACATATCTTTGTTTTTTTTATAAATTCTTTTGGGTGAGGGTCAAAGGTCACTACCACAGCTTTTAGATTTTTTTGGGTGGTTATCTCTTTGAGTTTTTTTAGTATTTTTTGATGACCTAGATGAAAACCATCAAAGTTACCGATTGTACAGACTGTTTTTTCTTTGAGGGGCAACTCTTTTTCTGAAATCTTTTTTGTTTTAAACATCTGCATTTAGAAATTGTACATTATTGAAGTTGTTAATGTGGTGTCAAGTCTTTTAATCTGGTCTTCTTTTGGTATGTTTTGGTAGTTTATGTAGTAGCTTATCTGAAGTCCTAACTTTTTTGTTATTTTATTGATAAGGTTGAGTTCTATATTGATGTAATAGTTTTGGAAATTTTCATCAGAGACACTGTACAGTCCTTTTTCCTTGAAGGTTAATGTTCTTGTGAATTTGTACCTAAACCTCTCTTCTATATTGTGAAACAGTGTTCTATCTTCTATAGTGGTAGATAGCTCTTTTATCACATCGTAGTAATAGTAAAGGTAGTAACTTACAGAGAGATATTTCTTTTTTCCTCTTGTTATGTAGTAACCTATTCCGGGACCTGTAGCTATCCGATGTTCAAAGTTTTGAAATGGGTTACGATAGTAAATCAAATCCCAAAATGGGAAATATCTACCTCTTCTTAATTCGTACCTTAATTTTCCATCTATCTGCTCTGCATTCTTCTGTCCTTGGGCTGTTCCGTAAAGCACTTTTAGGTCGAAGAAGAGTCTGTAAGTTGGATACTTGACAACATAATTAGCTGTTAATGAGGCAGTAGCAACGTCTATATTCCCTTGGGACTGGGAATAACCAAAGGTTATAAACCCTTTCTTTTCTGCTTCTTGTGCTAAGGAAGACGATACTAAAATAAAAATAAAGATTAAAAAACCTACCAACGCTGTCTCTTTTATAGTTTTTTTGCTAATTTATGGTACACAATAATCTGTGCCATCTGCAATATCTATTTGGAGTTTATGAGGTTTAAGAACTCTTCCCTAGTTTTTTGATTTTCCATAAAAACTCCTATCAGTTTACTTGTCACTGTGTAGCTAGTAGGATTTTTGACTCCTCGCATAGACATACAGTTCCCAGATATAGATATTTTTCCGTTACGCCTTATCAATAAAAACCCTTCTGGTACAGTTACAGAATATATGTAGTCGTTATAAGGAACATCTACTATCTCTTCTACCAAAGAGTAGTTTTCCTGTTGGGTGTTTATCGTTAATTTAAATTCATTATCCTTGTGTTTCGATAGGGTAGAGGGTATCCCTATAGTCGCATATACAGCTTGAATGGTGTCCAAAAGTTTTTTAGAGCTACTTACAAAGTAGTACTCATCTTTGTTTTGTTTTGCTTTTAATAAAAGGTAAGCCAAGAATATTTTTTTCTGTCTTTGTGATGCTTTTATCAACCAAAGGGATATATCTGTATCCTTGACAAAATTTACCAAAGGCTCAAAATCTATTGTGTATTCTATCGTTTTATCTTGATGTAATTTTTTTGTGTAATCAAACGGCAATTCCTGTAAAACTTTTTCTACTGTAGAAATACTATCTTTTTGAGAAAGATAAATTTTTAATTTTTTTGCATGTATTTTACCTGTAGACAGATATATACCTAAAAATTTGAAAAATAGGTCTGCTTTTATTTTTGTGTTTATTTTGGTCTTTAGTGATGAATGGGGGATATTCTCTTCTAACTCTATATAATCAATATCTTCTGATTGGGTGTATCCAGATTGGGGAAGTATCAAATTAGGAAGCTCTTTTATTTTGTAAGCTTGTGATATATTCCATCTTTGGTCTTTTTGGTAGTTTTCTTGTGTAGAAAAGAGGGTTTTGTGGTCTGGGGAGACTAGCAAATCTATAGATTTTCCTTTGAAATTTATCATCATTCCTTTAAAAGGATACTTTATGTAAGCTTCAGGTATAGTAAAGCTGATTTTGAGTGTGTGGGAATTCACTTGAGCTACTTGGTCGTCTGGTTTTAGTTCTTTAAATAGCTTCCAACCTCTTTGAGTTAGGATTTGGGTGTCAGAGGAGTAACACAAATGTTCTGCTTCTAAAACGACTGCCACTCCTTTGGGGTTCAACTCTTTTTCTAAAAATTCAGCGATTTCTGCGGTAAGTCTCTCTTGGACTTGGGGTCTGTAGGCAAATTTATTTACTATTCTTACAAGCTTTGACAGACCGCACACTTTTTCATTTGGGATATAGGCTATATGAGCTTTTCCAAAGAATGGTAAAAGGTGATGCTCACAAAGGCTGTAGAACTGAATATCTTTAACGACAACCATCTCGTTATAATTTCCAATATCTTCAAATACAGTCATATTAAACTCTTCGTGGGCTTTGAACTCTTCCCACATCTTAGAAACTCTCTTTGGAGTGTCTTTTAGCCCTTCTCTGTCTGGGTCTTCTCCTATACCTTCTAAAAAGAGTCTTATAGCTTTTTCTATTTTTTCTTTATCTATATGCATTATTACTCCCTAGATTTTGATTTGGATTTATAGTAACCTTTGACACTCTACCTTCATACATCTACCTTTTACTACATTGTATCCTTCTTTAGATAGCTGTGATGCCACCTCTTCGTTTACTGTACCCGGTTGAAACCAGAAAGTCTTAAAACCTTTTTCCTTTGCCTCCTCTGCGGTAAACACGACATCAGCAGGTCTTCTAAACACATCTACAATATCTATCTCATCAGGTATATCTTTCAAGGAAGCATATACTTTCTCTCCTAATATCTCTTGTCCTGCATATTTTGGATTTACAAAATAGACTTTAAAGCCGTAATCTTTTATCACTTCAGATACAAAATGACTAGGTCTTGAAGGGTCTGGAGATATTCCTACAACTGCTACTGTTTTGCTCTTTTTTAGAACATTTTTAATTTCGTCATCTGTTTCCAATATTGGCATTTTTCTCACCTCGAAAGCATTTTTAATCATTATAATTAATAAAAAACAAAATTTATTATGATTTTATTCAGAAATCAGTGAGGTATAAAATGAAACCAAAGGTAAAATCTCCTCTCTCTCCAGAAGTTTTTGAGCTTAAAAAGACTCTTAGAAAGCTAAATTTACATACTGTTTGTGAGGAGGCTTCTTGTCCTAATATTGGAGACTGTTTCTCAAGAAGAACAGCCACTTTTATGATACTTGGGGATAGGTGTACTAGAGCTTGTCCTTACTGTGATGTTTCCCACGGAAAACCTAAACCTCCAGACCCTAAAGAACCTTTACATATAGCTACCGCTGTTAAAGAACTAGGGCTTAACTACGTTGTTATAACATCTGTAAATAGAGATGACTTGCACGATGGAGGAGCTTCTCATTTTGTAAAAGTGATACAAGCTATAAGAGAAAACTACCCTAGCTGTAAGATAGAAGTTCTGATTCCAGATTTTCAAGGTGACTTTGAAGCGTTAAAAATGGTGGTCGAAGCTAAACCAACTGTGGTGAATCACAATATAGAAACAGTTCCTTCTCTTTATGGAGAGATAAGGCATAGAGGGAATTATCAGCGTTCTATACAGATAATAAAATGGATTAAGGAGATAGACAGTAGTATATATTCTAAATCTGGAATTATGGTAGGGTTAGGAGAAACAAAGCAAGAAGTATTCAATGTTATGGACGATTTGGCAAAGGTTGGCTGTGATATTTTTACTGTAGGTCAATACTTGCAACCATCTAAAAATCATATACCTGTAAAGAGATACGTGTCCACAGAGGAGTTTAAAGAGTATGAAAAGGTAGGATACGAAAAAGGGTTCAAAGAAGTCTACAGCGGTACGTTAGTTAGAAGCTCTTTTCATGCTGATGAAATATTTAATAAAGTAAGAGATTGATTCCGAATAGTTATATAAACACTATTAGGGGTCTTTTTAATGTATATAGTAAAATGCTCTAGCTGTGGTTACCAACTAACCCAGAATAACCAAATTATTCTGTATGCTGGTGAAAAAGTCGCTTCCTTGATAGCTGTAGAATGCTCTAGCTGTAGCTCTTTTGGAGAAAAAAGGAGAAAAGTCGCTTCTATTTTTAATGATTATGATATACGATGCCCACAATGTAAAAGAGCCGGGGAATGGACTTGGCTATAGCTCTATATTGTCTATGAGTCTCGTTTCTCCAACAAAAACAGCTAAGGCTATAATGTCTCCCTTTTTTACTGTTTTTACTGGTTTTAATGTTTTTGGATTTACAATCTCTATGTATTGAATCTCTTTTATTTTTGGGTATCTCATAATAAGAGATTGTATCTCTTTTTTTAAGACTTGTGGGTCTGTCTGTCCTTTGATAAATAGATTTTTAGCTAATAAAAGGGCTTTGTTTAACGCAGATGCAGATGTTCTCTCTTCTTTTGAGAGATATTTATTCCGTGAAGACATAGCAACGCCATCTTTTTCTCTTATTATGGGACACCCTATTACTTGGGTATCCATGTTTAGGTCTTGAACCATCTGTTTAATCACTACTAATTGTTGATAATCTTTTTTACCAAAGTATGCTCTATCTGGTTTAACAATGTTAAACAGTTTTGCTACTACAGTGGTAACACCTTTGAAATGGTTAGGTCTATATCTGCCACATAAGGTAGAAGTAAGGTCTTCTACCACTATGTATGTTTTAAAACCTTTTGGATACATCTCTTTGTACAGTGGATTAAAAAGTATATCCACCTTTTCTTTTTCACATAGTTGAATGTCTTTTTTTATGTTCCTTGGGTATCTGTCTAAATCTTCATTTTTACCAAACTGGATAGGATTCACAAAAACGCTAACTATCACAATATCGTTCTCTTTTTTTGCACATCTAATCAAGGATATATGCCCTTCGTGTAGGTAACCCATAGTTGGGACGAATCCTATACTTTTTTTACTGTCTTTATAGTTTTTTATAATACTTTTCATCTTCTTTATAGACCTTATCCATCTAGTCATCTATCTTTTATCCTCCCCCAACAAAGTGTACAATTTCTACTTTGTCTCCGTCTTTTAATCTAAAAGAGCTGTACTCACTCTTTGGAATGACGTCCATTCCAACGGCTACAGCAAAGTTTGGAGCTTTAATACCTAGCTTTTTTACAAGCTCTTCTATGGTCATTTCTTGGTCAAACTCCTTTTCTTCTCCGTTGATTATGAGCCTCATCTATACCTCCTTTTTAGGTCTATTTTTCCTTTATATTGTTATTGCAAAAAGTACAAATTTCAACAAGGTAACACTTAGGTAACTTTATATGTATATGTTATCTAGAAATACATATAATTAGGAGGTTTAAAGATGAAAAAATCTTTACTTACACTTTCAGCTGTAGCTTTAGGTTCTGTTTTTCTCTTTTCATGTGGAGACGGAGGTGGAGATGGTAACGATATTACAATCGACCCTTACTACGACTCTGCTCTACAGCAAAATTTTACATACATCACAACCGCTCCTGTTCAAGACCTGTCTGCTTACGAGGTAGAATCCTTGATATTTATGTGGAATGAAGAAAAAATGGCCAAAGACCTGTACTACGCTCTGTACGAAGAGTACAGTAACTATCCAACTGCACTGACTTTTAAAAATATAGCAGAAAGGTCAGAAACCACACATCAAAAGGTTATAGAACTTCTGTTAGACAAATATCAGCTGTCTGTAGATGACCAACCTTACGACCCTGATAGAGATTTGGAAGATGACTATCCTCCGGGAGAGTACAGCATAGACGAGGTAAAACAGTTATACGATAATTTGTTAGCCCAAGGTCAGGTTAACATTATAGAAGCGCTAAAAGTAGGGTGTATCGTTGAAGTAGTAGATGTAGAGGACTTAAATGAGAGACTTGCCTTGGTAGATAATCAAGATATTATATTAGCTTTCGAAGCTCTTAGACAGGGTAGTTACAACCATTATTGGGCTTTTTATTACTCCTTACAGCAGATAGGTGTTGAGGAAGGGTGCTGTGTATTAGGAGATGAATACTGCAAAACTAAAGAAGAGTTCCCTCCAAGTAACAGAGCTCCCTACTAATAGTTTGTAGGCAGGTGAAAAACCTGCCTTTTTGTTTTATAATTATTTTTACTATGGCTACGAAAATAATACTAGATTCTTCAAAATTCAAAGATGAGAGACCTTTTTCAGAAAGGATTTTAGAAACTGATGATTTTTTACTTATCCATTTTTACTTGAAACAAGGACAGAAGATACCTATGCACACTTCTCCCTCTTTGGTTCTTATCACTGTTTTGGAAGGAAAGGGTAGATTTTTCTACGGTAGTGAAGAGAACTTTGAAGATTTGGATTGTGGAGAGACTATAAAGTATCAGCCGGAAGAACCTCACGGATTTAGCGCATTGGAAGATATGGTAGTTCAAGCTTTGGTGATTCCTAAACCGGTTAAAAGGGTTTCTATTTCCTAGATTCTGTTTTTACAGTTTTAATCCTTTCTCTTTATAAATCCTAGCTAGGATTTTTGCCACCGCTGTATATAGATTTTCTGGTATATAATCTCCTATCTCACAGCTCTTGTATAGTGAACGGGCAAGGGGTGGGTCTTGAAATACTGGGACTTTGTTTTCTTTTGCTTTTTCTTTTATTTTAAGAGCTATATTGTCTACTCCTTTTGCTATAACTTTTGGAGCCTGCATCTTTCCTTTTTCATATTTTAGAGCTACTGCGTAGTGATTGGGATTTGTTATTACTACATCTGCTTTTGCTACCTCTGCCATCATTCTAAGCATAGATAGCTCTCTTTGTTTTTTTCTTATTGCGGCTTTTATCTGTGGATTTCCTTCATACATTTTTCTCTCTTCTTTTACCTCTTGTTTTGTCATTTTTATGTTTTCTTCGTATTCAAATTTTCTGTATATGAAGTCTATGACGGCTATAGGTACAGACAAAAGAGAAAAAGCAAGGATAAGTATCAATGTGTATTTAACCATTATGTAAATTTGGTGACTTATCGGGAGATTTACGAATCTAATAATATCGTTGAACAGGTAACTTAGAATAAAGTAAGAGATAGCTGTTGCTACGATAAGTTTTAGTACATTTCTAAATAGCTCAAAGATGGTTTTTAATGAGAGCAGTCTCATGATACCAGATATAGGATTTATCCTGTCTAGTTTCGGTTTTAATGCTTTTATAGAAAAGATAAGCCCAAATTGAGCTATATTTGATACTATCCCGACAATCAAAAAGGTTAAAAATACTGGAAGTAGCAAAACGGCTATCGTTTTAACCCCAAGCATGATTAGAGAGGAGTTCACTGTAGGGATTAGATAGTCTGGATTTGAGAATATATATCTGTATAAATTCAGGAGATAGGAATATGCAAAGGGTATATAGGCGAGAAAGAGAAAAAACATCACTATCAAAGATGCAGATATTGGTATATCTTGACTTTTTGCTACCTGACCTTCTTCTTTTGCCTTCTGCCTACGCCGAGGCGTAGCTTTTTCTGTCTTGCTTGGGTCTTTTGCCATGTTATTTTCCTATATGCTTTATTATCTGGACAAAGGAGCTTCCTGTTTGGTCTAGTATATTTACAGCAAAATATATTATTGTTGCTGTTCCAATAGCTAAGGAGATAAGCCCTAAAAATATCTGAAGAGGTAAACCTACGATAAATACCATGATTTGAGGAATCAGTCTATTTATCAAAGCTAAAACTACATTGGTTATAAACAAGACGAGGATAAAAGGAAAGGCAAGTTTAAAACCTAGTACAAATATCTGGGTACTCTTTTCTAAGATGTACTGGAACACGCCAGTATTCAAGCTAAAAGCATATACCGGAAATATTTCAAAACTTGCTACTACTCCTGCTAGAAATATTTGATATACCCCTGTGATAAAAAATAGTAGGTAGAATATAAGTATAAACAGTCTATCTAGTACAGCTATCTGTCCAAAGGTTGGGTCGAAAGTATTCACTATGGTTAAACCCATAAAGTAGCTTATGAGTTCTGCCGCATAAGAAAAGGCAGATATAAATATGGTTACAATTATCCCAAGTAAAAACCCTACAAGCAATTCTTTTAGTATATTTAGTAGTATTTCTACTACTATCAGGTCTTCTACAGATATTTTTATGTCTAGGATAGAGGAGATATAGAAGGATAATGAAACTAAAAATAGAACTCGAATGTTCAAAGGTATCATAGATGTATTTAGTAGTGGGAAGCTCAAGAATATGCCTATAACTCTTGTAAATACAAATCCTATACCTAAAGCTTGTTCTGGAGTGATTAAAGGGGTCATCTTATCATCTGTACTATCAGCTCAAATACATGTTTGGTGTAATCAACTAATTCAATAAACATCCAAGTACCAAAAAATATCATAGCTAGTATGGTAGCAACTATCTTTGGTATAAAGGTTAACGTCATTTCATGTATCTGGGTTGCGGCTTGGAATATGCTTATCAAAAGTCCTACGATAAATGCGGTAGCAATTACTGGCGTTCCTACTTTGAGTGCTACCCACAGCATTTCTTGTATTAGGGTTATAGCCATGTCTACACTCATCTATAACTCTCTACTAATGCCTTTGTTAAAAGCTCCCACCCATCAGCCATGATAAATAAGACTAGCTTAAATGGGAGGGAGATAAGCATAGGGGGTATCATCATCATTCCCATAGACATAAGTATGCTGGCTATAAGCAGGTCTATTATCAAAAATGGTAAAAAGATAACAAACACTATCTCAAAGGCTGTTTTTATTTCACTTATCATAAAAGCTGGTATTAAAGCTGTCATACTGACTTCTTCTGGACTTTTTGGTTTTTCTTCTGCCAAATCTATGAATAGTTTTAGGTCTTCTTTTCTAGTATTTGTCAGCATAAATTTTTTTATTGGTGTTTTTGCTTTTTCTAATGCTTCCAAATCTCCTATCTCTTTTTTTAGGTAAGGCTGTAAGGCGTTTTGGTTTATATCATCGAAGACAGGTTTCATTATAAAAAAAGTGAGAAATAAAGACAGAGCTATTATAACTTGGTTTGGAGGGGTTTGGGGAATCCCTAACGCATGTCTAAGTAATGAAAGGATTATAACTATTCTAGTAAATGATGTGATGGTTATTAAAAGGGCTGGAGCTATACTTAGTATAGTGATTAAAAATAGGATTTTTAGGGTTATATCAAGGTTGTTTAACTGGTTTAAGATTTCTTGTGTTTGTTCTGCTACAGCGGGATATACTGCTGTTAGTAGTACCAAATTCGTGATGACTATCTTGTTTTTCATCTTTTTCATTCCACTGGTCTATTTTTTGTATAGAGTTACTCGAAAATGCTATTAGATAGTTTTTTCGTCCGATTTTGGCTAAAACTAAAGTTTTGTCTTTCCCTATGTACTGTATCTCTTCTATTTTGAGTTTTTTACCTGTATGTATCGGTAATTTTCTATGGTATCTCTTTAGTAGATAAAATCCTGCGTATATAAAAAACAGGACTATGACGAAAGAGGAGATGAGCCTTAGGGTATCTTGATATTCAAGCAAGGTCTATTATCCTTACGCTGTATTTTTCATTTACTATCATCATTTCACCAATGGCAAATGTTTTTCCATTGATATGTATGTCTAGATAATCTTCTGTATGTTTGTCTAACTGGATTACATCTCCTTCTTTCATTTTTAGTATTTCTCCAAAGAGTTTTTGTACCGTCCCAACTGATACAGACACTTTTAGCTCTATATCTTCTAAGAATTTTAGCTGGTCTACTTTAGCTGTTTGTTTATCCATCACGCCGTCTGTATTACAAATTCTGTGAAATACACATTTTTTACTCCTCCTATTGGGAGGATTGCATTTACTCTCTTTAATATTTCTTCTTTTAGTCTCTCTAAACCTTCTGGACTTTTTAGGTCTGCTGATGTTTTTGTAAATAAAAGGGTAGTTATGACATCTTTGATTTGAGGGAGTCTCTTTTCTACTTCCATTTTTACTTTTTCATCTTGTATCTCTAAGACTATAGCTATTTTTAGGTATCTGTCTGCATCTTTATCAGCAAGATTTACGATAAATGAACCTAAATCGTATTGGATTCCCACTTCTTCTATATTTTTTATTTCTTCTACTATCTTTTCTGCTTTATCTTCTTCTTTATTTTCTTTGTTGAGGAATAAAAATTTGTAGGCTACTGCAGAACCAGCTCCACCTAGTACGAGTAGGAGAAGGAAGAGTATGAAAAATTTCTTCTTTCCTCCTCCTTTCTTTTCTTCTTGCTCTACATTTTGGTTTTCTTCAGCCATCTATTTTTTTACCTCTTTAGGTTCATTGTTTCTTGTAGTACTTGGTCTGAAGTGGTTATAGTCCTAGCATTAGCTTGGTACGCTCTTTGGGCTGTTATAAGATTTATAAACTCTTTTGATATATCTACATTAGAGAGTTCTAAAAATCCGCTTCTTACTTTTGATATTACTCCACCGGGAACGATTATAGGTGTAAAGGTTTGACTGTTTGGAAGGTATAGGTTGTTTCCTTTCCTGACTAGCATCTCTTTATCGTTGAATGTTGCTACCGCTATTCTTGCTAAATCTCTAACTTGCCCATTAGAGTATACGCCCCTAACTGTACCATCTTCACTTATCGATGTAGACAGTAGGTCTCCTTTTGCATATCCATCTTGTTGTGCATAGAAGATAAATTCTGAATCTAACTGTTTTATACTAGCAAAATCCATGGAAAACGCTATAGGGTTTCCTCCTGTGTTTAAGGTCATAGAGTTTGGATTGTTTGTTGGGATAGCTACTATCTGTATGTCTTCTGGTTGGGCGGTATTTGTTGATACTGTTGTATCATAGGTTTTGTAACTTCCAGTTACTAGGGACTCGTTCGCTCCACTCCCGGCGAACTGATTTATAATTATCTTTCCGTCGTCGTAACTGATGCTTCCTATAACTCTGTTTTCATTATTTAGGTCTATTATGTTTCCATGTCCATCGTCTATCCAGTTTACTGGTATGTTAGTTGTACCATCGTTGTACTCTGTGATTACTAAAGAACCTGCAAGTATAGGTGTATTTGATAGGGTTATCGTTCCTAGGTCTCCTGTGTCTGTCTCTCCTGCCAATGTTTGGTCAGTATTTATACCAAAACCTTTGACAGAGTTTATCTGTCCAACTCCGTTAAATTCTACAACTAAGGCGTTATAAGTGTTTGTGTCTCCGGGGATAGTAAACTGGATAGGCTCATCATCTAACAGTCCAAATACTTTCCACTGGTTTGAATCTGAATGTACAAAATAAAATTGGGCTTCATGGGATACTCCTAGGGAGTCGTATATTGTTAATGAGTTTACATAACTGTAAGTTCTTGCGTCTCCTGTGTCAAATGGGTCGGTTATTATCTGTGAATTTGCATCTAGGTTTGTAGGCTCTTTAAAGCTTAGTTTTGTGGTTACTTTTGGGGACATGTCGTTAGGGATTTTAATTTCGTTTAATGCTCCAGCTATGTTTCCACTTTGGTCTAATGCCCAACCTAGAAGTTTTAGTCCTCCTGTGTTTATCAGTCTACCTTCTGCATCTTTTCTAAACTGTCCTGCTCTTGTGTAGTATGTGAGTCCTTGACTGTCTCTTACCATAAAGAACCCTTCTCCGTCTAGAGCTAGGTCTGTTGCACTATTTGTATTCATAAGAGCGCCTTGAGCGAAATCTTTTGTTGTACTTGTTGCAAATGCTCCTCCACCTATTTCAGAATTTTTGGGAACATTATTGTTGAATGAAGTTATTGAGCTTGCTATAAGGTCTTCAAAGTTTACTCTCTCTCCTTTGAATCCGATTGTATTTACATTGGAGATGTTATCAGAGATTACTGAAAGCCATTCCTTGTTGGCACCTAGTCCAGAGCTTCCTGTATAAAAAGACTGTATCATGGTTTTAACCTCCTATCTGTTTTATCTTATCTATAGGTATAGAAATACCAGAGAATATAACTTTTATCTGGTTGTCTTCTTTCAAAGCTCCTTCTACATATGCGGTAGATATGGTTTTTGTATCGATTTTTTCTTTGCCTTTGTAAGCGTCTATATAAACTGTGTAATATCCATCTTCTAGTTGTGGATTGTCGATTTCTAGGGAGTAATTCTCTCCAGCGTTTAAGAATTCGAATTTCTTCTCTTCTACAAGATTTCCGTTTTTATCTACTATGGATACTTTTACTTTTTCTGCAAAGTCTTCTAGCTGAAAGGTTATCTGACCTTTCCCATTTTCTATGTAGGTCTGATTGCCTTCGTATATTATTTTTTTCCCTATTAGGTTAGATGCCATTAGTAGGGAGTTTGAACCGTTTAGCTCTCTTAGGGTGTTTATCGTATCTTCAAAGCTGTTTAGTATCTCTATTTCTCTTAGTTTTACACTGTTATTTATAAAGTCGTTTATATCGTTTACGTCCATCGGGTTTTGCCATTTTATATCTGCTAGTAATACTTTTAAAAATTCATCTTTGTCCATTTTGGAGTTGTCGTAATTCGCGTCTACAATTTTGGTGGTTTTTTCTTGATTAATCCCAGCTAATTCCATATTTTTCACCTCCTTCCTTTTTTATTTCGTCAATAAGGGATTTTAGTTGAGAGAAACTAGTTTGTATGTTTACAGATTGATTTACCGTCTGTTTTAAAAATTTTTCTATTTTTGGATACATTTCTATGGAGAGGTCTATTTTGGGAGATGTTCCTCTTTTGTACAGTCCAAGGTTTATCATCTCTTCTGCTTCTTTGTATGTGGATAGAAGTTCAATAAATAGGGTTTGATATTTTTGTATCTCTTCATCTACTAGTTGGTCTGACAATCTGCTTACACTTTTTTGTATGTCTACTGCTGGATATATCCTTTTGTTTGCCATTTCTCTAGAGAGTACTATATGCCCATCTAAGAATCCTAGTGATGCATCTCCTATTGGGTCAGAATGTATGTCATCTCCTTCTACTAGGACTGTGTATATTCCTGTGATACTTCCTCTATTTTTAAAGTTTCCTGCTTGTTCAATGATTTTTGGTAGCAAGGAAAAAACTGAAGGGGTATATCCTTTTGTTGTTGGAGGTTCTCCTATAGCTAGTCCTATTTCTCTTTGTGCCATTGCAAGTCTTGTTATTGAGTCTAATAGAAATAGAACGTTTTTCCCTTGGTTGGAGAAGTAGTTGGCTATAGCTGTTGCCGCAAAGGCGGCTCTTATTTTTGATAGGGGTGTTTGTTCTGATGTTGCTGTTATAACGACGGACTTTTTTAGCCCTTCTTCGGATAAATTGTCTTCTATGAATTCTTTTACTTCTCTTCCTCTTTCTCCTATTAAGGCTATAACGTTTATGTCTGCTTCTGTATATCTGGCTATCATTCCTAAAAGGGTGCTTTTTCCTACTCCTGCTCCTGCAAATATCCCTATCCTTTGACCTTTTCCTATTGTTAAAAGGGAATTTATACTCCTTATCCCTATGTCTAATGGCTGTTTTATTCTTTCTCTTGTGAATGGATTTATAAAGTCGTTTTTTAGATAGAAACAGTTTTCATATTCTATCTTTGGTTTATTTAGGGGGTTTCCAAATGGGTCTATCACTGTTCCAAGGAGGTCTTTTCCTACTCCTATTGTTACTGGGTGAAGGTTGGCGTATACTTTGCTTCCTACTTTTATTCCTTTTGTGTCGTCAAAAGCCATAAGAAGGGTTTTTCCGTTTTTAAATCCTACTACTTCTGTTTCTAGTCCATTTTCTAATGTACAAGAGTCTCCTATAGAGACTTTTGGTAGGATAGCTTCTATTACTGGTCCTGTAACTCCTGACACTTTTCCTATAACTCTGTATCTAGGTAAGTTTTTTAATCTCTCTTTTAATTTCATCTTTTATTATTTTTAGTTTCTCTTTTAGTTTGTTTTCTATCTGGAATTCTCCAAAGTCGATGATAAAGTCGTAGTTCTCTAGTTGGGGATTTTTTTGAAGATTGTTAAATGTGTCTTTCAGTGTTTGATATAGGGCTTCACTTACGTATATCTGGATTTTTTCTTGCTCTTTAAATTCTAGGAGTATCGTTTCTATCGCTTTGGTTATCTGATTGTGATTTTTTGTGTCTATGTATAAGAGCTGGAGTATTTCTGATAAACTGTCTATCAGTATTTCTCTGATGTTGTCGATATATTTTTTGTATTTTTCGTTTATCTGTTTTTCTATTTCTTTTAGTTGGGATAAGGTGTTGTCTATCTTTTTTTCTTTTTCTTTGAGTATGCTTTGTAGTTGGTTTTGGTACTCTTTTTTTAGTTTTGTTTCTGCTTGGGTGTAGCCTTCTTGTAGCCCCTTTTCATAGGCTTTTTCAGTTTGGATTTTTATATTTTCTTCGTACTCTTTTTTTAGTTTTTGTATTTCTTCTATATATCTTTTTTCTAGCTGTTCTTTGGTTTCTTCTTTTTCTGCTTTTTCTCTTAGTGAGAAAATATTGTTAAAATCTTCTAGCTCTAGCATTATTTTCCTTCCTCTTTGAGCCATTTTGATATAAGGTCGGCTATAAGTTCAGGATTTTTTTCGGCGATTTCTAGTATTTTTCTATATATAGGCTCGTTTTCTAGCTCAAATGCTTCTTCTGATTTGTGTAAGGCGGCTATACTTGCTAGCCCTTCTGCTCCTGCTGATACAGAGATTTGTTCTGATTGCTGTTCTTTTTTCTTTTTCGATTTTACTAGAAAGATTAACAGGAGAACTATTATTGTTAGTATCAAAAAGCCTACAGTTCCTAATAGAGCTATATCTTTTGTGGTTAACTTTTTTTCTTCAAATTTTATAGGGGGCGGGGCTTCAAATGGGATACTAGCTACTTTTACTTGGTCTCCTCTTTCTGGATTAAAACCTATTGCACTTTTTACTAGCTCTTCGTATAGTTTTATCTCTTCTTGAGACCTTGGTACGAATTTTTTGATTGGGTTTCCTTTTTCATCTTTTTCTTCTATGTATTTTCCGTCTATAAGTACTCCTACGCTTATTCTTTTTATTTTGAATATCTGTTTTTCTGTTTTTATTGTTGATTTTGTTACGTCATAATTTTTGGTCTGGTCTTTTCTTTCCTTTTGGGTTCTTATGTTTGCGTTTCCAGTTAAGTCTAGAACTGGTGGAACATTTGTTGTTGTTCCGGGAACTCCTGCTTGGTTTTCTCTGTATGATATTTCTTTTTCTTGGATTTTTCTTTCACTTACTACTGCTGTTCTATCTGGGTCGTATATTTCGTCTTGCTGTAGCTGTCTACCTGTTTCTAGGTCTACTGTGGCTTTTACTACTACTTTATTTGCTCCTAGTGCCTTTGCTAATAAGGAGTATACGCTTTTTTCTATCTGTTTTTCTAGCTTTTTCTTTATCTGGAGATTTTTGTCACTTGCTATCTGGGTGTCTTCATTTTCGATAAGGTCTGATAGTACTCTTCCTCTGTTATCTATAACTGATACATTTTCAGGTTTTAGTTTTGGTACCGCATTTGACACTAAAAATATTATGGCTTTTACTTGCTCTTTTGATAGGTCTTTTCCGGGATACAGTTTTATAAGAACTGATGCTTTTGGCTCGTCTTCTTCTCGTATAAATATAGATTCTTTGGGTAGAGCTATGTTTACTTTGGCGTCCATTATTGCGTCTATCTGCTTTATGGTTCTTTCTAGTTCTCCTTCTACTGCTCTTAGGTAATTTATCTGCTCTTGAAACTGGGTAGTTCCCATTTTTGGTTCTTCAAATATCTCAAATCCTACTGATTTCCCTGATGGGATTCCTTTTGAAGCTAGCTTTAGCCTTATGTCGTAGACTTTGTCTTTTGGGACTAGGATTATTGTTCCATTTCCTTCTACTTTGTATGGTATGTTTTCTTCTTGTAATACTGTTAATATCTGACCTGCATCGTCAGGGCTTAGTCCTGTGTATAGTACCGCAAAATCGTCTTTTGTGGCATTTTTCAGGATTATTGTCCCAACTATGGCTATAATCGTTAGAGCTGTAACTAGGAGAGCTATATTTTTTGCGTTTACATGTTGTTTAGCTTTTTTTATTAGGGTATCTATGTCTAGCTTTTTTTCTTCTGCCAACTGTCAGCTCCAGTTATACTTGCATTCTGAATATCTCTTGGTAGGATTCTAGAGCTTTGTTTCTTATTTCTGTTATAAGTCTAAGAGATATTTCTGATTTTTGGATTGTGTACATCAGCTCTTCTAGGTTGTTTACCTCTCCTTTTATTATCTTCTGCTCTGCTTCTTTTGCTTTTAGCTGGTCGTTGTTTATCTGTGCGATAAATTCTTTTAATATATGAGAGAATTTTTCTTCTGTTTTAGGTTTTTGGGAGGGTTCTACTGTTATTTTTAAAAGGTCTATATTTTCTATTTTCATCTTCTTCCTCCTGTTTATACTCTTAGTATCTCTAATGATTTTAGGAGCATGTCTTTATGGGTGTTAAATGCTGTTATATTTGCTTCGTAACTTCTGATGGCTGACATCATGTCTACCATCTCTTTTATTGGGTCTACATTTGGTAATCTAACATAACCATTTTGGTCTGCATCTGGGTGTTTTGGGTCGTACCTCATTTTGAATGGTGTAGGGTCTTTGACGACTTTTGCTACTTTGACTTTTATTAGGTTTGTTTGCTGGTCTAATACTGCTTGGAAGACAGGAACTCTTCTTCTGTATGGCTCACCGTTTTCTGCTCTTGTTGAGTTTACATTTGCAAGGTTACTAGAAGTTAAGTCTATCCTTACCTTTTGGGCTTTCATTCCTGTTATTGATACTTCTAGACCTTTGAATATCATAATTTGCCTCCTACCTTCCTGTTATGCTTATTTTTAGTTTTGTCAGCTCTTTTTTCATCGTTTCCACTAGGGATTTGTACATGATTGAGCTTTCTGCAAGTTTTGCTAGCTCTTCTTCTATGTTTACTTGGTTTGCATCGTACCCAGAGTATTTTCCTTTTTCTACTATTTTAAAGTCTACTTTCTCTTCTAAGGAGGGGTTTATATGTTTTGGGTGTTTTGTTTTCATCTGTACAAATTCGATAAGATGTTTTTCAAAAACTAGGTCTTTTGGTTTGTAAAATGGTGTATCTATGTTTGCTATGTTACCTTGGATTATTTTTGTTCTTTCTAAGAAGTATGATGCCTTTTGGGATATGTTATCTGTTATGCTCCACATATCACTCATCTTTTTAGCCTCCTTGTTATCTGGTACGATTCATACAGGTGTTTTGCTACTTCTGCCCAGCTATTTTTACAGTCGTCTATTTTTTCGGACAAATTTTCTATTTCTTCAGTTTTTTGTGTTCTGATAGATGCTATTATCAGCATGCTTCCTATATGACAAAGGTCTTTTGAATGAGTATAGAGTTTTTTGGACAGGGTGTATAACTGGTTATACCTTTCAAAAAGGTCTAGCTTTGTAAGTAATTTGTTTATAAAGTAGGTTATCGTTTCGTTTTGGTTGTACTGTTTTCCTAAAGGGTTTGCATATTTTTCTGCAAATCTTAGAGGCTCTTCTGTATTGGTGTGTAAGAGATGTATGTATTTTATAGCATAGGCTTCTAAGTTGTTTTTTGGACATAATTTCTCTATTTTGGACACTACTGGTGATAGGTCTAGATTTAGCTGGATAAAGTTTTTTCCGTAGAGGGTTGCGTATCTACAGTCTTTCGTTTTTACTGTATTTAGTATTTTTAGGGACTGATGGTATTCTTGGTTTTCGTAGTATCCTTGGGCTAGTTCTAATCTTATGTTGTCTTCGTCCCATTTTATAAGCATAAATTTTAGTAACTGGATTTTTTCTGTGTATTTTTTACATTTTTTTAGGTCTTTTGCTATTTTTAATAATGTTTCTTTGTCCATTGAAATCTGGAAGAATTTAGGGTTTACTAGGTAAACAGAGCAGGTTTTTTCTGGTGATAGTTTTGCTATTTCTCCTTTCCACATAAAACGTAAGTATTCTATATGTTCAAACTCTAATTTTGGTGGATAAAGTAGAGATATTTCCCACTGTAGTCTTTTTAGGAGCTTTTTTGAATCTGATTCAAAGACTATCTGACCTAGATTTGCTAGAGCAAATTTACCTATATAACCTGTTCTATAGTTTACTAAGTTTTGTGCTATGAATTTTATAGGCTCTTTGAATTCTTCTTTTGCAAAAGCTAAGATTCTAGCTTTTGTTTTTGGGTCTTTTTCCATAATTCCTATAAGTTTTAGCTTTGCTATGATACCTTCTTCTGTCTTAGGATACTTGTGTACAAGGGTGTAATAGTTTGTTATCGCTGTAGAATTTTCTCCTGTTTGAAGACCGATGTCTGCTATTCTAAGGATAGATTTTCTTATGATTTTTGCATCTTTTACTGTTGATGATATTCTCCTAAAGAGTTTGTTTGCAAATTCAAAATCTTTTAGTCTATAGGCTGTCTCTGCTACTATGTAGTAGTACTCTGGGTTGTCTATTAGATATACTTCAAACTCTCTGTATGTCTTTAAAAAAGATTTCATCGCTTTTTGGTAATTTTTGTTTGAAAATTCAACCATACCTTTTATAAATTCGAGTTCTTTTTTGTCTTTTTCTTCTAGGATTTGGGTTCCTGCTTGTATCATGTACCTAGTAACAAAATCCATCTTTCCAAAACCTACAGAAGCCCTAAGTAACGATATTACAGTTCTTTTAATCTGTTGGTCGTTTTTTATATAAGAAGATGCGATTCGGTATACAGATATAGCTCGTTCATACAGCCCTATAGCTTCGTAGATGTTTCCTTTTAACATGTAGTAGTCCCAGTTATATTTCTTAGTTCTTGATGCGTATATGTTCAGATAGTATAAGGAAGACCAGAGATATTTTTTTATCCCAGTTCTTTTCCCTATTTTTAGGTAAACCTTACTAAGCATAAATAGGGTTTTGTTGTAGTAATGAGAGTCTGGAAATCTTAGTATCTTTTGAAGCTCTCTTAATGCATCGTAATATGAGTTATAACTGTAGTACTGGATTCCTTTTTTGTAAGTATACTCTATATCTAATTTTTTTTCTTCTTGGGCATACAAGTTAAAAAGTAGTAATATTACTGATAGTAATAGAGTTTTATACCTTAACATCGATAGCTCTTGATGCGTAGGTTTTGTTCGAATGGTACGCTTTTTTAGGTTTTTCTTTTAGGACTACATTAAATCTAGAAAAACCACTGTCTTGAAGAATGTTTTCTATATCTTTTATAAGAGTCTGCACATTGTTTAGTTCAAAGTTAGGGTTCAAAACTAGTTTTAGATAGTTGTTTCTCATAATTGTTCTTACAGAAACCTTATCATCTGAAAATGTAAAATCAAAGCTGTTTTTTGTGGTTATCTCTTCTCTTTCAAATAGCTGTTCATCATAAGAAAGATACTGTTTTGAAGGTGTGTCTTGATTTGAAAAAGAGCTATTTTGGAAAGTCTCTTGAACCTCTGTCCGCTCTAACAGAGCTGTACTTTCGAAATTGAACATAGCTTTTGTATGGGACAAAGGGGGTTTTTGATTTTTTTCTATCTTTTTTTCGTGTTTTGTATCTTTTATAACTATGTTTTCTATAATTTTAAAATCTGTATTTGTCTGGTTTTTTTGCTTTGGAAAAGAAGGACTGTTTTCTTTATCTAGTATAAGTTTTGTTTGAATAGTTTTTTCTACAGACTCCCTACCTTGGAGGGATTTGGTTTCCTCTTCGCGGAGGATATGAACTTTTATTTCTTTTTTTTCTTTCGTATAGAAGGTTATAGGTTCATTTTTATGTACTTTTTCTTCTGTTAAAGGGGTATAGTTACTAAAGTTTTTTTCATATGACTTTTGGGTATTTAACTTCTGTTTAGGAGGGCTTATTTTATATGAAAGGTTCACAGGATTTGTATGTTTGAAATTGTCTATCTTTTCTTTTGGCAGATTTTCAGGTCTAGTTTTGTAGGGAGTTTGAGGTATGTATTCACTGGGAGAAACAGTCAGTTTTATAGTAGGTAACCGTTTTTTATCGTTATGCTCTATATCTGTTTTGTTGGAAGGTTGTGCGAAACTGGTTTTATAGTAAGGAGTCTGCTTTGTACCAAAGGATAGTTTATGTGATATTTGGGTTTCTTTAGAGGCTTTTTTTAGGGTATCTATATTTTGGTAAAAAGCATAGGTTGTATCAATTTTTGTTTTAGGATTTGTAGTTTTTTTAGGGGTTATTTTTTGAGATTCAAATTGGAAAGACACTGATAAGTTTGTTTCTTTTGGAATGGTCTTAGTTAGTTTTGGAGGTTGGACTGGTTTTGTATTCTTATTTTTCTGTGTTGAGTTTACTGTTGTAAGCTGGAGTTGGTGTTTTATCTGACTTTTGTATTTGGGATATGTTGGAAAATCTGTTTTATGTTCTGTTTTTGGAGGTTGGACATTTGTATCTATCAATCTTTTCCCATCTTTTTTTAGGGGAGGAGTCTTGGGTTGGTGTTTTTGAACAGAAGGAATAGCTACTGTATTGGAATACTCTTTCGGAGATAAGGGTACAGGAAAATTCTCTGCCTCTTTTTGAATATTCTGTCTTTTTTTTAAAATAGAATGGTCGTTAGTTCTTGATTTTGTAGGAAGCTTTTTCGGATAGAAACTATCTAATAGTTTATCTTTTGTCTGTTTGGGAGAGTTTGTTGGTGTATATATTGATTTATTCTGTGTTTTGTTTTTATTTGAAAGGTTTTGAAATTTTTTCATATGGGAAAAAAATATATCGTCAAATACAGTTTTTGGTACTTTTTTTCCCTTTTTTGTCTCTAAACCTAAAGCTTTGCTAAAAGCAAGATGTTTTATCAAAAATACTTCCTCATACAAAGGATACTTTTGTATGTTTTCGGAATAGAAAACAGATTTCTTAAGGGAAGGGGAGGTTTACAAGTATTCTTTGAATCTACTCTCAAAGATTTTTATGATTTTTGCAGATATTTCTTGAGGAGAGTTTAGTCCATCTATCACTACTACTCTATTTTTTTCCTCTTGGGCTATTTTTAGAAAACCTTCTCTTAGTTTTTTATGAAAATCAATATCTTCCTGTTCTATCCTGTCAAAACCTCTCTCTTCTCTTATCCTTTTTAATCCTTCCTCTACAGGTATGTCTATCAAAAAAGTGATGTCTGGAGTCAGATTGTCAGTGGCTAGTTTGTTTAGGTATTTTACTACTTCTTTATCTATATTTCGTGCGTATCCTTGATATGCAAGGGTAGAATCTATATATCTGTCTGAAATCACTATATATCCTTTTTCTAAAAGTGGTTTTATCTTGTTTTCTACATGTAAAACCCTATCAGCTTCGTACAGAAAAAGCTCTGCAAGAGAGGGGAAAACTTCTTCGGTTGGAGTAAGAAGAATCTCCCTTATTTTCTTTCCTGTGTCAGTTCCCCCCGGTTCTCTAGTTAGAGCTACTTTTGGGTTTTGTTCTTTTAGATAGTTATATAGCTCTTTGGCTTGGGTTGATTTTCCTGCACCTTCTATACCTTCAAAAGTTACAAATAGTCCTTTCATCGCTTTCCTCTTTTTGTTAATTTGAAATTTATATAAAACCATATATAATATTGTCAATGTCTTTGGAGAGGTGGCCGAGCGGCCGAAGGCGGCGCCCTGCTAAGGCGTTGAGCAGGTCTCCCTGCTCCGAGGGTTCGAATCCCTCCCTCTCCGTTTCAGGAAAAAATCACCATATCATCTGTATGTATGACTTCTTTTGGTTTTTTCTTTAGTATCTTTTCTATCTCTTTTGTTTTCTTTCCTGCTATCTTCTTTAGCTCTTTGTAAGAATAATTTACTATACCCTTTCCTATCATCTCTTCTTCTTCATTTAACACAGCTACTACATCTTTCTTTGAGAATATACCTTCAACGCTTTTGATACCAGCAGGTAGGAGACTTTTCCCCTCTTTTAGAGCTTCTTGGGCGCCTTTATCTACTATGATTCTTCCTTTTGGGTAAGACAAAGATGCTAGCCATCTTTTTTTGCTACTAACCTTCTTTTTGGTATGAGGGTATATGTATGTACCGATAGGCTCTTCTTGTAGTAGGATTTTTTCTAGTATGTTTTCTTTTTTTGGAGCTATGATTACTGGAATCCCTTGAGATACGGCTATTTTTGCCGCCTCTAGTTTGCTCCTCATTCCCCCACTTCCATATCTTGATTTTGTGGCTTTTGCAAATTTTAGACTTTTTTCTATATCTTTTATCTCTTTTATAAGCTGAACTTTTTCTTTTAGAGGGTCTCCTGTATAGACTCCTCCAGCTGTTGAAAGTATGATTAATAGGTCAGCTTTTACCAAGGTGCTTACATGTGCGGCTAGAAAATCATTATCTCCAAATACTATCTCCTCTACTGCTACTGTATCATTTTCGTTTATTATCGGAACTACATCAAATTCGAGGAGTTTTTCCAAGGTCTGTCTTGCATAGTTGTACCTCTTTCTATCTCTTAAACCTTCTAAAGTTAAGAGAATCTGTCCTATGTTCATACCTTTTTTAGAGAAAATTTTATCGTAAATCTGCATCAAAAATGCCTGACCTACCGCTGATACAGCCTGCTTTTCTGATATAGTTTGGGGTTTTCTTGTTAGGTTCAGCTTTTTTATCCCTGCTAAAATAGCTCCAGATGATACTACTAGGACTTCTATATCTTTTTCTTTTAATGTTTTTACCTGTGAAGATAGATTTTCTATAAATTCTGTATCTATATCTCCGCTTTTTTCGAGGAGTTGCGAACCTATTTTTATTACTATCTTTTTTGCCTGTTTTACCGCTTTTTCCCTGTCCATTACTCTAAGTTATCATATATTTTGTCTATGTTGTACTTTATCATCTGTATGTATGTCTTATCTATCCCAAAAGGGTCTAACAAAACTACTTTTACATTGGTGGAACGGATTATAAGGTCTGTATATTTTTTGTTGTAGAATTGGACAGATGCAAATATAGCTTTTATTTTAAATCTGTTTATCTGTTTTATTATGTTGAGTATATGTTTTGCGGTAGGCTCTCTTCCATGTCCAAGCTCTATAACATCTAGATATATCAATCCAAATCTCTTAGTAAAATAAGGCCAAGTGTAGTGATAGGATATGAAGTATCTATTTCTTAAAGTAGAGAATTTGTTTGTACCGTATTTTAGAACTGTATCTACCTCTTTAGAGAATTTTTCAAAGTTAGTCTGATAGTAGTACATATTCTCTGGGTCTAGGTCTCTTAGTTTAGAGAGGATATGTTTTGCTATGATTTTTGCATTTATTGGGTCTAACCATATCGCTGGGTGAGGATTTTTATGGTTTTCTTCGTTTGAGTGGTTATGTTCAAACTCAAACTTATATATGAGATTTAGGTCTTTTAAGTTTATCAGTTTTATTACTTCTCCTTTGGCTTTTGTTCTTGTGATTTTTTCTAAGTTGGGTTCTCCGACTCCTATGTACAAAAATAGGTCAGCTTCGTAGATTAACTTTATATCACTTATCTTGTATTCATAAAAATGAACAGATGCCTGTGGAGGTATAACATAATGAGCTTCTACTTTGTCTCCTCCTACCGCTTTTACTATGTCGCTAATAGGTTTGATAGAAGAAACTATTACAGGTCTAGAAAAGGAGACCAAAAAAATAGATAAAACTGAAAAGATAATTAATATAAATCTCATCTGTTCTCTCCTTTTAAAGCTTTTATAGTCTGCTCTATTGTATTTTCTAACTTTTTACTTATCTGTGGTAGGAAAATCTCATTTGAGTAAATATCTTTTATGTTTTGAGGGATTTTAGATAGATTTTTTATAGTCTTTAACCTAATCTCTTCCAAAGATGGAACACTTTTTACAAGTTTTCCATCTTTTATAAATAGGGTCAGAAGTTTTTCTCCCTCAAAAGCTTCATCATACAAGGCTAAAATATCTTTTTCTATAACTCCATCTTTGTAATAACGAAATACCTGTTTTTTTGCAGGATAAGTTATCTTTTTTGTACTTAGTTTCATCTTTGGCTTACCATCATACTCCACTAACTTGTAAGCACAGTCAAGATACGGCACGTCAGCAGATACGGCTAGCTCTGTACCTACCCCCCAAGCATCTATAGGAGCATTCTGGTCTAGAAGTTCTTTTATCTTGTATTCGTTTATACCTCCACTTACAAAGATTTTTGCCTCTGTTAAACCTGCTTCATCTAACAATTTTCGTGCTTCTTTGGATAGATAGAGAATATCTCCACTGTCTAACCTTATACCTTTAAAGTTCTTTAGTTTTAAATTTTTTACAACCTTTATAGCTTTTTTAATACCTTCTATCGTGTCAAAAGTATCTACCAGAAAAACAGAACCTTCTGGGTACTGTTTTGCAAAAGCTTCAAAAGCTTTTTCTTCATCTCCAAAAGCTAGGATAAAAGAGTGAGCCATAGTACCGTACAACCTTATATTGTACTCTTTTCCTGCAAGAACATTAGAAGTCCCTACAAACCCTCCAATGAAAGAATTCCTTGCTGTTTTCATTCCTGCATCTGTACCGTGCGCTCTTCTAAGCCCAAAGTCTACTAAGTCTGTTCCTTTTGCCACAGAGTAACATCTCAAAGCTTTTGTCGCTATTAGTATAGATATTTGTAAAGTGTTTATCAGAAACGTTTCTATAATCTGGGCTTCTATAAGAGGAGCTTCTATTTGGACTATAGGTTCATTAGGAAATACTATCTGTCCTTCTTCTACCCCATAAACATTTCCAGAAAATCTAAAGTCTCTTAGGTAGTCCAAAAAGTCATCACTAAACTTTTTGGTACTTTTTAAAAAATCTATATGTTCACTGCTAAATCTTATGTTCTGCAAGTAATATAGAAGCTGTTCTAATCCTGCACTTACAAGATAAGGTCTTCTTTTGTCAGGTCTTGTATAAAAATCAAACACCGCTGTTTTGTTCATATTTTCTTTAAAATAGACTTGAGCCATCGTTAGTTCGTAAAGGTCTGTTAGCAAAGCCATATTATCTTCGTTCACAAAAGGATATTTCATAGGTAACCCTCTACTAAAATCTTTGTTAAAATAATCTTCATTATGAAAATCAGAAGAACCATTTTATAATTTTGATACATTATTTTAGAACAAAATCTAAATCTTTCTAAGGAAAATGGAAAAAAGAATAAAAATAGCTCTTTTACAGATGAGTTCTTCAAAAGATATAGAAGAAAACGAAAAGAAGGCAGTCTCTCTGATAAAAAAAGCTACGAAGAAAGGGGCAAAAATCGTATGTACCCAAGAGCTTTTTAAAACAGAGTACTTCCCTCAAGTAGAGCGGTGGTCTTATTTTAGATACGCAGAAAAGATAAACGAAAATTCAAAATCTATAAAAAAATACCAAAAACTTGCAAAAGAGTTAAATGTAGTGCTGATTCTTAGCTTGTTTGAAAAAAGGGCTGACGGTATATATCACAATACGGCGGTTGTTATAGATGCTGATGGTAGGTATTTAGGGAAGTATAGGAAGATGCATATCCCTGACGACCCTCATTTTTATGAAAAATTCTATTTTACTCCGGGAGATTTAGGGTACAAAGTTTTTGATACAAAGTATGGAAAGATAGGCGTTCTTATCTGCTGGGATCAGTGGTTTCCAGAAGCGGCTAGACTAACTGCAATGAAAGGAGCAAAGATAATCTTTTACCCTACAGCTATAGGCTGGCTTCCTTCAGAAAAAGAAAAATACGGAAAATCTCAATATAACGCTTGGGAAACTATACAGCGTTCTCACGCAGTAGCCAACGGTATATATGTAGCTTCAGTAAATAGAGTAGGTTTTGAAGAAAGCCCTGACAAAGATGAAGGTATAGAGTTTTGGGGGAAAAGTTTTATTTCTAACCCTTATGGAGAAATAATAAAACAAGCATCTTCAAAAAGGGAAGAGATTGTTTTAGCAGATGTAGATTTGTCTGTTATCGATGAGATTAGAACCAGTTGGCCTTTTTTCAGAGATAGAAGAATAGACAGCTACAAAGAGTTACAAAAAAGATGGTTGGAAGATGAGTAAAACAATCTTTGTTACAGCAACAGATACAGGTGTAGGCAAAACTACGGTATCAGCCGCATTAGCTAACTTGTTAAAAGAAAGAAAAAAACATGTAGGCTACTTTAAACCTATAGAAACAGGTTGTCAGCCTATACCCCAAGACGCAAAACTTCTGTCCAAGATAACAGGACAGCCTTTAGAGGAAGTAGTTTTGTATACATTTAGGCAACCTGTAGCTCCGTATGTAGCTGAAAAAATAGAGAGAAAATCCATAGATGTCCAAAAGATAATTAAACACTTCTTTAGATTAAAACAGAAATATGAGTATCTTATTATCGAAGGAGCTGGAGGTATATGTGTACCTATCACCAAGATAAAAAATAGATTTTATACATACGTAGATTTAATCAAGGATATAAAAGCCCAGACTCTATTAGTAGCAAGAGGAACTTTAGGTACAATAAATCACACATGTATGACCGTTAAAATACTAAAAGAAAACGAAATAAAACTCATAGGAATCATACTAAACTTATTTGAAGAAAACGATGACGTTTCACAGAATACGAATTCTATAGTTATTATGGAAATGACAGGAGTACCTGTTTTGGCAAAATGTAAAAAAACGAACACAGAACCTATACAAGAATGTAAAAACTCTCTCCAAGAGAAACTGGAAAGAATTCTAAAATTATGAAAGTACTAGCCTCTATCTTGGCAGGAGGATTCTGTACAAGGTTCAGTTATCCAAAATTTTTGACCTTATACGGAAATCGTACCCTTATAGAGATTTTGATAGAAGAGGCTAGCTATGCCTTTGACCAAGTAATTATTGTCTCTGGGCATTATCACAGATTATTAAAAATATATACAAAAGTACCAGTAATCTACAATAGAGATTATCCAAAAGGAATGGCTTCTTCTATTAGAACCACCGTGAAATTTGCAAAAGAACACAATTTTGATGCTTTATGTATACTGCCTTCTGACATGCCTTACATAAACAAAAAGATGCTTTTCTTGCTAAAAGAGTACTTATACAGAGAAAAGGTTGAAGGAGTCTCTTTCTGGTATAAGGATAGACCATCTCCCCCGGCTATATTTTCTCATACTTTGTTTGATGAACTCTTAAAATTAGATGGAGATAAAGGAGCTAGGGCTGTTTTAAAAAACAGTAAAAGTTTTTATATACAAGGATATGAAGATTATCTTATAGATATAGATACCTTAGATAACTACATAGATGTAATTACACCTTTTATATAAGAAAAACCTTTATATATAAATCCCCAAAGACACCTTTTCTATTTTTGAATCCTCTACCTTTTATGCGGAAAATCGTTTTATTCTGCGTTTCTTTCGGTATTTTCACTGAAAGTAGATTTCCATTAAGGTCGTAAAAAGATATATCAACAGGTAAGTTATCCTTTTTCAGTTTTATCTCTTTGTACAAATCTAACCCTTTCTTTTTAAAGGTCTTATGTTTGTAAAACTTTACCTTCAAATATAAATTACCTACCTCTGAAGGAGTTATATTCCCCCCCTGTTCTAAGAATAGAACTTCACCTTCGTCTATCCCTGATGGAACTTTAACAGTTTTTTCAATAAAATCTTCAAAGAAACCTTCCCCTTCACAAAAATGGCAAGGGTTTTGTATAACAAAACCTTTTGCCTTACAAGATAGACAGGGAATCTTAAGATTTAGATAAGTTATGTATCCTCTGTTCTTACATCTAGGACAGTTTGATAGTTTGCTATTTCTGGTTATACCTGTACCTTCACAATTTTTACATCTTTCTACTCTTTTGTACCTTATATTTTTGTTTGTTCCTGTGTAGGCTTCTTCTAAAGACAGGGTTAAGGTCTTGTAAATGTCCTTTTTTATATGTTTAGACAGAAGTATCTTTTCAAGGGTCTTTTCTAAAGAAGACTTTATCTTTGAGTTTTGGTACAGCTTTTTATCATAAATTTTTCTCTTTTCTGGGTCTATAAGAGTTTTGTAAGCTTGGGTTATCATCTTGAACTTTTCATCGTCAGATTTGTTAATATCTGGGTGATACTTCTTCGCCAAGTTCCTATAAGCTACCTTTATCTGTTTAGAGGTAGCATCTTTAGGTATACCTAAAAGCTTATAAAAATCCATCTTTTTTAGGTAATTTCTTCTTTTTCATCAGGGGACAAGGCTACTACTACTTTTGCTGGTCTTATCACTTTGCCTTTGAATTTGTACCCTTTTTGGATAACCTTTACTATCTCGTTTGGCTTATGGTCTGTAGAGTAGATAGTCTCTAGAACTTCATGCTCCATAGGATTGAATGTACCGGCTGTTTCTACAGCTTCTATCCCATGCTCCTTCAAGAATCTAACAAGCTGGTAATGAATCATCTCTATGCCTTGCATCAGAGCATTTACATCTTGGGTGACCTTTGCACTCTCTAGAGCTTTTTCAAAATTGTCCAAAATGTCTAAGAACCCTTTTGCCACTTTTAGTACACTTTCTTCCTTCAATTCTTCTTTTTCTCTTTGGGTACGCCTTTTATAGCCTTCAAAATCTTCTTGGAGAGATTGGTACAGCAAACTCAATTTTTTTGCGGCTTCTTCTGTTCTTTCTAATTTTTTTTCTAACTCTTGTATCTGCTTTTTTAATTCTTCTACATTTTCTTTTTCTTCTATCTCTTCTTTTTTACTTTCTTTATCTTCCATTACGCTCCCTCTATGTTTTGTTTTAATCGGTTATATAATTTTTTTCATTTTTACTGTATTTCAAGAAAATGTTGCTAGCAAAACTTCTTTGACCAATATTATAAAATAATAGATAACCTTTTGGAGAAAAAATGGCTATATCTCCAGAAACTATAGAAGAAGTTCAAAGAACAGCAAACATCTATGATGTTGTCAGCGATTATCTAGACCTAAAGAGAGCTGGTGCCTCTTACAGTAGTCTATGTCCGTTCCATGCGGAAAAAACACCCTCCTTCTATATATCCCCAGAAAAAAATGTATGGAAATGTTTTGGCTGTGGAAAAGGAGGAGACCCAATAAAATTTGTAATGGAATACGAGGGGTTATCCTTTACCCAAACGATACTAAAGCTAGCTGAAAAATACGGTATAGAGATAAAATACACAGATGGAACAAAAGATAGCCAAAAATTAAAAGGTCTATTTAATGTCACAGAAAAAATATCAGAATTTTATTTTCAGCAACTAAAAAAATCATTTGAAGCTAAAAACTACCTTATCAATAAAAGGAAACTATCTCCAGAGACTATAAAACGATTTCACCTAGGTTACTCTCCAGAGTCTATCGAAGAGCTTTTAGCATTTTGTAAAAAAGAAGATATATCTATTGAAGACCTAAAAAAGGTTGGTGTTCTCTCTGAAAAAAGTGAAAAACCAAAAGATATTTTTGCCGGGAGAGTGATATTTCCTATTAGAGATTTAAGAGGTAGAGTCGTTGCCTTTGGAGGAAGAGCTATAAAAGAAAACCAAAACCCAAAATATATAAACTCTCCACAAACACAGCTTTACCAGAAAAAAGATGTACTTTACGGCATGTACGAATCCCGAGACTACACAAGAGAAAAAAGAACAGCCGTGCTTACAGAAGGATACATAGATGTTCTTTCTATGTACCAAGTAGGTATAAAGAATGTTATGGCTCCTTTGGGTACAGCCCTTACAAAGAATCAAGCAAAACAGATAAAAAGATTTGCCAAGAAAGTAGTGCTGATGTTCGATGCTGATAAAGCAGGCAAAAAAGCTGTGATTTCTGCCGCAAAAGTACTTCTATCCGAAGATATAGATGTTTTATATGCCCCTTTGCCAGAGGGAGAAGATGCTGATGGACTTGCCAAAAAGGGTTATAAAGCCATTCATTCAATACTGAATGAAAAAAGAGATATATTTATATTTTTAATAGAACAATTGGAAAAATTAAATACAGAAAGTACAGAGAATCACGAAGATTTATTGAAAAAAAGATATAAGCTTATAAATTTATATTTAGAGCTTTTAGCTTATGTAAAAAATACTGCTAAAAGAATAGTATATCATCAAGCATTATCTCAAGTAACAGGTTTGCCGCTTGAGGCTTTGTCTTTTAGTATTGTAAAGGAAAATAAAAGTGAGGATAAGGTGATAGATAGTAAATTATCATTAAGAGAGAAGATTGTATTAAAAGCTTTGATCCATCACAAAGACGAGTTGTTAGAGTTTGTAGATGATTTTAGTAAAATCTCAAGCTCTGGTTATTTCCTCCATCTTACAGACCTTATTTTGAATAATCAACTTTCACAAGAAGAAAAACAGATGATAGAAAATTTTGATGTTCCTCATGACATTAATGTAGCCCTTGAAGCTATTCAAATCATGGAAAATCTCCAAAGGAAAAAATCAATTCTTTCTTTTTAAATAAAAACTTTTAGGAGGCAGGTACTCAATGAACATGCATGAACGAGATGATGTAAGAAAACTCATCATGCTCGCCAAAGAAAAAGGGTATGTTACCTACAAAGAGCTAAACGAAACAATCGATGAGGATATTCTCCTATCTGAAGAGTTAGACGCTCTAATAGAATATCTAAACGAACTAAACATAGACGTGGTAGACGAAGGGAAACCTGAAGAAATATCTTCATCAGATAACAACCACGAAGACTACTTGGGTATTGACCTTTCTGATGATGTTTGGGCAAAAACAGACGACCCTGTAAAACTGTACTTGAAAGAGATGGGAAAGATACCTCTTTTAACAAGGGAGCAAGAGATACAGCTAGCAAAAGAGATAGAAAGAGGAAGAAAGATAGTATTTAGAGGGCTACTTAGAACATCTTTCCTCATCGATAGAATCCTAGATGAGTGGGCTAAAATAGCAGACGGTAAAATGAAAGTAAAAGATTTTATAAATATAAACATAAACGAAGACGAAGATGACGGCTCTTACGATGAGACGATAGACGCAATAACAAAGGAGTTTATACAAAAAGGTCTAGAACTAGCAAAGATGTATAGAGACCTAAAGGACTTAGAATTAAAAGTTATTGAAGACCCTACCAATATAGAACTAAAAAAAGAGTTCCTGTATCAGCATGCTAGAGTGAACAGATTTATAAAATCTATGAATATAAAATTTACCAAAATAGACAAATTCGCTGACGAGCTAAAAGAGCTTTACCAAAGGTACAAGAGAAGGCAGAAAGATTATGAAAAAAGAGTTAGAAAAATATCACAGATATACCCTGATGTAGAAAAGGTTTTAAAAGGTGAATATGACGACGAGATACTAAGAAAAATAGAGGAACATGGGTTTTCCTTTGGAAGGTTTGAGATACTAAGAACAGAAACCTTAAAGATAAAAAATGAGATAGAAGAGATAAGAGAAAAGATAGGAACAATTCCTTCAGAACTTCAGCACATTATAGACATAATCCAAGAAGGAAGACATATAGTAAATACCACAAAACAACTGATAGTCCAATCTAACCTTAGACTTGTCGTTTCAATAGCCAAAAAATATACAAATAGAGGATTACAATTCCTTGACCTAATTCAAGAAGGAAACATAGGTCTTATGAAAGCGGTGGATAAATTTGACTACAAAAAAGGATACAAATTTTCTACATATGCTACATGGTGGATAAGACAGGCTATTACTAGAGCTATAGCAGACCAAGCAAGGACTATAAGAATCCCTGTCCATATGATAGAAACCATTAACAAAATCATAAGGGTATCAAGGCAGATGTTCCAAGAGCTAGGAAGAGAACCAACCCCAGAAGAGATAGCAAAGAAAGTAGGAATGTCTCCAGAAAAAGTAAGAAAAATACTTAGAACATCTCAAGAACCTATATCTCTAGAAACACCAATAGGAGATGATGATGAGTCCCATCTTGGAGATTTTATAGAGGACAAATCTGTTATGTCTCCAGAAAAATATGTACTAAGACAGGCTCTTAGAGCCCAACTAGAAGAAGTTCTATCCACTTTATCAGAGAGGGAAGAGCAGGTTCTAAGATACAGATTCGGTTTAGAAGATGACACAGAATACACCCTTGAGCAGGTAGGTAAGAAGTTTGGCGTTACAAGAGAGAGGATAAGACAGATAGAAGCAAAAGCGTTGAGAAAGTTAAGGCATCCAAACAGAGCAAAATATCTAAGACCTTTCTGTGAAGACTAATCTTACTACCGCCCTTGGGGGTGGTAGCTTTTCTGTTAATGTACATTTTCACATCTAAAGTTTTCTGTTTCTGGTTGTATCGTTATATGTTTTATACCTTTTGATTTTAATATCTTTGAAATGTCTAAAATTATCTGTTCTATTTCCTCAAGCTTTGTATCTGGATTTAGAATGATATGTCCAGTGAAATATATATCTTTTGACGACAAAGCCCATACATGAATGTCATGAATATCCTTTATTGAAGGAACTTTCTTTATTTCAGTTTTCAATAGTTCTATATCAATATCTGGAGGTACTCCCTCCATAAGGATATTGTAGCTTTTCTTCAAAATAGGCAAAGTCTCTTTTAGTATATATAAACTAAAAAGCAAAGATAAAACAGGGTCTATCCAATAGATTCCTGTATAGTACATAGCTATACCACCTAAGGCTACTGCTAAAGAAATCCCAGCATCACTAATCAGATGAAGATAAGCCGCAGTTATATTTAGGTCATGGTGGTGGTGATGATGATGGTGAAAACCTAGTATCACAGCTGAAAAACTGTTTATAAAAAAAGCTATAAACCCAAAGATTATGACATATATACTTTTGACCTCTTCAGGAGTTATAAGCCTTTCTATACTTGTTAGTATAACTAAGAAGATAGCCCCTACCAAAAATCCAGAATTGATAAACCCAGCAAGAGCCTCTGCCCTTAGGTATCCATAGGTCATTTTTTTAGTAGGTTTTTTATTAGACCATAAAACAGCTACAAAAGCGATAATCAACGAAAGAACATCTTGAAAGTTGTGTACCGCATCTGTTATCAATGCGATAGAATGACTAACTATCCCAAAAAACAGTTGAAGGATAACTATAACTACATTAAGAACAATAGCTATAAGAAGTCTTTTTGTATTAGTTAAATTTCTCATCTAGTATTCTATAAATTTTGTATTATTAAGGTATAGTCTAAAATTTCTTTTTATTTTAATACCTTTATCTGCATTTTGTATGTCCACAGACTTAAATATTATGTCTGTATAATCTTTTGTCATCTCAACAATAGTGTACCCATTGGTGCTAGAGTTAAAGTATTTTATATGTTCATTTTCTAGAGAGACTAGACTTTCTAATAAATCTACATCGATAGGTACGATTTCATCTAGATTTGACGAAGTTGCAGATGTTGTTATAAATTCTGGGACTATATTTTCTTCGTCTAATTGGGCAAAACCACCAACAAAACTGTGCAAATCTCCAGTCAAGATAAAAAGATTTTTCAACTGAATCTGTTTTATTTTCTGTAAAATCAAATCTCTTTCATATTGATAACCGTCCCATGAATCAAAGCTTATGTACCGATTATCTAGTTTGAGCTTCATAAAAGCTACAGGATTTGCCCAGACAGTCCATCTTTGCTCGTTAGAACTTAACTGATAGAAAAACCAGTTAAGCTGTTCTTCTCCTAACATCGTTCTATCTGGAGACTTTTCTTCTCCACACCCTTGAGAGAGATACCTTTGGAACTTTCTCTCTCCACAAGGGTGAGAAGACCTATAACTCCTCTCATCTGTAAGTATAATCTTCATCAAATCTCCAAAGCAAAACTCTCTATATATCTTGATTTTATCAAAAGATTCTACTTGAACATCTACAGGCATACTGTAAAACCATGCCTTACTGGCGGCTGTTCTTAAATTTTTTAGATACTCTTCGTCTTTTATAAAGTGGTCAGGAGCATTGTAACCATAGCAATCGTTGGCATATTCATGGTCGTCCCACACGACTAAAAATGGGAATTTTCTGTGGAGTTCCTGTAGATACATATCAGATTTGTAGGTATTGTATAGATAATAGTAATCTTCCAGTGCTGATGCTATCTCATTACCAGAGGGTAAGTTCAGTTTTCTTAGTACTTTATCTGCTTCTTTATCAAAAGAGTATTCGTATATGTAATCACCTAAAAATAGGACAAAATCTAAATCTTCCTGTGCCAAGTATCTGTGAGCATAGAAGTTCCCTACAGAGTAATCTTGACAGTTCAAAACTCCAAATCTTACCTTTTCTATCTCTTGATTCTTCTCTGGTAATGTTTTAAACATTCCGATACTCGAAAGGTGATTTTTATATCGAAACCTGTAGTAATACTTCTGCCATGGGTTTAATTTTGAAGAAGTTATGTATGATTTTACAGTAAAATTCTCCTGTAGGTTTATGTACTCTGTTTTAGAAATCAAAATGTCACGGAAAGATGAATCTTCAGATATTTCTACTGTTATCTGGTGGTTATCAAAAATTTCAGGGTTTACTCTAGTCCACAAAACGATACCGTTTGGTTTAGGGTCTCCAGACCCAATTCCTTGAGGAAAAACAGATGAACCATTATCATTTTTATCTTCACAAGATACTAGTATACTTGGAAATAAAGGCAATACTGCACTAAGTTTTATAAAATCTCTCCTTTTCAGTGTTATACCCCTTTTGTACGTTATAATTACAAGAACAATTTATATTAATAGAAAATCTCAAGGAGATAAAGATGAAAGAAACTTTTTTTCTAACCCCGGAAAAATTATACGAGGAGGTTAAAACTTATGTAGAAAAGGGAGTATTCTCTCTAGAGAATTTTGATAAAGCGGAATCTCCAAAAGATATATACATCTTCCAGCCAGCTTTTATAGAAGTTTTTGAAAAACTGTTATTTGAGCTATCAAAAGAAAATCTTAAAGAACTTACCCCAAAACTTGAAAAATTTGTAGAAGAATCCCCTTACACTGTAGAAAACAAAGAAGAGCTTATATGGGCTTTACAGCTTTGGAAAGAGAGTCCTAATGCTTCTTTTACAAAGACTTTAAACACTGCCAAAGCAAGAAGCAATAAGATTCATTCTGTTATCAGATAGTTTTAATAAACTCTCTATCCTGTATCAATCTTTTAAACAAATCAAAAACATAAAAAGAATCGTGAGGTCCCGGCGCTCCTTCTGGGTGGTACTGAACAGAAAATACTGGATAACTTTTGAGTTTTATACCTTCTATAGTATTGTCATTTAGGTTTATGTGGGTAATTTCTACATCTGAAGGAATAGAGTCTGGACTGGTAGCATAGTTATGATTCTGTGCGGTAATCTCAACCTTTCCAGTTTTTAAATATTTTACCGGGTGGTTTCCTCCGTGATGTCCAAACTCGAGTTTGTAAGTCCTTCCACCGATAGCCCAAGATAAAAGCTGATGTCCTAAACATATACCGAAAATAGGTATATCAGTATGTATCAGTTTTTTTATCTGTGATATTTGATAAGAAAGAGTAGATGGGTCTCCAGGTCCATTTGATAAAAATATACCATCTGGTTTGAAGTCTATTATCTCTTTTGCTGATACATTATAAGGAAAACATGTTAAGTCAAACTCTCTTTCAGCTAAAAGTCTTAAAATATCTCTCTTTATGCCGTAATCTATGACTGCTACTTTATGCTTTTTTTCCTCTATCTTCCGAAAACCTTTTCCTAACTGCCAATATCCTTCTTCCCATTTGTAGATATTTTTGTGAGCTACTTTCTCCACTAGATTTATCTGGGAAATATCTGGTACTTTTCTCGCTTTCTCTACAGCTTGGTAAGGAGAAATATCCCCTATACCTATGTATCCTTTCATTACACCATGCTCTCGTAGTACTTTGACTACTGCTCTTGTATCTATGCCAAAGATACCAATTATACCGTTCTGTATTAGATACTCCTGTAGGCTTTTTACTGCCCTCCAGTTTGAGTATACAGAAGGGATATGTTTTACAACAAAACCGTTAACTTGGACTTTGTCTGACTGTATATCTTCTAGATTTATACCATAGTTTCCTACTTCTGAAGGAGTCATTACTACTATCTGTCCCTTGTATGAAGGGTCAGTTAAGATTTCTTCATAGCCAGTCATTGATGTATTGAATATAACTTCTCCACCTGTTTCATTTAATCTAGGATTTGAGAAGGCATATCCATAAAAAAAATGTCCGTCTTCAAGAGCGAGTATGGCTCTTTCCATGTTTACCTCTCATATATGATTTTTTCTATCTTAAATTGGGCAACTAACTCTCCCATGTCGTATATGTAGATATTATTGCCGTCATATCTTATAAGAAGATTCTTTAGAAGAACATTTTTCAGTTTTCCATCTTTATAAATAAGGCTAAATCCGGGTTTTTCTATAATTAAACTGTCTTCAGAATTACATCTATAGCTGTCATTTTTAGAAATCATAAAGTTTTGAGTAAGTATCTTTTCTACAGAGATTCCTAGTTTTCTAAAAGGATTAGACACTTTTTTGCAGTTTTTATCTTCTTTGATACAGAACTCTTCTCCGTTTTTCTCGACAGTGGCTACCTTTTTACCTATTGGTAGGTAAAATTTCATAGTACCTCCACCATACTCATTAAAATCCCCTTTCATCAATAGATGTTTTCCATCTATATAGACATAGGAATAAACTTTAAACGCTTTTTTAGTTTTTTGTTTTTGGAGTATCTGTGCAAAATACTCATCACAGCTCTTATAAGAAGGCTTTTTTTCTTTTTTTACTGCACAAGAGGTAATCATGATAGGAATTAACAATAGAGCTAACTTCTTCATTTTTGAACCTCCAACTGTTTTAATTTTTTCAAAATCCTCTGCTTTTGATTCTTCTCTGGCTCGTTACCTGTTTTTTCTATAATCTCAAGAGCTTTTTTAAAGTATTTTATCGCTTCTTCTTTTTTCCCCATTTTTAGAAGAACTTCTGCGTAATGTTCATTTAGTACTGGGTCTTCAGGGAGCTTTTCATAGGCTTCTTTTATGTATCTGTAAGCTTTCTCTATGTCTCCTTTTTTGAAGTAACCCCAACCTAAACTGTCAAGATAAGCTGGATTGTTTGGGTCATACTGTAGAGCTTTTTTAACCAGCTCTATACCTTTATCTATGTCTATATCTCTCAAGATATAGGAATACCCTAAGTAATTAAGAGCGTCTGCATAGTTAGGTCTAATCTCTATAGCTTTTAAGAAAGCTTTTTCTGCTTTTTCCCAGTCTCCAAGTTTGTCGTAATACACGCCAAGTAAAAAGTAAGCCACTGGGTCTTCATTGTTTATCTCTAGAGCTTTTTTTACATACTCGATAGCTTTCTTTGTGTCTCCCATTCTGTCTGCTATGTCAGCCATCATCAGATATATTTTGTGGTCATTTGGTCTTATCGATAGGAGTTTTTCTAAGGTTTTTAGGGCATCTTTATATTGGTTTAACTGTATATAAACATTGGCAAGCCTCTCTAGAACTTCTTCATTTTTAGGCTCTTCTTTTAGTATTTCTAGATATATCCTTTTCGCATCTTTGTATCTTCCTACACTTTCGTATGCCATACCTAGTATCGTTTTTACAAAATTGTCATGAGGTCTCTTTTTAGCTAACTCTTCCATCTCCTTGACTATCTCTTGTGCCTTTCCCTCTTTTAGGTATAGGAGGAACTTTTTTAGTAAGGCTTGTCTATCACTTGGATTGAGTAAGGTTATTTTATTGATAACCTTTTCTGCTTCTTCGTATTTTCCTTGGTCTATATATACTTGAAACAGTCTGTTTAAAGCCTCTAAATCATCTGGTTTTGAATTTAAAACTTTTTTGTACACATTTTCCGCCTTTTCAAACTGTTTTGATTGGCGGTATATCTCTCCTAAAAGTACGTAAACAGGTTTAAAAGTAGGGTCTATCTCAAAAGCTTTTTCCAAAAATTCTATAGCTTTGTCTTTGTTACCTTCTACAAGGTATATCCTAGCGAGGGTATAGTATATCTTTGGTTTTTCTTCAGAGAAAACAGCAAGCTCTAGGAGGAGTTTTTTTGCTTTTTCAAACTCTTTTAGATTTATATAGGTGTTTATAAGCTCTGTTATTATTTTTTCATCTTTAGGAAATTTTTTGTAAGCCTGCTCTAAGATTTCTTTTGCTTTTTCTGGTTTCCCTGTATTTTTGTATACACTAGAAATAAATATATAAGTTTCTGGTTTGTTTGGAAATTTTTGTTTTAACTCTTCTAACAGTTTGAATGCTTCGTCCTCTTTTCCAGTATGAAGAGCTAAGGTTATGGTCTCTTTATACACCAAGAAAGTATCTGGTAATGTTTTTAGAGCTTTCTTGCAGTAGTTATAGGCTAGTTCTAAATTTTTATTTTTTTGTTCGTACTTACATGCCACATAGTAGTAGTAAGGATTTTCTGATTTAAGGTTTAAAAAAGTTTTTACAGATGCGGCTGATAGGTTACAAGAGCTGTATATAAAGCTCAATATAATTAGGAATAGTAACTTAGTTTTCATTATAATTTCTCCTTACGATGATTACTGGAATGTTTGCTTCTTTAACTACTTTTGATGCAGTCGTCCCTATGAACAGTCTCTTTACTACAGATGTTTTTCTTTTACCGAGTATAACTATATCAGGTTGATATATGTGAATCTCATCTATTATTGCTTCGTAAGGTGGCTCTCTCAAAATTTCATAATCCATAACGATGTTTTCTTTTTCCATCTGCTTTTGTATCTGGTTTAGTATAATCTTTTTTCTTTCTAGTACTTTTTTGTATATACCTTTAAAATGGGCAAAAGGCTCGTCAGCATCTCCATGAATGATTCTTATAATGGCATTAAATTTTTTGGCTAGTTGTTTTGCTATCTCTAGAGCTTCTTTTGAGTTTGGCAGGAAGTCGTAGCCACAAAGTATCTTATTTATCTGGCTTAAGGGAGTACCTTTTATTACCAAGACAGACTTGCTTGCCTTTGATATTATTTTCTCTGATACTGTTCCTAGTATAAGCTTGTTTACTAGACCTTTCTTATGACTACCTATAATTATAAGGTCTATATTATTTTCTTCTGAAAAATCAAGTATCGTATCGACTATATCTCCTGTCTCTATCAAAATCTTTGTTTTGATTCCTTTTTCTTCTAATTTTTTCTGGTACATCTTAAGATTTTCTAGAGCTTCTTCTTTTAGTTTTTCTTCTGCAAGCTGGAGTATCTCTTCTTCATCTGGTTCAAAGAAAATTTCAAGGTTTTTGACATATACAAGGGGGGAGAGATGTTCTACAACAAATAGCAGATGTACAGTTGAGTCGAAATTCTTGGCTATGAATTCAGCAGATTTTATTACCGCATCTGTTATCTGTGAAAAATCTACAGGTACAAGAATGTTTTCAAACACATGCATTAATCACCTTTTATCTGTGATTTGGCATATTCCATTAAACCACCAGCTTCTAATACTTTTTGTAGGCTTTTGGGAAGTTTTTTTATTTTGTACTCTTTTCCTTTTGTTAGATTTTTTACTATTCCTTGTTCCATATCTATCTGTAGAATATCTCCTTCTTCAGCGTCTTTTACAATTTCTGGAGATTCTATAACAGGTATTCCTAGATTTATAGCATTTCTAAAAAATATCCTTGCAAAGGATTCAGCGATAACAGCAGATATTCCAGCTCCTTTTATAGCTAAGGGAGCATGCTCTCTTGAAGAGCCACAACCAAAGTTTTTTCCAGCTATAATGATGTCTCCTTCTCCTACTTTTTTTGCAAAATCAGGGTCTATGTCTTCCATAACGTATTTTGCTAATTCTTTTGGGTCTGTAGTAACTAGGTGTCTTGCAGGGATTATCTCATCTGTATTTACATCGTCTCCAAATTTCCAAACTTTACCTTTGATGGTTGACAATATTGCTTCCTCCTAGATGAATAGTGTAAATTTATTATAACAAATATCGGAGGATTTTATGAAAATCTACTTTTTCGAAATAGAAGATTGGGAAAAGCTCTATATAGAAAAAGTTGTTAAAGAAAAAGGTCTCCAAGCTGATATAGAGTTTTTCAAAGAGCCTTTAACTCCTGCTATTGTAGACAAAATAAAAGATGCAGAAGCTATAAGTATCTTTATATATTCTAAGATTACTAAAGAGATTATAGACAGCCTCCCAAATCTAAAGATGATAGTTACAAGGTCTGCCGGCTACGACCATATCGACATAGATTATGCAAACAAAAAGGGTATTATCGTTAGTAATGTACCCGGATACGGTGATAACACTGTGGCAGAATACACATTCGCCCTTATTTTAGCTTTGGCAAGAAAGTTAAAACCTATGATAGAGAGAACATCTAAAGGTATCTTTTCTAGAGAGGGACTTACTGGAATAGATTTGATGGGAAAAACTATCGGGATATTGGGTACAGGGAGAATCGGTAGTCATGTGGCAAAGATTGCTAATGGTTTTGGAATGAATATCATTGCCTATGATAGAACTAGAAGAGAAGAACTGATAGAAAAATACAACGTTCAATATATGGGTCTTGAGGAACTCCTTATGAATGCAGATATTATAACTATTCATCTTCCGTACAATAAATCCACCCATTATTTGATAAACAAATTTAATATCAAACTCACTAAGTTAGATGCGATGCTAGTAAATACCTCAAGAGGTTCTATAGTTGAGTTGGAGGCAATTGTAGAGGCATTAAAAGAGGGAAGATTAGCTGGAGGTGTAGCTTTAGATACTGTAGAGTTAGAAGAGGTTCTCCCTGAAGAAGAGGAGTTAAAAAGAGGGGACATTACAGCCATAAGAATCAAAAAAGCTATAGATAGATATTTTATTCTTCAGTCTGAAAATGTGATAATATCCCCTCATATAGCGTACAGTACAAAGGACGCTCTCCACAGGATACTTGATATAACTATAGAAAATCTGTTCTCTTGTCTTGTAGAAGGAAAACCAAGAAATGTTGTTTCAAAGGCAAGCTGTTGAAAGATATAATCATTTTTACAGATTTAGATGCTTCGTTGTTAAACCATGATGATTATTCCTTTGAAGATGCCAAACCAGCCCTTTCTATAATAAAAAATCTAAATATTCCTTTGATTATCACCACAAGTAAAACGAGAAAAGAGATAGAAATCCTACAAAAAGAGTTACAGATATATGACCCTTTTATAAGTGAGAATGGAGGAGGCATTTTTTTCCAAAAGGGTTATAGAGGTTTTTATATCACTAATTGTAAATCGGTAGATAATTACTGCCTTATACAGCTTGGTAAAGCTTATTCCCAGATTGTTGATTTTGAAAAAAGGGTAATGAAAGAGATTTTACTAAAGGGTTTTTACTTTATGTCCCTAGAAGAGATTGCAGAGCTTACAGGTCTCACGACACAGCAGGCTAAATTGGCAAAAGAACGGGAATTTACCGAGCCTTTTATACTGTATGAAAAAGACAAGTACGCCCTTCTAGAAAAAAAAGCGGATAAAGAGGATATAAAAATAACAAAAGGTGGAAGGTTCTTTCATTTTATAGGAAAAAATCAAGATAAAGGTAAAGCTGTTAAGCTGGTTAAAGATATTTTTGAGAAAAATACAGGCAAAAAGTTCTTGTCTGTAGGGTTGGGAGATAGCAAAAATGATATTCCTATGTTGGAGGTTGTGGATATTCCTATCTTGATAAGAAAGCCTGACGGGAGTTATGAAAACTTCGAGAAAGAGGGTTTAATCAAATCTCGTTACTCTGGAAGCAGAGGTTGGAATGAAGCTATGTTTAAGGTTTTTAATCACGTAGGGATTAGCTCCCCTGAATGAAGTTTTGATATATCTAAGGTGTATATGTTAGATATACCTTCTGTCGCTGTTACACCGATTAGTCTATCAGCAAAACTTGCCATTGTGTCTCTAAGGGTTACTACTATGAACTGGGCTTCTTTTGATAGTTCTTTCATCAGCTCTGCTATTTTTCGTGCATTTGCATCGTCGAGATGAGCATCAACTTCATCAAAATAATAGAAAGGAGCTGGTCTGTACTGTTGAACAGCGAATAAGAATGCCAAAGCTGTTAATGTTTTTTCTCCTCCTGACATTATTTCTAGTCTTTTTACATCTTTTCCTCTAGGTCTTGCTTTCAAGAATACTCCTGCTTCTAGTGGGTTTTCTGGAGCTTCTAGTTCAAGATAGGCTTTTCCTCCGGGAGATAACCTCCTAAAGATTTTACCTAGATTTTTGTTTATCTCTTGGTATACTTCCATAAATGCTTTAAATTTTTTGTCTTCTAGCTGTTGTATTAGCTCTTCTATAGATTTCTTTTCGTCTAAAAGGGTATTTACTTTTTGGTTTAAGTCTTCGTAGCGTTTTAAGGTTTCTTTGTAGTCTTCTAATGCTCTTTGATTAACTGCTCCTATATTTTTTCTAATCTCTTCTAGTTTTTTTAACTCTCTTTCTAGTACATCTAGGTCTCCTTCTTGTGCCTCTCCTGTGTATTCTAAAGTTAGCTCTTCTATAGATAAGTTTATATCTTCTATCTTCTGCTCTAGCTTACCTTTTTCTTCAAGGAGGTGGGTTATTTCTTTTGTGTAGTAGTCCTCTTTTTTTCTTAAAGATTTTAGCTGGTCTCTAATGTCCTCTATCTGGTTTATCAAGCTGTCTCTCTCTTTTTCTTTGTCTTTTAGACCTTTCCAAAGGTTTGACACTTCTTTACTTAACTGTTGTATCTTTTGGGTTATCTGTTGTACTTCTTGTTTTTTATGTTTTATCTGGTCTTCTATCTTTAGTTTTTCACTTTCTATCTGGAATATGCGGACTTTTAGGTTGTTTTCTACTTTGTCTTTTAGATTTTCTATCTGATTTTCTAGGGAGATTTTTTTCTCTCTTAGTTTATAAACCAAGTTTGTAGCATCTTCCCATTCTTTTCTAAGTTGATGGAGTCCTTCACTTTCCATTTTGTTCAGTATCTTTTGTTTTTCTTCTTTTACTAGGTTTAGCTGACTTTGTATCTTGGTTAGTTGTTTGTTTATCTCGTCTATCTTATTCTCTTCTTCAAACTGTTTCTTTTTTATATTCACTAACTCATTTTCTAACATGTTTATTTTGTTACTTATGGATAGTATGCTTTCGTTTAGCTGTTTTCTTCTTTGGGATATACTGTGTTCTTCTGTTTGGAGCTTGTAGATTTCTTTGTCTTTTTCTACAAGGTTTCTTTGGATATTTTTTAGCTCTTGCTCTATAGCTTCTTCTTCTTTTTTTAATCTATCGTCTTCAGCTTCTAATTTTTCTTTTTCGTTTTCTAGTGTACCTCTACCAAGTAAAGTTCCTGCTTGTTTTTGAGAACCTCCAGATATTGTTCCTGATTTTTCAAACAGCTCTCCTTTTGGGGTGACCATTCTAAAGGTTCCTATTCCTACTGCCCGTGCTGTATCAAAGTCTTCTACTAACAGGGTATCTCCAAAGACAAATCTTATAGCTTTTTCTACTTTTGAGTCGTACTCTACAAAGTCTAAAATATATCCTTTTATTCCTCTGTACCTTGGAAGCATAGGTAGATTTTGAGTTTTGATTTTGTTCAGTGGTATAAATGTTGCTCTACCTGCTTTATTTTTCTTTAGCTCTTGGATACACTCTTGGGCTACTTTGTCGTCTTCGACTACTATATGTTTCAGTCTACCTCCTCCTGCTGTTTCTACTGCGGTAGACAGAGCTGGGTCTTTTAATCCTATAAGGTCTGCTACCTGTCCATAGACACCGGGTATATGCTTTAGGATAGATATTGACCTGTCTTCTCTTATCTGGGAGAGGGAAGCTAAGACTTGGGCTAACCTTTTGAATATCTCTTCTTTTTTTGCTCTTATCGTTTTTAGTCTATTTTCTAAGGTCTCTTTTCTTACTTTTAATCTTGTTATTTCACTTTTTATTGTGTTTAGTTTTTTTTCGTAAGTGTTTGTGTAAGAGCCTATATTTTTTTGGGTTTCTTTTAGTTTTTCAAGCTCTTGGGTTTGCTCTTCTATGGTCTTTTGGTACTGGCTGTAGGTTTCTTGTAGTTTTTTGAGCTGGAATTCTAATTGTAGTTTCTCTTTTTCTAGCTTGGATAGGGTGTGCTGAAGCTGTTTTTCTTCTTTTTCTATCTCTCCTAAGTCTATCTTTGCTTTTTGTCCACCGATTTCTATCTGATGGAGCTTTTTATTTTTCTCTTCTAGAGCTTCTTCTGCTTCTTCTAGCTGTTTTTGTATCTGTGGTAGGTCTTTTGTTAGTTGTTCTATCTGGTTTTCTAAAGATATTATCTGTTTTATTTTTTCGTCTTTTTCTTTTTGGTAATGGTTTATAGTTTCTTGTAACTGATTTATGCTGTCTTCTAACTCTTTTTTCTTTTCGTTTAATGAGCTTATCTGTGCGGTTATTGCTCCCTCTTTTTCTTTTATAGGTAGTAGTGATTCTTGTATCTGGTTTAAACTATCTTCTAACTGTTTTATCAGGATAAATAGCTCCTTTTGTCTATCTGCATTTATGTTTTTCTCTTGTTCTAAGGATTTTATTTTGTTTTCTATCTGATTTAAGCGGTTTAAGCTCTCTTCTTTTGCCTTCTCTAGAGTATAGAGTTTTACTGCATTGATTTTCTGTTTTGTATAAGCTATTTTTTCTTCTATCTGTGATGCTTTCTCTGCGTTTTCTTTTTCTTCTTCTAATCTTTGGAGGTTGTGTTTTACTTCTTTTAGGACTAATTTTGCGGCGTTTAACTTTTCTTGAGTTTCTTCTAATCCTTTTAGAGCTTTTTGTTTTTTTTCTTCATATTCAGTGATACCTGCTATGTCGCTTAATATGTCTCTTCTCTCTGATGGTGTCATTTTTATGAATCGGAATATGTCTCCTTGGGTTACTATGTTATATGCTTGTTTTGGTATACCTGCGTATGATAACAGCTCTTCTATCTCATACTGTTTTACTACTCTGCCGTTTATCTTATAGATAGAACGACCGTTATGCTCTACCTTTCTGTATATAGAAACTTCTTCGTCATTTAGGGGGAATGCTCCTAGGTTTTTAAATACTACTTCTACTTCTGTATATTCTGCGGTTTTTCCTTTTGAGGAAAATATAAGGTCTGAAAGCTTCATAGCTCTCATGGATTTTGCTGTTGCAAGTCCAAGGGCAAATATGATAGCGTCCCCTATGTTACTTTTACCAGAACCGTTTGGCCCTACTATAGCTGTAAAACCGTCTCCTAGGGGGATAGTTAATCTTTTTTCTCCGTAAGATTTAAATGCATAAACGTTAATTCTGTCTATATATGCTTTTTCCATTTTTTAACTTTTAAAATTTTTTATAATTTTCGTCAAGTTTTACATTCCTATTATATGATAACCTGCATCTACGTGTAAGATTTCTCCTGTAACTCCTGTCCCTAAATCACTGCACAGGAATAAAGCCGCTTTTCCCACTTCCTCTATTGAGACTGTTTTTTTAAGTGGAGCTTTTTCTTCTGCCATTTTTTGTATTTCTGAAAATCTAGCTATCCCTGTCGCGGCTAAGGTTTTGATAGGTCCTGCTGATATTGCGTTGACTCTGATTTTTTTTATCTCTCCTAAATCTCTTGCTAGATATTTCACACTAGCTTCTAAGGCGGCTTTTGCCACTCCCATTATGTTGTAGTTGTATATGACTTTCTCCGCTCCATAGTAGGATAACGTTAAAAGAGAGCCTCCTTCATTCATTATAGGTAGGAACTCTCTCGCTAATGCTGTAAATGAATAAACGCTTATGTCCATTGCTTGTAAAAAGGACTGTCTATCTATTTTGTAGTAATAATCTCTAAGGTACTCTTTATTGGCAAATGCTATAGAGTGAACGATAATATCTACACTTCCCCATTTTTCTTTTACTGTGTTTACGAAATCTGTTATCTCTTTATCAGAGGATACGTCTAGTTTCTCGTAAATCGTTGCTCCTAATTCTTCTGCTATTGGTTGGAGTTTTTTTTGAAATTTTTCATTTAGATAGTTGATTCCTATCTCTGCTCCTTCTTGATAAAATGTCTTTGCTATACCATAAGCTATACTTCTGTTGTTTGCTATTCCTAAGATAAGTGCCTTTTTACCTTGTAATAATCTCAATTTTTATCTCCTTTTTCTTATTAATCATAAATTTTTTGATGTTTAGTTTCAATTTTACAGATTCCAATATAGGAAACCTTCTTTTTCTGCTTTTTTTCTATCGTACAGTCCCTTTATGTCTATCAGTATAGGTACTGGCTCTTTTGATATTTGTTTGAATTTTTTTAGGTCTAGCTCTTGCAAAAATATCCCATGTCTGACAGCTACTATTACTGCATCGTAAGGTGCTTTTGAATCTATAGACTCTAAAAGGTCTATCATGTACTCTTTTTTTACTTCTTCTGGGTAAGCAAAAGGGTCATATATATATGTATCTACTCCATACTCTAGAAGTTCGTTATACATATCTATAACTTTTGTATTTCTAACATCGCTGATGTTTTCTTTGAATGTAAATCCTAAGATTAGGACTTTTGTTCCTTTTACTGCTTTTCCTGCTTTTATCATAAGCTTAACTGTGTTCTCTGCGATAAATTTTCCCATATTGTCATTTATCCTTCTTCCTGCAAGGATAACCTCTGGGTGATGTCCTATCGCCTCTGCTTTGAAGGTTAGATAATAAGGGTCGACTCCTATACAGTGACCTCCTACTAGCCCCGGTTCGAATCTTAAAAAGTTCCATTTTGTTGATGCGGCATTTAGAACATCTCTTGTATTTATCCCTAGTTTGTGAAATATGATAGCTAATTCGTTCATTAGGGCTATGTTTAGGTCTCTTTGGGTGTTTTCTATAACTTTTGCGGCTTCTGCTGTTTTTATATCAGGGGCTTTATGTATTCCAGCAGTGATAACTGCTCCGTAGAGCTTAGCTAAGAACTCTGTGGTCTGTGGTTCATCTCCAGCAACTACTTTTATTATTTTGTCTATTGTGTGCTGTTTGTCTCCGGGATTAACCCTCTCTGGGGAGTATCCTACATGAAAGTCTACTTTCCATTTGTAGCCGCTTTCTTTTTCTAGGATTGGTACACATTCTTCTTCTGTAAGTCCCGGATAAACGGTAGATTCGTATACTACAATGCTGTTTTTTGGCATGTACGTTCCTACAGTTTTGGTGGCTTCTTTTATCGGTTTAAGGTCAGGTATTTTATGCTCGTCTATAGGAGTAGGTACTGTAATGATGATAACTCTACATTCTGATAGTTTTTTTGGGTCGTTGGTAAATTCTATCTTGCTCTTTAAGAGTTGGTCTTTTTCTACTTCTCTTGTTTTGTCTATCCCTTTTTTTAGTTCTTCTATCCTCTCTTTACTAATGTCGTAACCAATAACATTAAATTTCCTGTCCAATAGTACAGCTAAGGGAAGACCCACATAACCTAATCCTACTACTGCAATTTTTTGCTTACCTTTTTTAAAATCTTCAATATCTAGCTTCATAGCCCTCTCCAAGAAGCTCTTTTAGTTTATGGTATATATCTTTTTCTCTCATCAAGGATTCCCCTATTAAAAATGCATCTACACCACAGCTTTTTAACTGTTTTATATCTTCGTTAGAAGATATTCCGCTTTCTGCTACTACTACTTCTATTTCTTTACTTTTTAGGTAAGGGGCTAACTTTTTTGAGGTGTTAATGTCTACTTTAAAAGTTTCTAAATTCCGGTTGTTTATTCCTACTATCTTTGCTCCTGCATTTACAGCTATATCTGCCTCTTGTTTTGAATGTATTTCTACAAGAGCTTCCATACCAAATTCTCTACCGTATTCTAAAAGCTCTCTTAGCTGGTTTTCTGTTAAAACTTTTACTATCAGTAGATAACTGTCTGCTCCGTATGCGAAAGCTTCTAATATCTGTTTTTTGTCGATTATGAAATCTTTTCTTAGTAGTGGTATAGTAGTAACTTTTCTTACTTTTTCTAAAAAGAAAATCTCCCCTTGGAAATATTTTTTATCTGTTAGTACAGATATGGCACTAGCTCCTCCTGATTCGTATATCTTTGCTATATCAACTGGGTCAAAGTTCTCTCTTATTATTCCTTTTGAGGGAGAGGCTTTTTTTAGCTCTGCTATTATATTTATTTTTTCTTTTTTTAAGGCTGATTTAAAGTCTCTAACTAGGTCTCTTTTTGCGATTTTTCTTTCGAGAAATTTTATATAATCAGGAGTAAAATCTAAAAGTTCTATCTGTTTTGTCTTTATTATTTTCTCTAAAATGCTCAAGAAAACTCCTCCTTAGAAGTCCTCTAATGCTGGATTTGTCGGCAATGTTCCATATCTTGCATTTTTTACGATAACTTTTCTTCCATTTTGTTTTATTCTACCATCTTCTATCCATTTTATAACTTGGGGATATATTCTGTGTTCATATTTTAGTATTTTCTTGGATAATGTTTCTTCTGTATCATCAGGTAGAATAGGGACTACAGCTTGAATAATTATAGGTCCACTATCTAGCTCTTTTGTTACAAAGTGGACGGTACAACCACTGTACTTTGCTCCGTATTCTAAAGCTCTTTTTTGGGGTTTTAAGCCTTGAAAAGCTGGGAGCAAAGACGGGTGAATATTAATAAGCTTACCTTCAAATTCTTCTATAAACCTATCAGATAGTATCCTCATATACCCAGCTAGGACTACCAAATCTATACTGTGATTCTGTAAGATTTCGATTAATTTTTGGTCAAAACTCTCTCTACTTTCAAAAGAGTTTGGGTCTATGTAAAAGGTTTTTATACCATAATTTTTGGCTATTTTTAATCCTTGGGCATTTGGGTTGTTTGATAAAACAACCCTTATATTTGATTTTATTTTTCCAGCGTTTTTTGCTTTTAGAATAGCTTCTAGATTAGAACCTCTTCCTGATATTAGGATACCTATGTTCAACTGTTTTTCCTTTTTATTTTAAATTATACTATCACAAGTTTTTGTGTTGCTCTTTTTGCTTTGAAAGCATCTTGTATCTGTTTTAAAACTCCTTGTTTCTTTTTTGGTGAACACCAGCTAGGAGCTATCAGCTCTTCTTCAGGTGCTTCTCCTGTGAGCCTATGAACTATAATATCTTTTGGCAGGTATTCAAACATGTCTGCTACTATTTTTGCATATTCTTCCATAGATAGTAGGTTAATCTCCCCATTTTTATACTGCTTCTCCATGACCGTATGTTTTACTATGTGAAGAGGGTGTATCTTTATACCATCTATAGGTAAAGAAGCTATAAGTTTCGCTGATTCTATGTAGTCCTCGTATTCATCTCCCGGAAGACCAACGATTAAGTGAGCACAGATTTTTATATGTGGTCTTTTTTTGGTTCTTAAAACGGCATCGATAAATTCAGCGACCCCGTGCGCCCTATTTATGTTTCGTAAAGTTTTAGGGTTAGCTGTCTGTAAGCCATATTCTATCCATATCTCTGGTTTTTCTACAGTATAGGTAGCTATCAAGTCTAAAACTTCATCTGGAACAGTATCAGGTCTTGTACCAATAGATATACCGATAATCTCTTCGTATTCTAAGGCTTTATCGTATAGGTCTTTTAGTTTATCTACTGGTGCATATGTATTTGTATATGCTTGAAAGTAAGCTAAAAATCCTTTTATGCTTTTGTACCTTTTTTTATAGAACTCTATAGACTTCTCTATCTGATTTTGGACTGTCTTTTTTGTCATAGCATATGGACTAAAGGCGACATTGTTACAAAATGTACAGCCTCCAGAAGCCTTTGTTCCATCTCTATTTGGACAGGTAAAACCTGCATCTATTGAGATTTTCTGGATTCTACCTTTATACCTATTTTTTAGGTAGCTATTGAAACTCGTGTAATACATCTATACTCCTAAGAATTTTTGGATTAAAAAGATATTCCTGTTTGTAGCTTATTCAAACATGTTTTCTTTTATTGGGACTGCTTTACGCTCTATGTTCGCCCCAAGAGAACTTAATTTTAAGTCTATCTTTTCATACCCTCTATCTAGATGGTGAAGGTTATGTATCGTCGTATATCCTTCAGCGATTAACCCAGCGATAACCATTGCGGCACTTGCCCTTAGGTCTGTTGCTTTTACATTTGCTCCACTAAGGTTTTTGACCCCATTTATTATAGCTACTTTGTTGTTTATTGTACTGATACATGCTCCTAGTCTAATTAACTCTGGTACATGTAAAAATCTATTTTCAAATATGTTTTCCTTTATAAGAGACAGTCCATCTATGGTTGATAATAGGGTCATTACTTGAGCTTGTAAATCTGTTGGAAAAAATGGATACTCTTTTGTTTCTATGTATGTAGGTTTTAGGTATTTTTCTCTTTTTACTATTACTGTATCGTTTCCAGTCTTTATAATGTGTATTCCTATTTTATTCAAAATAGAATGAACGTAAGTCAATAGATTGTACGGATAGTTTTTCAGTATGATTTTACTTTTCGTTAGTGCAGACATTATGGCAAATGTACCAGCTTCTATTCTGTCTGGTATTATTTTATGAGCTGTACCTTTTAACTTTTGAACTCCTCGTATTTTTATCGTCCTGCTTCCTTCTCTCCAATTCCACTCAATATCTGCTCCCATTTTTTTCAAAAGGTTAGCAAGGTCTACAACTTCTGGTTCCAAAGCCGCATTTTCTATTATGGTCTCTCCTTCTGCAAGTACAGAAGCCATCAAAATATTTTCTGTACCTGTAACGGTTATTTTATCAAAAGTAATATGAGACCCTTTTGGTCTACCTTTTGCTATAACAAACCCATGTTCTATGTCTATAGACACTCCCATCTTTCTTAAAGCTTTTATATGTAAGTCTATAGGTCTTTGTCCTATTGGACAGCCTCCGGGCAGAGCTATTTTTGCCTCTCCAAATCTAGATAACATCGCTCCTAGAACAAGTATAGATGCTCTCATTTTGTTAACAATTTCGTAATCTACACATAAAGATGTAGGTTCTTTTAGAGAATATACAAAAGTCTTTTCGTCTATCTGTTCAACTTTAGAACCGATAGCTTTTAGGAGGGAATTCATATATTTTACATCTAATAGTTCCGGTAGATTCTGTAGTATAACTGGTTTGTCTGTTAATATAGTAGAGGCTATGTTAGGTAAGGCAGAATTTTTTGCCCCTGATATTTCTAAAACCCCCTCTAAACTTTCTGCTTTGTGGACGATTAGAACCTCTTTTTTTTCTTTATTTTTCATGTTTTTCTCCTATGATAACCCTATCTATACCTTGTAAATCTTTATAAGAATAGGTTTTAAAATTTTTTACTTTTAATAAATCTTCTACTATTCTTCCTTGGTTGTAACCCACCTCGAAAGCTATAAAACCTTTTGGTTTTAAGTACTTATCTATTTCATCTAAAATTTTTTCGTAAAACTCTGTCCCTACTTGACCTGCTAAAAGAGCTTCTACAGGTTCTTTTTTAACTTCTTTTTGCAAAGTCTCGTATTCCTTTACAGGTATATAGGGAGGATTTGATACGATAAAATCAAATTTCCTCCCTTTTATGTTCTGAAATAAGTTACTTTTTAAAAGTAGTAATCTATCTGTAACATTATGTATTTTAGCATTTTTTTGGGATACAGCTAAAGCTGTATCTGATATATCGATTCCTAACATGTTTACTAAAGGTCTATTCTTCAGTAGGGCTATACTTATAGCTCCGCTACCTATTCCTATATCTAAGCCTATATAACTTTTTTCTGAATCTAACCTGTTTAATACAGCTTCCACCAAAATTTCTGTCTCTGGTCTAGGTATTAATACCCCTTCTTGTACAAAGAACTCTAATCCGAAAAACTCTTTCTTTTTTGTTATGTATGCGATAGGAAAACCGGTAATCCTATGTTTGATGCGCTTTTTGTAAATATCTATTATTTTTATATCGATAGTTTTTTCTTTTAATAGAATCAGTTCCCAAGTTTGTATATTGAGTAAGTCTGCAAGGAGTATGTAAGCGTCTATAATATGATTTTCTATTTCGGCATCTTTTAAACTTTTTATCCCGTAATCTAATAGTTCTTTTACTTTCATAAGGTTTGCACTAAATTTGTGAAAATATCTTTAATATTTTGACACATTATTGTGCAGTTTTCTTCCTTTGCAGTGCTTAAACCTGTGTAATCTTTTGTATTTCTTGTATGGCATATTCTTTGCATTTTGAAAAATTCAAAATATTTCAAGGAGGTATAAAATGAAAAAAATCGAAGCTATTATTAAACCTTTCAAACTAGATGAGGTCAAAGAAGCCCTATCCGAAATAGGCACTTTTGGTATGACAGTTACAGAAGTAAAAGGTTTTGGAAGACAGAAAGGTCACACAGAACTGTACAGAGGAGCTGAATATGTGATTGATTTTTTGCCTAAAATCAAAATAGAACTGGTAGTTGATGACAATATGGCTGAAAAAGTAGTTGAAACTATTATGAATGCGGCAAGAACAGGAAAAGTTGGAGACGGGAAAATATTTATCATTCCTGTGGAAGATGCGGTAAGGATAAGAACAGGAGAAAGAGGCGTAGAAGCTCTTTAAAAAATAAAAATTTTAAAGGAGGTATAAGAATGAAACACAAGATATGGTTGTTTTTGGCATCTTTAATACCCTTTTTCGCAATAGCTGAAGAAGCAAAGATAGACACTGGAGATACTGCATGGATGATAACAGCTACAGCTTTAGTTGTTCTTATGACTGTAGGAGGACTTACACTTTTCTATGGAGGAATGACAAGAGCCAAAAATATAGTAAACACTGTTATGATGGTATTTACTGCCTATGCATTGGCGATTATCGTATGGACACTGTGGGGATACTCCCTTGCTTTTTCCGATGGTGAAGGTGCAATATACGCAATAGTGGGAGACCTTAAATACTTTTTACTTAATGGGATTGACTACAAACAGATAAGTGGAATAGGCCCTTTTCCTGAATGGGTGTTTATAGCATTCCAGTCTACATTTGCGGCTATCACAATAGCACTAGTCTCTGGGTCTGTTATTGAGAGAATGAAGTTTTCTACTTGGGTATTATTCGTAATTCTTTGGGTTACATTCGTTTATGCTCCGATTGCTCACGTTGTATGGGGAGGAGGATTTTTATTTGATTTAGGAGCTTTAGACTTTGCTGGTGGAACTGTTGTTCATATAAATGCAGGGGTTGCTGGACTTGTACTTGCTATACTTCTTGGTAGAAGAAAAGATTACAAAAAGGCGGCTATCTTACCTTCTTCTGTAGTTTTAACAACTCTTGGCGCAGGTTTACTTTGGTTTGGTTGGTTTGGATTTAATGCCGGTTCTGCCTTTGGAGCTAATGATGTTGCTGGTGTAGCATTACTCACAACTAATTTGGCAACTGCCACCGCTGTAGTCTCTTGGGTTTTGGTTGAGTGGATTGTTGCTAAAAAACCTACTTTACTTGGTGCGGCTTCAGGGGCTATTGCTGGACTAGTTGCTATAACTCCAGCGGCAGGTTTTGTTGATGCCAAAGGAGCTATTATTATAGGTTTCATTGCTGGTATTGTAGGCTGGTTCGGAGTATTTGTTCTGAAAAAAGCGATTGGCTATGATGATTCTTTAGATGTTTTTGGAATTCACGGTCTTGCAGGAATATGGGGAGCCTTAGCTACCGGATTTTTTGCCCTCCAATCATTGGCATGGGACGGAAGCCCTCTTCAAAACGGAGATAGAATGGGACAGATTATAGTTCAAGTTGAATCTATATTATTCACTATCATTTACACAGCTATAATGACAGCTATCTTATATTTTGTGTCCTCTATCTTAACTGCTGGAGGTAGAGTTGATGAAGAAACTGAAACGATTGGATTAGATGAGGCTACCCATGGTGAGAGGGGTTTCAACTTATAAGGGTTGAACCCCTTTCCTTTTTATGTTATAAGTTTATTTGAATATTAAAATATCTTTATGTAGGAGGTTTAGAAGATGAAGAAAATGATAGGTGCTTTAGCTGTATCTTCCTTATTTGCTGTAGGTTCGATAGCGGCTGAACTCCCGATAGAAGTTCACGGAGGGGTTTCTGCTGGTTATCAGTACACCGATGGAAATAATGAAGGGTTTTTTGTATCTAACGCTTTAGTTGAGCTTTCAAAAGAAGCTAAAGACGGCATAGGATTTGCGGCGGCTTTTGGTTATCTTATGAACTGGGACCCTTCTACCACAGGAGATAGCTTTGGTCTTCAATATGGTTACCTTTCTGTACCTGTTGGAAAGCTCACAATAGACGCAGGGGTTCTCCCAACTATGGTTGGTTATGAAGTTGCCAATACTTATGCTAATCCAAACATCAATATAGCTACCATCTGGGGTGGACAACCTGTTTACTATGGTGGATTAAGAGCTACTTACTCTTTGGGAGATGAAAATATATGGATAGAAGTAAATGATGACGGTAAAGATGTAGGTACTGATGGTGCTTGGTCTGTTGGTGGTTCTGGAGATTTAGGTGCGGTTAGTATAGTTGCTAGTTATTATGCGTACAATAAAGATAGAGACATTGTAGATATTATTTTATCCTCTACGATTGGTGGTCTTGATGTAGCTTTAAATTTCGATTATCAAATCAATGATGGAAACGGTGATGATGGATATGGAGTAGCTTTTTACATAATACCTAAACTTGGAGAGATAGATATTCCTATAAGGATAGAGTCCTTTGATCCGGGAGATACTGGTGCGTATGGTGATAAAGGTTGGGATATTGCTATTACTCCTACTTTGAGACTAGGAAACGGCTATGCAAGAGCAGAAGTTTTCTATACTGATTATGATATAGCTGGAAGTGATACCCAAGTAGCTGTTGAATTTGGTCATGTGTTCTAATCTCTGCTGCTAAACCTACAACGGAGCCTTTTAGGCTCCGAATTTATTCAAATTTTTCTCCAACTTTGATGTGATAACCTTTTACTGCTTCAAAAGCGGGAATAGGTTTTGAATTTGGGAACTGAATTTTCTTAATAAGAATCTTCCCTTTTCCTGTTTGAACTACAAGCCCTTCTCCTTTTATTATCTGGGTTATTTTTCCTGCTTCATCTTCCACTGAAGTTTCATCTATTATTTTTGCTTCTAATATTTTTACTTGTTGGTCTCTAAAATCGGTAAAAGCTTTAGGCCATATTTTTAATGCCCGAATCTGATTAAAGATGTCTCTAGATGATTTTTTCCAATTTATCTTTCCTTCTGCCTTTTGTATAGGTTTTGCGTAGGTAGCTTTTTTATGATCTTGAGGTTTTTTTTGTATCTGTCCTTCTTCTATCTTATCCAAAACTTTTAAAAGGAGATTTGCTCCTTTTTTGGCGAGTTTATCGTGTAGAGATTTTATATCATCTGTATCTTTGATTTCTATCTCTTCACAGGCATATATATCTCCTGCATCTAACTCTTTTGTTATCTCCATTATACATACACCTGTTTTTGTTTTCCCTTCCATTAATGCTCTATGTATTGGTGCAGAACCTCTGTATTCTGGCAATAAAGATGCATGTACATTTATCGTTTTGAAATTAGGGATATTTATTATCTCTTCTGGTAAAATCTTCCCGTATGCTACTACTACAAAGATGTCTGGATTCATATCTTTTAATATTTTTATCAGTTCTTTATTTTCCTTTAAGTTTTTAGGTTGGAGAACTTTTATATTATGTTTTAGAGCTTCTTCTTTTACAGGAGGAGGCTGAATTTTTTTCCCTCTGCCTTTTGGTTTGTCTGGTTGGGTTACCACTGCTAGTACTTTATGATTACTCTTTATAAGAGCTTTTAGGCTCTCTACTGCAAACTCTGGAGTTCCCCAAAAAATTACCTTCAACTTGTTCTCCTTGATTTATAATTTTGAAATATAATAACAAAAAATAAAAAGAGGAATTGGTATGTTAGATAAAAGCTATCTTCAGCAGTGGGACAAGGAATATTTCTGGCACCCATTCACCCAGATGAAAGTTTACAGAGAAAAGGAGAATATTATTGTTGAAAGAGGTGAAGGTGTATATATATATGATATTTATGGAAATAGATATTTAGATGGTGTTGCCTCATTATGGTGCAATGTTCACGGTCACAATCACCCTAAGTTAAATAAAGCTATTATCCATCAGTTAAAAAAGATAGCTCACTTTACTACTTTAGGAGCTTCTAATATCCCAGCTATCGTTTTTGCTAAAAATCTTGTGGATATAGCTCCAGAAAAATTGACGAAAGTTTTTTATAGTGAAGATGGTGCTGAAGCTATGGAGATAGCGATAAAAATCGCTTACCACTATTGGCATAATAAAGGAGAAAAACAAAAAAATAAATTTATAACTCTTAGTGAAGCTTATCATGGAGATACAATAGGAAGTGTGAGTGTTGGAGGGATAAATATTTTTCACGAAAAATACAAACCGTTACTTTTTGATGTTTACAGATTGCCCTCTCCTTACAGAGAAGCGGTGAAAAAAGTAGGAAGGGATAAAGCCTTAGAATATGACACCACAAAGCTTTTGATAGAAGAAGTTGAAGATTTTGTATTCCATCACCATCAAGAGATAGCTTCTATCGTTTTAGAGGGTGGAGTACAAGGAGCGGCAGGAATTTTACCTTTTCCTCATGGATACCTAAAAGAAATTAGAAGAATCTGTGACGAGTATGGGATATTGATGATAGTAGATGAAGTAGCTACAGGTTTTGGAAGGTCTGGTTATATGTTTGCCTGTGAAAGAGAAGGGGTAGAGCCGGATATTATGGCTTTAGGAAAAGGGATAACAGGTGGTTATCTGCCACTTGCGGCTACTTTGGTTTCACAGGAGATTTTTGAAGCTTTTTTAGGAGAATTTGGGGAGGCTAAGCAGTTTTACCATGGACATACATATACAGGAAACCCTCTTGCGTGCAATGTTGCTATTGCAAATCTGGAAGTATTTGAAGAAGAACAAACATTGAAAAAACTCCAACCTAAGATAAAGCTCCTACAGGAGAAACTAGAGGAGTTTTGGGATTTGGAACATGTTGGAGATGTTCGCCAGTTTGGATTTATGGCTGGGATTGAAGTTGTAAAAGATAAAAAAAGTAACGAGCCGTATCAGTACGGTGATATGGTTGGTTTTAAGATAGCTGATGAGATGCTTAAAAAAGGGATATGGATAAGACCTTTGGGAGACGTTATGGTGGTAATGCCTCCTTTGGTAATAACTCACCAAGAACTTGAGTATTTCTTAGACTCTCTCAAAGAGAGTATTAGGACAGTTACAGAATAGCCCACCCTTTTGGGATAAAAATCTTTTCATATGTTTTTATGGCAAACCTGTCTGTCATGCCTGCTACATAGTCTACAGATGCTTGATTTGGGTCGTATTCTCCCCATTTTTTTAGGTATTTTTCGTAAAATGGTATCTCATAATAGTTTTGAGTAAAGTATTCAAAAAGTGCTTTTACTATACCTTTTCCTTTTTCTAGCTCTTTTACAACCGGTTCAGATAAGTAAACATGTTCAAATAACCAGTCTCTCAATAGATACATCGTTTTATAGATTTTTTCTTCCATTACTATATGCTGGTATTTATCTTCTATCGTTGCATTGATAACACTACTTACTATTGTTTTTATCCTTTGTGATTTAGTTTCTCCAAGAACAGCTACGACCTGTGAAGGAATATCTGTGTAAGATATGATTTTAGCTCTTATTGCATCTTCTAAGTCATGATTTATGTATGCTATTTTGTCTGAAAGTCTTACTATTTCACCTTCTAAACTTTTAGGCATATTCCCTTTTGTTATCAGTGGAGATTTTCCTTTGCTGTGTTTTAATATTCCGTCTTTGACTTCTTCTGTTAGATTTAAGCCTTCTCCCTCATTTTCTAGCTTTTCTACTATCCGAAGGCTCTGTTTTGCGTGATGGTAGCTTGTTTTTCCTTCTCTTAGTATAAACTCTCCAGCATGTCCAAAAGGGGTGTGTCCTAGGTCATGTCCTAGTGCTATAGCTTCCGTTAGGTCTTCATTTAGTCTAAGGGCTTTGGCTATGGTTTTCGCTATCTGGGCTACTTCTAATGTATGGGTCATTCTTGTTCTGTAGTGGTCTCCTTCTGGAGCCATAAAAACTTGGGTTTTGTGCTTCAATCTTCTAAAAGATTTAGAATGTAAAATTCTATCTCTATCTCTTTGAAACTTTGTTCTTATACTACACTCTTCTTCGTACTTGTTTCTCTTGGCTTCTTTACTTTTTGAAGCTCTACTATGGAGATATTTGTATTCTAGATTTTCTAGGTTTTCTCTAATCATAGTACCTTCCCTTTACGAAAAACTGTTTTGTAACATTCTATAATAGAACTAATATGATATAAGTCATAAATATTTTAGGAAATATTATTAGAATATTCTAATAATACTAAAGGGTTAATTATGAAAACCTTTACTTATTTTGCTTACTTTTTAATACTGTTACTCTTTGCTCCTTCTTTTGCACAAAAGAAAGCTCCCTATTTTGAACTTTTTGATGAAGATGGAAATACTGTAAAAAGCCATTCCTTAAAAGGTCAACCTACAGTTCTTGTTTTTTGGGGTATTAACTGCTCTAGCTGTAGAGAAGACCTTCCTAAAATGGAAATTCTGTACCAAAAATATAAGGAAAAGAATATCCGTTTTTTTGCTATCGTTATGGATAGCAGTTCCATAGATGAGATTAAAAAAAGGAAGATTCAGTGGAATTTTACTATTCCTGTTCTTATCGGGAACAAAAAAATCATGTATAAGTATAGAATAATAGGTGTCCCTATTACCTATATCCTTGATAAGGATATGAAAATTAAAAAGGTGCTATACGGAGTACAGCCTGTACAAAAAATAGAAAAAATCCTTTTACAGTTGTTAAAAAATGAAAAAACAGCTAAAAATTGACCTATCGATTCCGATAATTATAACCAAGAAAAAATATATGTGAGTGAAGCTATGAGAATCCCAGATATAGCTTTTTTTGATACTTTTATAAAGTACGACCGACTAAAAGAAAAAGATATTAAAAAGTTTACCCAGCAACTTGCATCTGGGAAAAAGATTCTTACTCCTTCTGATAATACAGTAGATACTGTTAGGTCTTTGAGGCTTTCCAATATCGCTGACGACTTAAATGTGTACAGAAAAAATATAGATATTGTCAAATCTACTCTAGAGATTGCTGAAGATTCGTTAAGGTCTACTGTAGATGCTATGCAGGAAACGAGAGTAGAGATTATTAGACTTCACAATACAGGTGTGCTTGACTATGAAGATGCACAGATAGTAAAAGATTTTTTAGAAGGTATGAGAGATTATGTTATTGATATGGCTAATGTAAAAGTAGGAGATTCCTATATATTTTCTGGAGTAAGAAATCAAATAACTCCTTTTGATTCTGCTGGAAATTACAGTGGAGCGGTAGAGGAGTCAAAAGTTTTTATATCAAAAGGTGTAGAAACCAGCAATAACTTTAGTGGAAAAGATTATTTTGGCGTTAATGAAATCACAAACAAAATAACGGTAGTAGAAGTGATAGACCAGATTATTAGTATAATTGATAGCGGTGATTTATCCCAGATTCATAACAGAACCATAAATCTATCTATAGGTGGAAAATCCTATGGAGATGTAAAACTCTTAGAAGCTTTCGATATTGGTCTTTCTGAACTGATGAAGTACCAATCAAAAATCGGCTCTGATGTAAACGTTATTGATAACATATATCAGCAACATCTACAGATAGAAGTTAATGTTAAAAATCTCCAATCAAAATTAGAAGACGCCGACTATGCATATGCTATATCAGAACTAGAAAAAGCAAAAACGTCTTATCAAGCTTTGCTTTCATCTATCGCTCAAAATAAAGACCTTAGTTTGCTAAATTTTATTAGTTAGAGTTTAGTTTTATCTCTATAATAAACCTTGTTCCTTTGTTATTGCTGTCTAAATTTATACTCCAACCGTGACTGTACACTATTTTGTAAACGATAGGTAATCCTAATCCTGTACCTTTTGTTTTGGTGGAGAAAAACGGCTTAAATATTTTGTCTTTTATCTCTTCTGGAATACCTGTTCCAGAATCTTCAAAGGTTATTCTTATTATTTTACTGTTCTGTTTTTCTATTAGTTTTGTCTGGATTTTAAATACCTTAGGTGGCTCTTTTTTTTCTCTAAGAGTATCTAATGCATTGATAGCAAGATTAAGGATTATCTGTTTAAACAGATTTTTATCAAATTTTATTTTAGGTATATTAGTATCTAACTCTAATTGGAGCTGGATATTTTCATTTTTAAAATCATCTTCTAACAGTTTTATACTTTCTTCTATCACAGAGTTTAGATTATGGTACTCAAATTTTGGCTCTATCAGTTTTGAAAAATTCAAGAAAGATACTGTTATCTCGTTTAGCCTATTGACTTCGTTCCTGATAACAGTGGAAAATTCTTTTACCAAAGGGTTATTTACATTCCTTCTCATGTAATCAGCCGCGTTTCCTATAGCATATAGAGCATTTTTAATCTCGTGGGCTATCTTTGCACTCATCTCTCCCATACTTGCAAGACAGTTTAGAGTTTCCCTTTCTTTATATGCTTCTTCTAACTTTTTTAAGTAATCTTGTAGGGAGGCTGTCATCATATAAAAGCTATACGTTAGCTCCTCTATCTCTCCTGACACAGAGTTTTTGTATTTTGGACAGTTTTGACACTCTCTTAAGGTTAGCTCTCCTAGCTCTTGCATGATTTTTGATGCATTTTCACTAGATAACCAACATTCTTCAGATATTCCCTTTGTACACTCTTTTGATAGTTTTGGTTTAAAAACTTTTTCTACTTTTAGGGGTTTATCTATGTTAGAGGCTAGATTTACTATCTTATCTTTTAGAACTTTGATAGGTCTAATCATAATCCCAGAGATAACAAAAGTCCCTATAAAAGAAGCAAAAATCACAAAAAAGGATATGGATAGAGTTTGTATAGCGATTTTTAGAATATCAAAATCTACAGAAGCTTTTAAGATTTCTCTATCATATGAGGTTACTACGTACCCTATAGGGGTTGTTTCTACCGTAACTGGATAGAAATACTTGATTAGATTTTTATTTTTTTCTAAAAAGGCTTCTTTTTTTTGACCAAATTTATCTAAAAGCTCCCGGGAAAACTTGCCAAGATTTCCAATATCAGAGTGTCCTATGATTCTACCATCTATATCTAGAACTACTACTTCATCTATTGATTCTAAAGATGAGATAGTTTTTACCATCTCGTCGATTTTTTCTAGATTCCTTACGATAAAAAAATCTTTATAACTCTCTATTATGTTTACTATACTTTTGACTGTATTTTTTTCTCTTTCTTTTAAAAGGTTCTTCTCAAAATTAGCTACAGCAAAAAGAATAGAGCCTACTAAGATTATCAATATATAAACAGAAGTTAAAAAAGCTATTTTCCATTGTATTGATAGATTTTTCATCACTTTAACATAGGATACTGATTTAGTATAGATTTATAATCTTTCAAAATATCAAAAAGTCCCGCTGGTGGTGGAACAAAAGCATCTATCCCAAGCCTTTTTAACGTCTTTTCATCATTTAGGTGATAGAGAGATTTTACGATTTTTCTAAACTTTCTTTTTGGGAGATTCGTTGACAGATTTACTACATATCTTGGGACATATGGAGATTTGGCAAGGATTTTTATACCTTTATCTAAAAACTTTAGAGCGCTTTCTTCTTTTACACCTGCCGCATCAGCTAGTCCTGCTATTACAGCTAAGATAGCCGCTTTATCTGAACCAGAACTCCACAAGTCTGGAATATCTTCATAAGTTATCCCTTCTTTACTCAAAACATAAAGAGGCATAACACAATTACTGGCACATATGGAACTTCCTAAAGTAACTCTTTTGTCTTTTAGGTCTTTTACCGTTTTTATATCACTATCTTTTCTTACTACTATTACTCCTGACTCTAAAATCTGCCCATTTATCTTTATTACAGCAACAGCATTTATATCAAAACCTCTATCTTTTAACTCAAAATACACAATAGGACAGGTTATAGACATATCTATCTGCTCTTTCTCATAAAGGTATAAAAGCTGGTCAACTTTTGCTATGATTTTAAGCTCTACAGGCTCATTTATCCGTTTTGCTAGGTATTCTGATAGGTTTTTGAATCTTTTATACTCTTGGACTGGATTTCCAGCAGATAATATAGCTAAAGTAAAGGCGTATGATAATTTATAAAAAAGAATTAGAAAAAGAATGCTACTTCTTTCTACCATACTTTTCCTTTATCTTTTTAAAGTCGTGTACAATGGCAGGAACCAATCTATAACCTTGGTCTTGTAAGACAGCCAGTTTAGCTACTCCGGCAGGTGTAAGTATAACAAATGGAAGTACATCTTCTTTTGAGTAACCTAGCGCTCTTATAGCGTTGTAGCATACATAAAACTTTATCCCATAACCTTTATTAAAAGATTTCATTCTAGCTATAACATCTTTGAATTTTTCAAAATTATCTTTAACGAAGATAGCCACTTCAGGACCGTGACTTACAACCACTATTTCTACCTCTTCAAAAGGAGAATATTCAGAATAAGCTTTTAGATGATTTGATATATAGTTTAGAGCTTGGTTTACTGCTTCTGGACTTTGTAGATTCCAGTCATAGACTACTTTTGTAGAAGGATACGTACTGTCTGAAATCTCCAAAACAGCTTCCTTCTGTTTTTCTTTCGCTAATGAGGACAAAACCAGTACTAACATAGCCAAAATTAAAAAATTTTTAAACATCTCTTTCCTCCAGAGCCTTTTTGTTTTGGTGTTACAAAAATAATATATTCTGTCATTTAAAATAGCAAATAAGTTAGTATATTCAAACATTGCAGTATATTTATTATATTTATAATATATAAGGGTAAATATCTGGAGGTTTTTCATTGAAAAAAAGAATACTTTTGATAGATGATGAGAAAAGTATCAGAAAGGTTATAAAAACAATACTAGAGAGTGAAGGATTTGAAGTAGACACAGCAAAAACTAAACAAGAAGCTATAAATCTTCTACAGAAAAAAGATTTTGACATAATCCTTTGTGATTATAGACTTCCTGACGGAACAGGTATAGAGATTCTAGAGTTTTTTAGAAAGTTTAACACTGCTGTTCCTTTTATCATAATAACCGCTTACGGCTCTATCAACGGAGCAGTTGAAGCTGTAAAAAAGGGAGCTACCCATTATGTAGCAAAACCTATAAATGCAGAAAATCTGATTCAGATGATAAATTTCCATATATCTAAACAAGAAAGTGATGAGATAAAAGAAAATGAGTTTCACGGGATAATAGGTAAAAGCAAAAGAATGAAAGAGCTTTTTAGAGAAATATCCATTATCGCAAATACAGAATCCTCTGTTCTGTTAGAAGGAGAAAGTGGAACAGGAAAAGAACTCATAGCAAAAGCAATACATAACTTGTCAAAAAGGAAAAAAAATCCGTTTATTGCGATAAACTGCTCTGCTATACCTTTGGAATTATTTGAAAATGAACTATTTGGACATGAAAAAGGAGCTTTTACTGGAGCAGTATCAAAGAAAACAGGTAAATTTGAACTAGCAGGAGAAGGTACATTATTTTTAGATGAAATATCAGAGATGCCAATAATAATTCAGGCAAAACTACTTCGGGTACTTCAAGAGAAAGAGTTTTACAGACTAGGCGGAACAAAACTAGTATGTGTAAAATGTAGAGTTATATCAGCTACCAATAAAGATATAGAAAAAATGGTAGAAGAAGGTAGTTTTAGAGAGGATTTGTTCTATAGGATAAATGTGATACATATAAAGATTCCTCCTTTAAGAGAAAGGAAAGAAGACATTCCCCTATTAGCAAAACATTTTTTAGAGAAATTCAGTAAGATAAACCTAAAAGATATTCACCATATAGACTGCCAAGCTATGGAAGCATTAATAAACTACAACTGGCCGGGAAATGTAAGAGAGTTAGAAAATGCGATAGAAAGGGCGGTCGTTATGTGTACTTCTGATACAATTAAGTTAGAACACCTCCCAAGGAGAATCACTCATAGCCAAAAAGAAGATGATTTTCAGTACATAAATTCCACGAATCTAAATGAGATAGAAAAAAAAGTTATTCTAAAAGTTCTAGAAGAAGAAAACTGGAATCAGACAAAATCAGCCAAAAGATTAGGTATCTCTAGAAAACAGCTTAGAACGAAGATGAAGAATCTAGGTATCTTTCCAAAAAGAGTTTAAGTTTTTAACTTTTTTGCCTTTTCTAGTATAAAGTCTACAACTTCATCAATAGACTTTCCTGTTGTATCCAAAATGATAGCATCTTTAGAAGGCTTTAGTGGAGCTTCCTTCCTTTGGGTATCGTTTTTGTCCCTGTTTAAAATCATCTTTAGAATCTCTTCATAGGAAACTGCTAATCCCTTTTCTTTTAGCTGAATATATCTTCTTCTAGCTCTTTCTTCTGGTTGAGCTGTCAAAAAAATTTTCAAATCAGCATTAGGGAAAACAACGGTACCTATATCCCTACCTTCTAGCACAGCGTTTTCCTTTTGAAGTGCCATATTTCTTTGAAGCTTCACTAAAGCTTTTCTCACTTCTGGAATTGTAGCTATCTGTGAAGCTACTTTACCAACTTGTTCTGTTCTAATTTTGTCAGTAATATCTTCTCCATCAAGTATTATTCTTATCTGATTATCTACCTCTATAAACTGAAGATTCAAACCGTCCAAGACGGTAGATACATCTTCTACAGAAATCTTATCTTTTATTAATTTGTAGGCTACCGCTCTATACATAGCTCCTGTATCTATATAAGAAAATCCCAATTTTTGGGCTACGAGTTTAGCTACTGTACTTTTGCCAGAACCAGCAGGACCATCTATAGCTACTATCATTAACTAACCTCACTATAAAAAAGATTTCCTAAAAAAGAGTATCTTAATTATGGTATATATTCCTACAATAATACCAAAAATTAGAAATATATCCCCTAATCTCTCTTTTCCTGCTAGATAAAAGATTCCAGAAGCTATAAAAAATGAGGTAAAAAGAAGAACACCAATAAGCCTGTACATCAGTTTTCTTTGAAAGATAAGATAATCTTCAAAATCTTTAAATATTATCTGTAGCGTTAGTCTTTCTCTTACTATAAGTCTATACAGATTTTCTAGTCTAAATATAAACTCATATCCAGTATTTAAAGCTTCTTTTATTTCAGCGGTTTTTTCCTTTATATAATCAGCTGTAGATTTTTTTATAAAATTTTGTAGTCTTTGAGTAGGGTTAAAATCTGGATAAATCTCTCTAACGATACCTTCAAGGTTTATAGCTGTTTTCCCAAGATAGGCAAGCTGTCTAGGTAACTTTAGTTTATGCTCTCTTATAATATCAAGCAAATCTAAAACTAACTCCCTCATATCTATCTTTTCCAAAGTTTTATTGTGGTACTTTTCTAAAAAAATCTCTATATCGTTCAAAAAAGCATCTATATCTGTTTTTGGAGTAATCATTCCCAGATTTTCATAAAATCTCATAGCCAAACTCACATCAAGAGTTGTAACTGCGATAATATGCTCATACAGTAGTTTTTTTAAATCTTTAGAAACCCTAGAAACCATTCCAAAATCTATACACCCTATCCTCCCATCATGAAGTACAAATAGATTTCCCGGGTGAGGGTCTGCATGAAAGATACCATCAACAAAAACCATCTTAAAATAGGCATCTGTGAGATTTTCTACTATCCTTCTCAAGGAAAAACCTTGTTTAACTATATTTTCTTTATCTGTAATTTTCCAACCTTCCAAAAATTCTGTAACAAGGACTTCTCTATTAGAAATATCCATAAAACATTTTGGAATATAAAAATCCTTAAAGTCTTTAAAATTCTCTCTAAAAATCTCTATATTGTTAGCCTCTATTTCAAAATTCGCCTCTCTTAGGGTTGTATGTTTAAACTCATATATCAAACCTCTTAGATTTAGTTCTTTTACTATCTCAAAATGCCTTTCCAAAACAGAAACGATAAACTCTAAGACCTCAACATCTAAAGATATGTACTGCTCAATGTTAGGTCTTTTCACTTTTACAGCTACCTTCTCTCCTGTTTGTAGATAACCAAGATGTACTTGAGACATAGAAGCAGAAGCCACAGGTTTTGGGTCAATATAAGCAAAAATTTCCTCTAATTTATCCCCATAATTTTCCTCTAAGACCTGCCTTATTACCTCATAATCAATAGGTTTAGCCTTATCTTGAAGTTTTATAAGCTCCTGTATAATAGGCTGTGGAACAATGTCAGGTCTTGTACTTAAAACCTGTCCCAACTTTATAAAAGAAGGTCCCAATCTCTCTAGCGCTTCTCTTATCTTTCTCGGTTTGACATTCTCATCAACATCAATACCAAAGAGTATCTTAAAATATTCATACACATCATAAAATCCGATTTTGGTTAAGGTTAAACTAATTTCTACAAATCTTTTAAAGACTTTTAACTTCTTTTTTATCATAAGCAATCTCTTGAAAAAAATTAAATTTGAACAAATATTTCTTTTGGTTTTTAATTATAAAGTCGGAGGGTTTTTAATGACAATAGTAAAAGATTTAAATCTTATAAAATTTGTAAAGGATTTTTCTATACTAGTAGTAATAATTTCTATCTCATTTTCATTGGCATATATAATAAACAGCTATATAGCATATAGACTATTTGACATACCCGAAAAAACAATCACCAAGCAAATATCCCAAGAAGAAAGAACCAAAACATACCAATACATAACCTATCTTTTTAAAAAACTATCAGCTCCTTCAGTCCAAACTCCAACCCTAGAAAACGAAAACCTACCTCCATCTCCAACCTCAACAAACATACAAACAACCACTGAAGAATCTAGAAATATCAAGTTAATAGGAACAGTCCTTGGAGAAGGAGAAAAATTAGCTCTTCTAGAAATAGATGGTAACTTAAGACTAGTTAAAGAAAGAGAAAAGGTCGATAATCTAAGAGTAAAAAAAATAGACAGATTTATAGTAGTACTAACAGACGGTAAAAAAGAATACAAAATAGCCCTAGAGCTAAACCCAAAAAGAACAATCCCAAGAAGAGAACCTCCAAAAGTTGTATCAACAAAACCAGTAACCACCACACAAAAAACAGAAAACTTTTATGAAATCAGCAAAAGAGAAGTGGAAAAGCATACCGCAGACCTTGGAAAGTTACTAAAATACGTAAGAATAGTACCAGTAGTTAAAAATGGAGAAACAAAAGGTTACAAATTTATATATGTAAGTCCTAGAAGTGTACTATACAAATATGGTTTAAGGTCTGGAGATTTTATAATAAGTGTAAATGGTATGTCTGTTAAAACTGCTGAAGAAGCTTTTAAAGTGTACAATATACTTAGAAATGAAAAAACTATAAACCTAGAAATAGAGAGAAAGGGAGAAAGAAAAACCATAACTTACCAGATAAAATAAAATTTTGCTAAAATGAAAGGTAAAAATATAAAGATAAAAGTGGAGAAAACATGTCTAGGTTAATAATAAATTTTGTTATAATACTAGCAATCTCATTTTTCTCATACTCCGTAGAAAAAACAGATACAGACTTCCAACAGCTCCTAGCCCAAGCAAAGCTCTTTAAAAAGACTGGTAAAGTGACCCTGAATTTCGAAAAGATAGATATAAAACTCCTTACCTACTTTATGGGAGAGCTAGCTGACAAAAACATAATATTAGACCCGAAAATAAGAGGAGAAGTATCTCTTATATTCTCAAAACCGATAAGTATACAAGATGCTTGGGCAGTGTTCTCTAGTATATTAAAATCTAAAAACTACACAATGATAGATTATGGTTCTTATATTCAGATAATACCTGAATCTGCCTCCAAAAAAGCAACCCCTCCTTTTTCAAAAGACGATGCCAAAGAAGACAAACTGATAACATATGTATATGAACTAAAACATGCAGAAATCACCCATGTACTCAATGTACTAAAAGGTCTAAAATCTCCAAGAGGAACAGTACTATCCTACAATCCTGCAAACACTATAATAATAACTGACTATGCAACAACCATAGACGTACTGAAAAATGTCCTTTCGTTTATCGACACAAAAGATGCATCTTTATCTATGAAGATATACACCTTAAAATATGCAGATGCCAATGAAGTAGCATCAGCCCTAAATGTAGCGTTTTCTGACGTATCTAAAAAAGGTATCATATTTAAAACTCATGCACTAAAAAGTCAAAACGCACTACTGGTAAAAACACAGGAAAAAATATTTCCACTAATAGAAAGCCTCATAAAAACCTTAGACGTAGAGACAGAAAAAGTAACCATTAGAACCTTTTGGATAGTACATCTAAAAAATACAAAAGCAGAAGACCTAGCAAATGTACTCAACAAACTACTAGAAAACATACAGCTTATAAACTTTGATGATACTTCAAAAACCTCAACTTCCTCTAAGAAAAAAAGGAAAACTTCAACAGACCTCCTAAGAAGGTTGTACACAAAAAGAAAAACCTCCACCATAGAAAGACCCAAAATTATAGCAGAAAAAACAACAAATACCCTAATCATATATGCAAACAAAGATGAATACGAACAAATCAAAAAAATAATAGATGAATTAGACCAAAGAAAGAAACAGATACTAGTATCAGCACTAATAACAGAAGTTTCAGAGCAAGCTCTAAAAGAAATAGGAGTTAGATGGCAGATACTAGGAACACAAGGAGGAGCGGCATTTAGAGGAGGTATAGCAAAACAAGACTTCTTCTCCACATTAAAAAGTGCTGGGTTCATAGCTGGAGTGCTATCTTCAGCAGGAACAAACATAAATATCGGTGGTACAGACTTCTTCTTCCCAGACTTAGTCTTTATCTTATCTTTACTACAAAAAGGTTCTGGATTTAACGTTATATCTTCTCCAAAAATATTAACAATGGACAACCTAGAAGCCCAAATAAATGTAGCACAAGTAGTACCATTTGCAGAGTCAACAAAATTCGATATAAATGGAAACCCAATCATAACATTCGACTACAAAGAAGTGGGATTAAAGCTAAAAGTAACTCCCCACATCAGTGGAAACAATGTTATCTTGGAACTTCATCAAGAGATAAACGAAGTAGTTAGTCTAGAAAAACTCCAATTAGGACAGATAACCTACCAAATCCCAACCACCACAAAAAGAGAGATAGATACAACGATAACTGTAGAAAATGGAAAAACAGTAATACTAGGAGGTCTCATATCCAAGAAAACTATACAATCGATGGAAGGGATACCTCTTATCTCAAAAATCCCTATAGTAGGAAGACTATTTAGATACAATTCAGACGAATTCAACAAAACAAATCTATTTGTTTTCATAACCCCATTTATCATAGAAAGCCCAGAACAGCTAGCAAAAATAACAGAAGAACTCCAGAAGATAAGTACAAAACTAATAAAAGAAGTAGAAAAAAAACGAAAAGTAAAATTTGAAAAAATAGAAAAGAAAGATATTTTTGAAGATTACAGAAAATACTTTGGAGGGTAATACAATTAAAAAGCTAGAGCTTCCATTAGAATTTATCAAAAAAAATTTTATACTCCCTACCGAAGATGGAAAAGTACTCATCACCCAAAAAACCCCATTTTTTGCAGTAGAAGACCTTAGATTTTTGTACAACCTATCTATAGAACCTATAGTTATTTCAGAGGAAGAATTCAAAGAAAAGTTAGAAGAATACATATCCAACTTAGAGAGTAAACTAGAAGAAGAGGAAGAAGAAACAGCAGAGACCTTAGAAGACATCTTAGAAGGTTCAGAAGCCCCAGTTATACAGCTCCTTAACTCCACATTCCTAAAAGCTGTACGCTCAAGAGCAAGTGACATACATTTTGAGCCTTATAGCGACTATGTCCTAATAAGATTTAGACTTGATGGTGTTTTACACAAAATAAATAAACTTCCAAAGAGTAGTTACCCTTCTGTAGTTTCTAGAATAAAAGTTATGGCAAAACTCAACGTAGCAGAAAAAAGGCTACCCCAAGATGGAAGAATAAGAATAAAAATCGGTGATAAAGAGATGGACTTGAGAGTATCAACATTACCTACAATATTTGGAGAAAGAGTAGTTATAAGATTACTTGACAGGTCTAACAGAATTTTAACCCTATCCGAACTAGGATACATGGAAGATGACCTAGAAAAACTAGAAAGAATGATAACAAAACCGTATGGACTTATCCTAGTAACAGGACCCACCGGTTCTGGTAAATCAACAACTCTATACGCATCACTACAAAAACTAAAATCTCCAAGAAAAAATATAATAACCATAGAAGACCCGATAGAGTACCAAATAGATGGAATCAGTCAGATACAAGTAAATCCAAAGATAAATCTAACATTTGCAAACGGACTTAGAAGTATCCTAAGACAAGACCCAGATATAATAATGGTAGGAGAGATAAGAGACCTAGAAACTGCCGAAATTTCAATACATGCCTCTATGACTGGACACCTTGTACTATCCACACTTCATACCAACGATGCTCCTTCAGCTGTAACCAGATTGGTAGATATGGGAGTAGAATCATTTTTGGTAGCTTCCTCTCTAGAAGGAGTAATAGCCCAAAGATTAGTAAGAAGAGTATGTGACAACTGTAAAACCGCATATAAACCTACAGACCTAGAAAAAGCTCAAATTAACAAACTAGCAGGAGAAAATATCATAAATGATGATAGCTATCTATACAAAGGGAAAGGTTGTGAAGAATGTTTTAACACAGGTTACAAAGGAAGAATAGCCATAGCAGAGATTATGGAAGTAGATGAAGACCTAAGGTCAACTATTTCAAAAACTCCAGAAAGTACAATAATAAGAAAAAAAGCATTAGAAAAAGGAATGAAAACCCTCTTAAAAGACGGTATCAAAAAAGCTCTATCAGGTATTACTACACTAGAAGAAGTAATCCAAGCAACAAAGGTATAAAATGCCTATCTACAGATACAAAGCGTATAACGAAAAAGGAAACGAAATCAGTGGCGTATTAGAAGCTCCATCAACAAATCATCTTAGGAAACAACTCCTATCAAAAAACATATTCCCATATGAAATAAAAGAAATAACAAAAGAAAAGAAAAAATTTTCTTTAAATTTAAAACTAGGAAAAAGTATAAAAGATGAGGAACTTGCTCTACTCCTTTATGAAATAGGACTTCTTTTAGAGAAAAATGTCCATATAACTAACATTCTTGAAATACTATCAAAACAAGCAGAAAATCAAGAAATCCAAAACGCTTTACTAAAAGCAAAATCTCTAATACAAGAAGGAAAAAGCATAGCAGATGCATTTCAAGAAACAGGAATATTCCCAGTTTTCTTGATAGAGATGATAAGGGCAGGAGAAACATCAGGAGCATTAGATAAGATATTTTTATCGGCTTCTGAATTTATCGAAAAACAAAGTGAATTCAAAAAAAACCTTGTATCCTCCCTAATATATCCAACGATAGTGATTATCGCCGGTTTTATAGCTATGATAATAATAATGACTGTGGTCGTTCCTACGATAACCAAGATATATCAACAATTTGGTAGAGAACTTCCTCCAAGTACAAAGGCGGTTATAATCTTCTCCAAATTCTTTACTTTCTTACTAAAACTATCGCCGATTATCTTTATAGGAGCAGTCTTAGCAAAAATAAAATTCCTAAAAAAAGAGCATATAGACAAACTTAAACTAAAACTCCCTTTCTTTAGTAAAGTTTACATATATTCAACTCTATCCTCATGGGCAAAAACCCTAAGTCTCCTACTAAAAGGAGGCATCACCTTAGATACAGCTCTATCCATCGCAAACAAATCTATAGACAACAAAATATTCTACGAAAAATTAAACAAAGTAGTAGAAGAGATAAAAACAGGAAAAAAACTATCCTCTTCTTTAAAAGAAACCCAGATATTTACAGAAAATATTATCCAATTAATAGTACTAGGAGAAGAAACAGGACAACTAGATGAGATGCTAGACCTCATTTCCAATATATACAGAAGACAGACAGATAGACTTATATCAATATTCCTTAGTTACCTAGAGCCTATGACTATAATAATACTAGCAGTAATGATAGGTTTCTTCGTGTTTGCTACTCTAATGCCAATAATGACCCTCTCTGTCAAGTAAAACTCACTTCGTAAATCTATCTATTATCTTTGCCCCGATAAGGTCTCCCCATACATTTATAGATGTTCTAAGCATATCCAAGAATCTATCAACAGCCAAAATCACAGCAACCCCTTCCAAAGGAAGCCCAACAGCGGAAAGCACCAAAGTCATCGTCACCAAACCAGCGCTAGGAATACCAGCCGCCCCAACTGCCGCAAGCGTTGCAGTTAGAAAAATAATAATCTGCTCCCCTAAAGACAGCTCTATACCATACATATGAGCAATAAACATAGCCGCCACAGACTCATATAGAGCTGTTCCGTCCATATTTATAGTAGCTCCTAAAGGGAGAACAAAACCAGCAACCTTCTTTTTAATCTTCACCTTATCCTGTGCAACCTCCAGAGAAACAGGTAACGTTGCAGAACTAGAAGAGGTAGAAAAGGCAACCAATATAGCTTCCCGCACTTTTAAAAAGTACTTAAAAGGATTGACCTTTCCAAAAATAAAAGCTATTAATCCTAGATTAAAAACAGCATGAATTAATAATCCGAAAACAACCACCACTACATAATGCCACAAAGAAAAAATAGTTCCTAACCCTCTATCCGCTATCACATAAGCCACAAGAGAAAAAACCCCTATAGGAGTAAGGAGGATAATCCATCTAGCTATCCTAATTAACACATCATTAAAACCGTCCATAAATAAAACCAAAACTTCCTTTTTTCTTCTCTCTAGATACAAGGTAGCAACAGCTAAAAGTATAGAAAAAATAATAATCTGAAGTACTTTCCCCTGTGCAAAACTCATAAAGATATTCTCTGGGATAAGACTCTCAAAAAAAGACCGCAAAGAAAACTCATGGCTCGTTACATTTTCCCCTAAACCACTCCTAGGAATTTCTCCCCCAAAACCTATAAGGTTAACAGTAATAATTCCAGTTAACACCGCCAAAGCAGTAGTAGAAAAATAATATACTATAGTCTTTATTCCCATGTCTTTTAGCTCATAGATAGAAGAAAGAGCAGAAATACTAACAAATACAGATACAAAAATAAGAGGAATAGCAACAGCCTTTAAAATATTCAAAAAAGCTTCCCCTAAAAACTTTATACCCAATGCTATTTCTGGGAAATAATAACCAGTCAAAACCCCAAGAATGATACCTATAACAGTTAAGTTTTCTATAGAAATTAGCCTCTTCCACATAATAAAAGGTTAACATTACCAAACAACAATCTTCAAATAAATCTTAAGTGATTAAAATATAAGAAAAATTTATCGATAAATATAATTATGGATTTTTTAAACATCATTTTAAGTCATACGAAAATAAGGATTTTTATAAATGGAAAAGAGCTAAGAAATATACTCAAAACTGACCAAATACCAAATAACGCGTATGAGTATATACCTATCCTTTTGGATATTGGAGAAGAATACAACCTAACTAGTAACATAAAAATTAAAACAGACATACAAAATCAAAAAATAATATGGAATATCAAAAACATATATAACTATGAACAGATAACATTTAAATTTGACTTTTTACAATACAAAACCCAAATAGAAAAAATCAAAAATCTATACATACATACTTAAACAAGAACTCTTCTAAACATAATGAAGAATACTCCAAAAATCATAAAAATTCCCCAATTATTTCCAGCTGAAGAAAAACTACAACCTCCCTCTTCACCCTCTTTTACCATTGGGACTTTTTTTACCCCTACAATATTAAAAAATATCCTCAAATCAGCTTCACCTGCATCATAAGCCTTTATGACAATACCACAACCAGCTGTCGAGAATTCAGAAAGAGGTTTTCCAATACAATTTTCCTTCACTATCTCAAAACTATCTTTATCCTCTCCATCTATATCAAGCTCCGTTATAACCACAGGCTCTAAACCTTTATTAACTACAACTACAACAGCACCAGTACTTCCAGAATTTATCCTTACACTTTGAGGATAAATCTTTATATCAGCTTGCCACCCTGTTATCTCTGGCATAAAAGGAAACCAACTATCACTCTCATTCAACGTTTCCTCATCAATAATACCTGCATCTATCATATCCTTATACATGTTACCCCACGCTCTACCAGCTACTTGATGAAGCTCATCTTCATCTTCAAAACACTCATCAAACCTGCCTTCTATAGATTCACCAAAACAAAAATCAGGCATCTCTTCCAAAGGCTCATCTACTATCTCAAAAAAAGTATCTGAAGGATTTTTTACAAAATCACTCACCCCAAAACCATAAGAGAACCCTACAAAAACAAAGAGCATAAAAAAGATTTTTGTAATCTTCATCTTTCTCCCTTTTATTTTCTAATATTTGAATATACTAATATAGTATTCCTTTTTATAAACATTTACAAATCTGATGATAAGCCTTATGACACCTATCATAGTGTTTATATTTCAATACTCTATTATTAACTTAAATTTCTACAAACAAAAAATTGGAGGTATCTATGGCACTACAAGGCGTAATAGACGCACTAAAAAAAACAACATTAGAAGAGATAGGAATCAATTTTTCCCTAGCAGACCTACTAAAAGATATAAAGATAGAAGGAGATAGCGTCCAGTTAGTCTTATTCTCCCCAAGTGAAAAATACCACCAGTTTCTAAAAGAAAAAGCAGAACAAACCCTAAAATCAATAGGAGCAAAAGAAATTAAAATACTCTTTACAGACCAACCTCCAGCACAAAGACAACAACCACCCCCTCCTCCACCACAACCAGAAAACCCATTTGAAAACAGAAAAAGAATCCCAAAAGTGAAAAAAGCTATAGCAGTATCTTCTGGAAAAGGAGGAGTAGGAAAATCTACAGTAGCGGTTAATATAGCATCAGCTCTAAAAAAGATGGGTTATAACGTAGGATATTTAGATGCAGACATGTACGGTCCATCTGGTCCAACAATGCTAGGAGCAAAAGATAAACAGGTTATGGCAAAAAAAGTAGAAGGAAAAGAAGTATTAATAGCACCCCAAGCTCACGGAATAAAAGTTATGTCTATAGGATTTCTACTTCCATCAGAAGACACACCTGTTATATGGAGAGGTCCTGTACTATTTAAAGCTCTCAATCAATTCCTTTTTGATGTAGATTGGGGCGACGAAGAACTAGATTTTCTAATTATAGACCTACCCCCGGGAACTGGAGATGTCCAAATAACATTAGGGCAGTTAACAGAACTCGATGGAGCAGTCATTGTAACTACCCCCCAAGATGTAGCTCTAATAGATGTAAAAAAAGGAATCCAGATGTTCAATGAAATAATGATTCCTGTACTAGGAATAGTAGAAAACATGAGTTACTTTGTATGCCCAGACAACGGAAAAAAATATGAGATATTTGGAAAAAGTAAAACAGAAGAGATAGCAAAGAAATATAACACAGAACTGCTTGGGAAAATACCTATCGAACCAAAAGTAGCTGAATTTTCCGACTTAGGTATTCCTATAGTCTTTGCAAAAGAAGACTCTCAATCAGCCCAAGCATTCATGGAAATAGCTAGAAACATAATAAAAAAACTAAGCCAATAACAAGGAGGTATCAAACATGTTAGAAACAAGAGGCATTGTTTATGTAGACCATCTAGCAACTACCCCAGTTGCAGAAGAAGTAATCCAAGCCATGATGCCTTATTTTAGAGAAAAGTTTGGAAATCCTACATCTCTTCACGAACTTGGAGTAGAAGCTAAAAAAGCTATAAACAAAGCAAGAGAACAAGTCGCAGAACTTTTAAATATAGGCAGACCTGAAGACATCGTATATACATCAGGAGCAATAGAAGCTAACAACCTTGCGATAAAAGGATATGCAAAAGCACCGGGAGTTTCAAGGAGAGGAAAACATATAGTAGTATCTTCCATTGAGCATCACTCTATACTCCACTCATGTAAAACTTTAGAAAAGGAAGGTTTCGAAGTAACATATGTAGAACCTGATGAATATGGTATCATACACCCAGAAAAACTTGCAGAAGCTATAAGACCAGATACTATACTAGTATCCGTAGGTTATGCCAATAGAGAGATAGGAACACTTCAAGACATTCCTGTTTTGGTAGCCGCCGCAAAAGAAAAAAATCCCCGTGTAGTCTTTCACTCGGACATAGCCGCCGCCGTTGGACATACACCAGTAGATGTAGAAGGGTGGGGACTAGATATGGCATCATTCACAGGACACTACTTTTATGCCCCAAAAGGCGTAGGAGGACTCTTTGTAAAAAAAGGAGTTAGACTCAAACCCCTTATCGAAGGAGGTATACAAGAAGGTGGAAGAAGAGCAGGCACAGAACCAGTCCCACTAATAGTAGGTATGGGAGCCGCCGCAGAACTTGCTCTTAAAGAGATGGACGATAGAGTAACAAGACTAAAACGACTAAGAGATAAACTCAAAAAAGGAATAGAAGAGAGAATACCTTACATAAAATTTACAGGACACCCAGAAAAAAGACTACCAAACCATCTATCTCTAATAGTGATGTACATCGAAGGAGAAGCGATGCTCTTAATGTTAAATATCAAAAAAACATACACCGCATCAGGGTCAGCGTGCGTATCATATGCACTAAAACAATCACACGTCCTAGCGGCTATAGGAGTAGAAAAAGAGGCATCAAACGGTTCTATCGTTTTCTCCTTGGGAAGAGAAAACACAGAAGAAGATATAGACTACATTATCGAAGAATATCCAAAAGTAATTCAAAGATTAAGAGAAATATCTCCATTTGGTCCCGAGAACTGGGATAAATTTGCAAAGAAAGCAGACAAATTCAAAAATGTTCAAGGCTAACTTATGACAAAACTCATTGAGTATAAGCATTTAGCAAAATATATTAAATTATGAAGATTATAAAAATTAAACTCCATAGGAGGTATCAAAATGTTTGAATATACAGAAAAAGTTATGGATCATTTTATGAATCCAAGAAATTTAGGAGAGATTCCAAATCCTGATGGATACGGTCAATGTGGTAACCCGTCTTGTGGAGATGCTATGTTATTCACCATAAAAGTAGACAAAGAAAAAGATATTATTACCGACGTTAAATTCAAAACATTTGGTTGTGGCTCTGCAATCGCAGTATCATCTGTACTCACAGAAATGGTAAAAGGAAAACCTATAGATTACGCACTGAATCTAACCTACAAGGAAATCTTTGAAGAATTAGGAGGTTTGCCAGCTCAAAAGATACACTGTACAAACCTTGGCTTAGAAACATTACACGTAGCAATAAAAGACTATCTACTAAAACAAGGTAGAGTTGAAGAAGCCGCAAAAATACCAGATTGTATAGAAGAAGAACACGAAGAAGAAACCATTGACCTTGAACATATAGGATAAAAACCTATATTAAAACTTAAATAACCAAGAACCAAAGGGCTTTTATAAGCCCTCTTTTTTTTGTAAATGAGGAAAAATGGGAAAAAAGATAAAAGCAATAGCCTTATATTCAGGAGGACTTGATAGTACCTTAGCGATAAAACTGATTCAACAGCAAGGTATAGAAGTTCTTGCAGTTCACTTTTATACTGGCTTTTGTATCACAGAAACAAAAAGAAGAAGAGGAGAAAAAAAATCAGACGGTACCCATTATATCAACCCTGCACTAAAATATGCCGCAAAATACAAAATCCCAATAGAGATAGTAGATATTTCCTCTGACTATTTTCACATCATAACAAATCCCAAATATGGTTACGGAAAGAACATAAATCCATGTATAGACTGTAGAGCATTTATGTATAAAAAAGCAAAAGAAATAATGATAAAAACAAAGGCAGATTTTATCATTTCAGGAGAAGTACTAAACCAAAGACCAATGAGCCAGCACCTAAAAGCTATGAAACTTATAGAAAAAGAAGCAGGCGTAGAAGGTTTAGTAGTAAAACCACTTTCAGCTAAACTCCTTCCACCTACTATACCAGAGATAAAAGGCTGGATAAACAGAGAAAAACTAGAAGGTATAAGCGGAAGAAGCAGAAAGAGACAACTAGAATTAGCAAAAACCCTAAATATAGATGAATTTGAACAACCAGCAGGAGGGTGCTGTTATCTTACAGATGAAAATTTTGCAAAAAAATATCAAGAAATAATATCAGTAGAAAACACAATCAGCAGAGATGACCTATATCTACTTACAATAGGAAGACACTTTAGATTACCATCAGGAACAAAAGTTATAGTTACTAGAAACGAAGGAGAAGGTAACTTTGTCAGAGGACTAAAAGACAGATATTGGTTCTTTGAACCAATAGGAAAAGGAGCAGTAGCCATCGCTAAAACGATAGACGCAAATCCCCCCTCAAAAGAAGACCTAAAACAGATAGCTAACCTAATCGCAAGATACAGTAAAACGGAGAATGGTAAAATAAATGTCAAATATCATAGTCCCCAAGGGGAAGAAAGTATAATTTTAGGAGAGAAGCTAGAAGAAGCAACCTTGGAAAATTGGAGGATATAAAATGAGTGTAAACCTTGATGAAATTAAGCCAGATATAGTCCATGATGCTACTGGGACTTACTGTCCAGTACCTATCACAGAATTAGCAAAAATTATAAAAACCGCAAAAACAGGGCAGATTATAGAGCTTCTCGCTGACGACGAAGGAGCTATTCAAGATGTTCCTGCATGGTGCGAAGCAACTGGCAATGAATTTTTAGGATACAAAGAAGACGATGGAATACTAATATTTTATGTGAGGAAAACCCAAGAATGAAAATAACATTAGATACAAAAGTTTTTCATCTTTTAGAAGATTACCCGCAAACAGAACAGATTATAAAAAAATACTTTAATTACTTTTACAAAGAAAAACTTGAGAATATCGCCCTAAAAAGGTTAAGTATAAAAGGAGCTTTTTGCGTTCTTAACCTACCAGAAAAAGATAGAGAAATATTTTTAGATGAAATAAATCAAGTAATAATCAAATCTAAATAGAGGTGTTTAGATATGATAAAAGAGATGAGTGAAAAAGAAAAGGAAGTAGAAAATGTTTTAGAAAAGATAAGACCTGCTCTAACAGCAGACGATGGAGATATAAAGCTTGTAAAAGTAGAAAACGACGTAGTATACCTAGAGCTGTTGGGAATGTGTATTCACTGTCCAGTTTCAGACATGACAATGAAAGACCTTATTATATATACAGTAAGAGAATCTCTTCCTTGGGTTAAAACTGTGATGATAGGACAAAACAAGTTCAGCCTTTAGGTTTAATGAAACTAGAGTGTAACATAAATGGACAAACCCAAATCTATGGTATCTTTGGTTATCCAGTAAAACATTCTAAATCTCCCACCTTTCAAACTTACTCTTTCCAAACTCTTGGAATAAATGCAGTTTATATACCATTTGAGATAAAACCAGAAGATTTAGAAAAAGCGGTGCAATCAATCAAAATATTGGGAATCAAAGGGATAAACGTTACTGTACCGCACAAAGAACAGATAATAAAATATGTAGATGAGCTGTCCCCAGAGGTAAAATATATAAAAGCTACAAACACTATACATAACTTAGAAGGCTATCTAAAAGCATATAATACAGATGTAGTTGGATTTATTAGAGGACTAAAAGAGATAGAGCCAAACTTCTCAAACAAAAGATTCCTAGTAATAGGAGCTGGAGGTGCATCTAGAGCTGTTTTATATGGACTTGTTAAAGAAGGAGTACAAAAAATAATCATAGCAAACAGAACAACTTCAAAAATACAAAACATAATAAAAGATTTTTCCACACTACATAGATACATAGACCAGATAATAACAGCTATCACTCTAGAAGATATAGACAAACAGCTAAAAAATGCTGACATCATAATAAATACAACATCAATAGGTCTAAAAGAAGAAGACCCAGAACTATTTAACTACAAACTTATAGAACCTAGACACACAGTTATAGATATAATCTACAGAAAAACTAAACTCTTAAAAACTGCGGAAGAAAAAGGGTGCAAATGGCAAGATGGTTTACCTATGCTTATGTATCAAGGTATTGAATCTTTTAAGATATGGACAGGAAAAGAACCACCCATAGATAAAATAAAAAATATCCTAACACACGGATAGTCCTTATTCTACAGCTATACTCCCTACAGTAAAAACATTTATTGTATTATATATAAACATAAAAATTTTAAAAGGACATTTAACAAATGAACATCAATATTGAAAAAATAATCCAAACCGCAAAGGAAGCAGGAGAGGAGATACTAAAAATCTATAACGGCTATATTGACGTAGAGTACAAAGAAGATAAATCCCCCTTAACCCAAGCTGATAAGAACTCCCACAAAGTTATAGAAAATTCGTTAAAAAAACTATACAGTTATCCTATACTAAGTGAAGAAGGAAAAGATATTCCTTTTGAAAAAAGGAAACATTGGGAATATTTCTGGCTGATAGACCCCCTAGACGGCACAAAAGAATTTATAAAAAAGAACGGACAGTTTACAGTAAACATAGCTCTTATACATAAGAATAGACCTATTTTCGGAGTGATATTTGCCCCAGCAATAGATACTCTTTACTATGGAGGACTAGATATAGGAGCATTCAAAATAGAAAACGGTGTACAGACTGAACTAGTTTTGAACAAATCTCCTAATAAAGCTCAACTAAACATAGTTGCCAGCAAATCTCATCTAAATGAAGAAACACAAGAATTCATAGACTTTCTAAAACAAAAATTTGGAAAAGTAAACACTGTTTCTATAGGTTCATCTCTAAAGATATGTTTAGTCGCCGAAGGAAAAGCAGACATATACCCGAGACTAGCTCCAACTATGGAATGGGATACAGCCGCCGCTCATGCAGTTTTAAACGCCGTAGGTGGTAAAATATTAAAAATTGAGCATTTAGATGATTTGAAAAAAGGAAAAATAAGCTCTCTAAAAGAACTAGAATATAATAAAGAAAATCTGTTAAACCCATACTTTGTAGCTATAGGAAGAGATGTTTTTTGACCTAGAGTCTGTACTCCTTTTGGGAGTAATTATTTTTCTTATACTAGCTTTATACAAAGAGATTTTTCACCCTGCGGCTGTTTTTTTTATAGCCGTAGCCATTCTTATAATTTTTGGTATCTTGACTCCAGAACAAGCTTTAGCAGGATTTTCTAATGTTCAAATAGCCACTATTATACTTCTTTTGATAGTAAGCAACGTAATCCAAAAAACAGGAATTATGCGTTTTTATTTTGCCAAAATACTAAAAAAAGATATGTCTTATTCCTCCTTTTTAGGAAGAATGTTTTTAGTAGTATCATCAGCATCTTCTTTTTTAAATAATACTCCTATAGTAGCTATGTTTATTCCATATGTATACAATTGGGCAAAAGCAAAAAATGTAGCTCCCTCAAAAGTCCTGATACCTCTTTCTTATGCCGCAATATTAGGTGGAACTATAACCTTGATAGGTACCTCTACTAACCTCATTGTTAATGGATTTATGATAGAAAATGGTTTTAAGCCTTTTAATATCTTTGATTTTGCTTATGTAGGTATTCCAGCAACGATAGCAGGGTTTTTATACATGGTTTTTATAGGCAAAAACTTACTTCCAAGAAGAGAAGATGCAGTAGAGAAATTTTTAGAGAGAAAAACAGACTATTTCGTTGAAACAATTGTAGATAAGAACTCTTTTCTCATTGGAAAAACTATCAAAGAGGCAAAATTAAGAAATTTAGAAGGTCTGTTCTTAGCAGAAATCATAAGAAAAGAAGAAAAAATCTCACCAGTAAAACCTACCGAAATTATTAAAGAAGGAGATTTACTTATTTTTGTAGGAAATACAGATTCTATATATAACCTTATAAACCAGAACATAGGAATTTCTCTACCAAAAGAGCATATTATAAAAAGTGAGTATTTAGAACTCGTAGAAATAGTTATCTCCTATAATTCTTCTTTAATAAATCAAAAAGTAAAAGATACAGATTTTAGAGGTAAATATGATGCAACAATTATCGCTATTCATAGAAATGGAGAAAAACTAAGCGGTAAAATCGGAGACATCGTACTAAAACCCGGTGATTTATTACTAGTACTAGCAGGTGAAGATTTCTTCAAAAGAGCAGAAGATACCACTGACTTTTATATAGTCTCAAAATACAAAGAAATTTCTAAAATAGATAAAAAGAAAGGAAATTTTGTTTTTTGGGGATTTCTAACAGTAATAGTTCTATCAGCATTAAAGATAATTCCTCTATTCGTAGGACTTATTTTACTGATAGCTTCCTTTGTCCTCTTTAAAATAGGTAGATATTCAGATATTAAAAAAGGTTTAGACATTAACCTAGTCGTTATAGCCGCTTTATCCCTTGCCATAGGAAAAGCGATGCTAGTTACAGGAACAGCCGACTTGTTAGCAAGCATTATTAACAGTTCTCTTCAGCCTTTAGGGTTATTTGGAGCTTTATTAGGAATCTATCTAATTACGAATATTCTCACTGAATTTGTAACCAATATAGCCGCCGCCTCTATAACATTTCCTATAGCTATATCTTCAGCATCAGTTTACTCTGTAGAACCTACCGCTTTTGCACTGGCAGTAGCATATGGAGCTTCTGCTAGCTTTGTTACTCCAATAGGCTACCAAACAAACCTAATGGTATATGCGATAGGTAACTATAAATTCAAAGACTTTGTAAAAGTAGGTTTACCTCTATCTATCATATATGGGATAATATGTTTAACAGTTTTATACTTTTTATTTTTAGCTTAGATTTCAAAATTTAATCTGGAGGAAATAGGTGAACAACAATAACTTTATAATTCCACATGAAGGAAAAATAAAAAAAGAAGACAGACAAAGACAAAAAAAACATAAGTCAGCTATCCTATGGTTTACAGGGCTATCTGGAAGTGGAAAATCTACCCTAGCACATGCGGTAGAAGAAAAACTATTCGAAATGGGAATCCATACATATGTTCTCGATGGTGATAATATAAGAACAGGACTAAATAAAGATTTAGGTTTTTCTGCTGAAGACAGGGAAGAAAATATAAGAAGGATAGGTGAAGTTGCCAAACTGTTCGTTGATGCAGGAATTATAACATTAACAGCATTTATCTCTCCATACAAAAAAGATAGAGAACTAGTTAGAAACTTAGTTGATAAGGACGAATTTATAGAAATCTATGTAAAATGCCCGCTGGAAGTTTGTGAACAAAGAGATGTAAAAGGATTATACGAAAAAGCCAGAAAAGGCATTATTAAGAACTTTACCGGTATAGATGACCCATATGAAGAGCCAGAAAACCCAGAGATAGTTGTAGAAACAGACAAAGAAACCTTAAAAGAGAGTGTCGATAAAATAATTAACTATCTAAAAGAAAAAGGTCATTTACAAATATGAATTTAAGGTTAAGCTCTGAAGAAATTAAAAGTATCAAAAAGCTATAAAGATAAATCAAACTCCTGTAAGAAAAATATTAAACACCGGAGTTTATCTAAAGATAGATAAGAATGATTTAGTAATCATAGGACTGTAATATGAGGAAAACAATAAATATTCGCTTAACAAAAGAGGAACTAAAAGCTATAAAAGATATTGCAAAGCAGATTTTTGGAGACGATATAAGAATATGGATTTTCGGTTCACGGGTTAATCCTGAATTCAAAGGGGGAGATATTGATATATATATTGAAATACGAAATTACGAAAAATCTAATATTTTTGAAAAAAAGGTCAAATATTTAGTTAATCTTGAAGATAAAATTGGAGAACAGAAAATAGATTTGATAGTAGCTCCTTATAATTGTAATGAATTTTATTGCTTGGAAGCAAAAAGAACAGGAGTAAGAATTCTATGAAAAATATAACTCTTGTTTTAGAAGAAATAGATAGACACAGGGATGGGTTAGATTATGTAGTTAACAAAATTAAAAACTGGGATAAGTTGGATACAGAAATATTAGATGACCCTGAAAAAGTGGAAACTTTAGATGCTTTTTTGTTTAGATTTTCTAAAATGCAAGATACAATGGGAGATAAGTTATTTCCCTTAATTTTAGAAACTCTTGGAGAAGAAGTAAGAAGTAAACCTTTTATAGATATATTGAATAGACTTGAACAGCTTGAAATTTTGCCATCTGCGAACAGATGGAAAGAGCTTAGAAAAATAAGAAATTTATTGATACATACATATCTTTGGGAAAAAGAAATTTTAATAAAAGAACTATACCATGCCATAAATGCTTCAGATGAACTGGTAAATATCTATCAAAATATAAAAGAAAAAATTAAACCTTATTTATAGGAGTTAAATAAAAAGTTTTCATTTAACCTTTAACATTTTTAATTAAATTTCGTAAAATAATAAAAAGATTTTTATATACTTTCAAATAGTTATTAAATGGTAGGAGGAGTAAATGCTTAAACCACATGGAGGAAAACTAGTTAACAAAATAGCAACAGAAGAAGAAAAAAAGGAGCTTACAGAAAAAGCTAAATATCTAAAAAAATTAACCATAGCAGATAGATATGTCAGTGATTGTGAAATGATAGCAAACGGAGGTTTTTCACCTCTAAACGGATTTTTAACAAAAGAAGACGCAGAAGAAGTAATAAATAATATACACTTAAAAAACGGACTACTTTGGTCTATACCAATAGTACTCCCGATACCAAACGAAATACATAAAGATATAAAAATAGGAGACGAAATAGCACTATATGACAAACATAACAGATTAACAGCTATCATGGTAGTAGAAGATAAATTTAATCTAGATTTAGATAACTATTGCAAAAATGTATTTAAGACCAACGATGAAAATCACCCGGGAGTAAAAGTGGTAAAACAGGCTGGAAACAACTTTATAGGTGGAGAAATCATAAGACTAATCAATAGACCAATCAGAGAAGGAATAGATGAAAAATACTACTTAGACCCTGCACAAGTAAGAGAAAATATAAAAACCAAAGGCTGGCAAAAAATTGTAGCTTTTCAAACCAGAAACCCCATTCATAGAGCGCACGAATATATTATAAAAGTTGCTCTAGAACCAATGGACGGAGTAATGATACACCCACTAGTAGGAGAAACAAAACCAGATGACATACCTGCAGACGTAAGAATGAAATGTTATGAAGTTCTAATAGACAATTACTTTAATAAAGAAAAAGTTCATCTATCAGTTTTACCTGCATCTATGCATTACGCAGGTCCAAGAGAAGCAATTCACCATTTACTTATGCGTAAAAACTACGGAGCAACTCATATGATAATAGGAAGAGACCACGCCGGAGTAGGAGACTACTATGGAACATATGAAGCCCAAGAATTCGTAGAGCAGTTTACAAAGGAGCTTGAAATCCAACCATTAAAATTTGAACACTCTTTTTACTGTACCAAATGTGAAAACATGGCATCGTCTAAAACCTGCCCACACCCAAAAGAAGACCACGTCCACTTAAGCGGAACAAAAGTAAGAGCAATGCTAAGAGAAGGCAAAAGACCCCCAAAAGAGTTCTCTAGACCAGAAGTGGCAGATATTTTGATACAGTGGGCAAGAGGAAGTTAACCAAAAATTTTTTAAAAGTTAATTGAACTTCTGTTAAAGTAGCTTTATTTAGTGCGGAGATAAAAACACTTGTAAATGATAAACAAAATAAAAAAAGATATTCACTTAAAAGAAATATTAAAAGGTTCTTCTATTGCATTTATTTTAAGAATAGTTGGTATAATCGCAGGATATATATTTACATTAATAATTACACGCAATTACGGAGCAGAGGCAATGGGTATTTTTGCCTTGTCTCTTACATTATTCCAAATTTCTTCAGTTCTTAGTAGACTTGGTATGGATACTGCACTACTTCGCTTTGCTGCTGAATATTCGTCACAAGGAAAATGGAATATTGTCATTGATATTTATAAAAAAGCACTAAAGCTTGTGGTCCCTTTCTCTTTAATAATTTCCGTTCTTATATTTGTTTTTTCTCCTTATATAGCAGAATATTTCTTTAAAAAACCATATTTAGCTTCATACTTTCAGTTAATTTCTATAGGAATACTTCCATTAGTTTTACTTTATATCCATGCGGAAGGCCTACGCGGATTAAAGAAAATAAAGGAATATATGCTTTTACAGCAAACAGGTATTTTTGTAATTGCATCACTATTGCAGGGGCTGATAACTGTTTTGTATCTAAGTGGAAAAGTTTTAATAGCGCCAGCTAAAACACCAATTGTTTCTTACATTATTTCCGTATTTCTGCTTTCAATTACTGCTTATTTTGTATGGCGTAAATACATAAAACCTTATTTCCATTCAGCAAGAAACATATCTCAAAGCCCTTCATATAAATATATTTTGAGTGTATCTATACCGATGCTTTTTTCCAGTTCTTTGGCCTTGATAATGGGTTGGACAGATACTATAGTATTAGGTATTTTTAGAGCGGAAGAAGAAGTAGGAGTATATAATGTAATAATTAGAATAGCTTCCATTTTGATTCTCCCTTTAACCGCGATAAATGCAATAGTTGCTCCCAAAATATCGGGATATTATTGGAATAATGAAAAAATTTTGTTATATAAATTAATGCAAATATCCTCTAAACTAAATTTGGTATTTTCATCGTTAATATTCTTTATTTTGATGATTTTTGGAGAAAATATATTAAAATTTTTTGGTGAGACTTTCGTAAGAGGTAATTTTTCTCTAATTATTTTACTCTTTGGTTATTTTTTTAACTCTTACTTTGGAAATGTAGGAGCTTTTTTAAATATGACGGGAAATCAAAGGGTGCTTCAAAATATTATTTTGTTATCTATAATTATTAATGTTATTTTAAATTTTTTATTAATCCCAAGTTATGGGATTTTAGGAGCTTCTATATCTACTAGTTTTAGTATGTTTATTTGGAACTTGCTAGGAGCTATTTTTGTTAAACAAAAATTTAATATTCTTACTTTTTACATACCTAAAATTTGAAATAAAATTAAGGAGTCTTATTATGAAGATTATTCCTATGGCAAATGCACTACCGAAATCTGGAACAAATTTACTTCAAAAACTATTTGAATTGATGGGATATAAATATGATAGATTAGGTATAGCCGAATCTTTAATCTTAGGAAAGATATATCCTATGAGACAATTGATTAGAGGAGCTAAATTTGATAAAAATCCTTTACACATAGGTTTCTATTCACCTGTAGCTGTCAGCTCTAGATGGCTACTACGGAGGATAAAAAGAGTAAAAAGGGGAGGATATATCTCTGGTCATGCGAACTATTCTGAAAGGTTGAATTATATATTGGAAAAGTATAAGGTTAAAGTTGTTCATATAATTCGTGATCCAAGAGATGTTTTAGTTTCTCATGCTCATTTCTTTGCAAAGAAAAAAGATTATTTTTTATATCCTCTTTTCTCAAATCTTTCATTTGAAGATAGAATTAAAATTACTTTAAATGGTGGATTTTATGAAGAAATAGGTCTTCATTTAAACTCCTTTAGTTATGCTCTTGAAAATGTTTTAATGTGGAAAAAAAGTAACAATTGTTTGATAGTAAAGTTTGAAGACTTAATAGGAGAAAAAGGAGGAGGTTCAAAAGAAAAACAAATGGAAACTATTGAAAGCATATTAATTTTCTTAAAAAGAAAAGATTTATTAAATGAAATTGAAGAATTAGCTGATAAGTTATATGGTGGAACTCATACTTTCAGGAAAGGAAAAAAAGAAACATGGAAGGAAGAGCTATCAACTAAATTGAAAAAAGAAATTCACGATTCTATAGGAAATCTTATCATAGAGCTAGGATATGAAATATGAAAGATATATCTGTAATTATATTAACATATAATGAAGAAAAACATATAGAAAGATGTGTAAAAAGTTTAAAACCGTTTGTTAAAGATATATTTATTGTTGATTCTTATTCTACAGACAGAACATTAGAAATAGCTGAAAGTTTGGGTGCTAAAATTTACCAAAATAAGTGGGTTAATTACGCTACACAATTCCAGTGGGCTCTTGACAATTGTCCGATTAAAACTAAGTGGGTTATGAGAATGGATGCAGATGAATATATAGAACCAGAGCTGGCTGAAGAAATAAGGAGAACTATTGATAAATTGCCAGCTAACATAAAAGGTATATATCTAAAAAGAAAAGTTTATTTTCAAGGAAAATGGATTAGATGGGGAGGGTTTTATCCACATATATTACTAAGGATATGGCAATATGGATATGGAAAAATTGAACAAAGATGGATGGATGAACACATAATCTTAAGTGAAGGAGACACTATATTAATAGAAAAAGGAAATATAGTAGATGATAATAAAAACAATATAACTTGGTGGATAGATAAACATAACAAATATGCTACTCGTGAAATGTTAGATTTGATGAATATCAAATATAAATTTTTTAAGAATGACAATTTTTTATTAAAAATGAAAGACCCACAGGCTAAAAAGAAAAGATACATAAAGGAAAAATTTTATTCAAAACTTCCTTTAGGATTAAGGCCTACTTTGTATTTCCTATACAGATATTTTTTTAAATTAGGTTTCCTAGATGGTTGGCAAGGATTTATATTTCACTTTATGCAAGGATATTGGTATAGACTTTTAGTAGATGTTAAGTGTTGGGAATTCGAAAAAAAGCTAAAAGAACACAATGGAGATATAGAAGGTTTGTTGAAAGATGAGTATGGTATTAAATTTTAATAAATATTTTGGAAAATTTTTAGTTGTTTTTATTCTAACTTTAGCCATATTTGGTGTTATATCTACCAATAGTTATAACTTTCTCCCAAGCAAACCTTTATTAATGCTTATAATATTTTTATTTTTTTCTATACTATTTATAATAGTTTTATCAAAAAATAAATCTACTATAAATAAAAGTATTTCCATTATAGCAAGTATTTCTTTAATGTATATTTTTGTAACCTTCTTTAATTCTGTTGTAATACATGGAGTTTATTTTTTAGATTATTTTGTAGCATATTTATCTTTTATTTACTTGCTTGTTTTAGTATTACTTTA
>JAADDZ010000012.1 GCA_013153635.1 Aquificota bacterium
TTAAAACCTGACAATACATTTAAAACAAAAATTAATCATTTCTTATTTTTAGAAGAATTTAGAATATTATCAAAAAATAAAAATAAATCAGAATTAAAATATAAAGCAAAAAAAGAAATAAACATTTTTAATTTGTATAACAGAATAAAAAAATATCAAAAAAAATATAGAATTTATTCACAACAAAAGAAAAAAGAAAATATAAGAATAGATTTAGTTCAAGAATTTTTGAATAAAAATAAAATAATTACAATTACAGATAATCAGCTAAAGCAAGCAATAATAAAATTATCGCAAAAATATAAAAATAACAGGTTTTTAAATGTAATTCTTCCTTCAATTGGTTGGGGTAAATATTTAGGAAAGGAACTGGAGGCAGAAAGCGTACTTAAAGAGTTGTATCCAGATAAATATAAAGATATAGAATTAGCTACAAAAATAGCAAATCCATTGGAATTTAAATGGTATAAAAAGGAAAAAATAAGAAAGCAAAAACATGTTCATTATTCTGAAATTGCAATTAAATTACATCAAATTTTAAAGGTTGGGGAAAAGTATTCTCTTAGGAGTTTAGCTAGAGAAATCGGCTCAAACCCAGAAACGATAAGGACTATATTATATACATTATCTTTAAAAGAGATTACTAAACACACCAAAAGCCTACAAATTTTGCTTAATAAAACCAATCGAACAACTAAAAAATTTTAAAAATTATGAAAAATCCTGTAACTTGAACCAATTACATGTAAAATATGGATAATTTCAAAATAAAAATTTAAATTTAAATACAATACAAAACTTCGATGGAGGGGTTCATGAAGAAGATAACACTAGAAGACAACGAAATACCAAAACAGTGGTACAATGTTTTACCAGACCTACCTACACCTTTAGAACCACCTATAGACCCACAGACCAACCAACCAATGAGTCCAGAAAAACTCCTAGCTCTATTCCCAAAAGCTCTAATAGAACAAGAAATGTCCCAAGAAAGATGGATAGATATTCCTCCAGAAATACTAGACATATATACCATCTGGAGACCTACACCGCTAATTAGAGCTATATATTTAGAGGAATTTTTAGATACTCCAGCCAAAATATTTTATAAATACGAAGGTATAAGTCCTCCCGGCAGTCATAAACCAAACACAGCAGTTGCACAAGCCTATTACAATGCCAAAGAAGGAACAAAAAGGATAACAACAGAAACAGGAGCAGGACAGTGGGGTAGCTCTTTAGCATTTGCGACCCAATACTTTGGGATAGAAACCATAGTATACATGGTAAAAGTGAGTTACCACCAAAAGCCTTACAGAAGAGTACTGATGGAAACATGGAAAGCAAAAGTAATCCCAAGTCCAAGTCCTTACACAAAATCTGGAAGAAAAATATTAGAACAAGACCCAGACAATCCGGGAAGCTTAGGAATAGCTATCAGCGAGGCTGTAGAGGAGGCTTTGGAAAGAGAAGATACCCATTACTCTCTTGGAAGTGTGTTAAATCATGTCTTACTTCACCAAACAGTAATCGGTCTTGAAGCAAAAAAACAGTTTGCAAAAATCAAACATTACCCAGACATAGTTATTGGTTCAGCTGGAGGAGGAAGTAATTTTGGAGGGTTAGCACTTCCATTTTTACTAGATAGATTCTCTGGAGCAAACGATTGTACCAGATTTATAGCTGTAGAACCTGCCTCTTGTCCTACTCTCACAGAGGGAGAGTATAAATATGATTTTGGAGACACAGTGGGACTAACACCCCTTCTAAAGATGCACACCTTAGGACATGATTTTATACCCCCTTCTATACATGCAGGAGGTCTTCGATACCACGGAATGGCACCAATCATATCTAACCTTTACAAAAATGGACTAATCGAGGCAGTAGCGGTACCCCAAACTTCTGTATTTAAAGCCGCAGTAGATTTTGCTAGAACAGAAGGAATAGTTCCAGCTCCAGAGTCAGCCCACGCTGTCAAAGTAGCTATAGATGAAGCTATGAGATGTAGAGAAACAGGAGAAGAGAAAGTTATACTTTTTAACCTAAGTGGTCATGGACTCTTAGATTTGTCAGCTTATCAGCAATTCTTAGAAGGAAAACTAAAAGATTGATAAAGTTAGTTCTAAACAGCGTATATCCTTCTCCTTGTATAAACTGTGAGAGTTTATTTGAATTTGACTGGCAAAACTGTATATGTAAAAGATGCATAGAGTTAATAAAAAAGGAAAAAAATTTACCCTACTGTAAATCCTGCGGAGATGGGGTAGAAAACTGTGAAAATTGCAAAACAAAAACATATTATAATGATATAGAAGTATACTGCTCCTTTAAAGGAGCGATAAAAAACCTGATATATGAGTACAAGCTAAGTAACAGAAGAAATTTATCGAAAATAATAGCAGAAAAGATAGAAGAAGATATAAAAAGCTACATAAAAGATAAAAGGATAGAAATGATTATTTATGTACCATTACATAAATCTATAGAGAAACAAAGAGGATTCAACCATCTAAAAGAGATTTTGGTGCATATTTTACCTCCTTATCTCATATCTGACCAAATAGAAAAAACAAGAAACACAAAACTTCAAACCGAGCTACCTAAAGAAAAAAGATTAAGAAACCTAAAAAACGCTTTTAGGTTAAAAAAACAGCTAAAAGCAAAAAATATACTTATTTTTGATGATGTCCTTACTACAGGTTCTACATTGTTAGAGCTTTATTCCACCATCAAGAATAGTGGATATTCGGGAAATATATATGGATATGTAATAACGAAATCATGATATAATAATAACTAAATTTTTACAAAGGAGCTGAAAAATGAAGATAACAGTAATAGGTGCTGGATATGTAGGGTTAGTAACTGCCGCATGCTTTGCAGAACTAGGAAATGAAGTGATGTGTGTAGAAAAACTAGAAGACAAACTAGAAAAACTTAGAAAAGGAGAAACTCCTATATACGAACCGGGACTAGAAGGCATACTAAAAAATAATATATCAGAGGGAAGACTAAAATTTACTAGTGATATAGAAGAAGGTGTAGATTTTTCCGATGTTATCTTTATATGCGTTGGTACACCACAAAGCGAAACAGGAAAAGCAGACTTATCTCAAGTAGAAGAAGCATCAAGACAGATAGCTCAAGCTATGGATAGATACAAACTGGTGATAGAAAAATCTACAGTTCCAGTAAATACTCACCAATGGGTTAAAAAAACGATAAAAAGGTACGCCCGTAAAGATTTAGATTTTGATGTCGCATCAAATCCAGAATTTTTGAGAGAGGGTTCAGCTATATACGATTTTATGAATCCTGACAGGATAGTAGTCGGAGTAGAAAGTAAAAAAGCAGAAGAGATATTCAAACAGCTTTATAAACCATTTACAGAAAAAGGTTTCCCCCTTATGATAACAACGCCAGCCACAGCAGAACTCATAAAACATGCGTCTAACTCATTTTTAGCTATGAAAATATCATACATAAACATGATTGCTGACCTTTGTGAAAAGGTAGGGGCTGATGTAAAAGAAGTAGCTGATGGAATGGGATACGACAAAAGAATAGGAAGAGCTTTTCTTAATGCAGGTATAGGTTATGGAGGTAGCTGTTTCCCAAAAGATGTAAAAGCTTTTATAAAAATAGCAGAAGACCACGGCGTAGACTTTGGACTACTGAAAGAAACTGAAAAAATAAATCAAGAAAGAAGAGAAAAATTTGTAGAAAAAATAGAAAATATACTTTGGGTTAACAAAGATAAAAATCTTGCAATATGGGGACTTGCTTTTAAACCAAACACAGATGACATAAGAGAATCTCCTGCTATAGATATAGTAAGAGAGTTAGACGAGGCTGGAGCAAATCTTAGACTGTATGACCCAAAAGCTGAAGATAACTTCAAGCAACTATTCCCAGAAAAAGAAAATATCAGATATGTAAAAGACAAATATGAAGCGGTAAAAGATGCAGATGCCCTTATTATCATTACAGATTGGGACGAATTTAAGGAAGCTGACCTAGAAAAAATCAAAAAGTTGATGAGATTACCTATAATTATAGATGGAAGAAATATATATGAACCAAAAGAAGTAAGAGAAAAAGGATTTGAGTACTACCCTATTGGAAGACCACAGGAGAAAATCAGTTAAAGATTTTCTCCCTTTTTGTATAAAAAGATATTCTCTAAGTTAGCCTGTTTCTTTGGGCATTTGTTATATTAGTAGCTAGAGCTATATCTCTAGGGAATTCAGAACCTCTATTAGTTCTTTGAATTTCTAGTTTATCAGTTTGGAAAAATTCCTTTATAAACTCTACTGCTTTATCTTGGTCAAAATCTTTGCAAGAAAATATATCTATAGAAAAATACTGCTTCTCTGGAAATGTATGAATACTTATATGACTTTCTGCGATAATTACAAATCCAGATACCCCCCAATCTTCAGGTTTATCTCCACCATCGTATTTGAATACATATGGAGGCATTATTCTCGTCATACCTATCTCTTTTGGTAGTATCTCTAAAAATTCTCCAATCTTTTCTAAACTTGCCAAAGTGGCATAATTTGCTTCATACCCATCTATCATGAGATGAGGACCGAATCCTAACAATCCACCTATCCTCCAAAATTAATAGCAATCTAATAAAATATTACAATTTATTAGTTTTGTAAATAGGATAAAGGTCATATTCATATTATAATATTCTAACAAAGCTAAAAAGAGAGGCTATAATTGGAAAAAGAGTTACTTGACACTGTCTATGGTTATCTAGAGTCTTATGGCTATTTTGCGATATTTTTGATTACTATACTAGAAACATCTGTATTCTTGGGTATGTTTATACCCGGAGATACAGTTGTAATACTTTCAGGTTTTTTGGCTTCTAAAGATTTACTAAACCTTTTAGTCATCATAATCATAGCTTCAACAGGAGCTATCATTGGAGATAATATAGGATATTTTATAGGTAAGAAACTTGGAGAACCTTTTTTACTAAAATACGGAAGGATTTTTGGATTTAAAAAAGAGTATCTTAACAAATCCCATGAATTCTTTGATAGATTTGGGGGTATGGCTATCGTTTTAGGAAGGTTTACTTCCATAGTGAGAACTTTTGTACCTGTAGTGGCTGGAATTTCGGAGATGAACTATAAAAAATTCCTTTTTTATAATGTATTTGGAGCTGTTTTGTGGGCTTGTGTTTTTTCTGTAGCTGGATATGTTTTTGGTAAGAATCTAGATATGTTAGTTAGATACATAGGTCTTGCTGGAACTGCTGTTATTATTGCGTTTTTAGCGGTAATAGGCTTTTTTATAGTTCTTTACAAAAATGGAAGATTTAAAAATGGATAAAACTGTACTAATAACAGGTGTATCGAAAGGTTTGGGGAAAGCTTTAGCTTTAGAATTCAAGAAAAATGGGTTTAATGTGTGTGGAGTTTCTAGAACAAAACCAGATTTTGAGATAGATTACCACATCACCGCTGATTTAACAGTCAAAAGGGATATACAAAAAGTGTACGATACCTTTTTTGAAAGGTTTAATAAAATAGATGTACTTATAAATAACGCAGGTATAGGCTTGTACGAAAGCTGGAAGGACACAAAAGAACAGGATTTAAGGAAGCTTTGTGAGCTGAATTTTTATTCATATGTATTTTTGACCCAAAAATTTTTAAACCATCTTATAAAAACCCAAGGGACTATCATAAATGTCTCCTCTGTAGCAGGAAAACTATATGTGCCTTACATGGGAGCTTACTGTGCTTCTAAATATGCGTTAAATGCTTTTTCTGATTCTTTAAGAGTAGAGTTGAAACCTTTTAAAGTTCATGTATTAAATCTTATAGTAGGAAGGATAAACACAGGGTTTTCTTCTAGAGCTTTAGGTTCTTTAGAGCCTCCCAAGACACCTTTTAACGCCTCTTCTCAAAAATTTGCCAAAACTGTCTATAAAGCTTACCAAAAGAAAAAGAGGGAAATTACCTACCCTCTTTGGTATAAGTACTTTATACTATTAGCAAAATTATTCCCAAGTATCTATGACAGAATCTCTCTATCTAGCTGGGAAAAATCAAAAAATCCTAGAAAATAGGATAAGACCAAAGATTATCAAAACAAATCCAGAGACTCTTACAAGGTATATGTAGTATTTGCTGTGAATAAACATTTTACTTTTTTCTACGGCTAAAGCTATAGAGATTTTTGAACATACAATCCCTGTAAAAAATCCAATCACAAAGCTAACCATATTTAAAATATCCTCCTCCACGATAAAAGGAACGCCTATCAATCCCCAGAATATATAAGGGTGGGGATTAAAAATATTTGTGATAAAACCTTTCTTTAGAGAATCTGTAGTTTTCTGGTCTATTTCTAAATCTACTTTTGTAGTTAAGAGGTCTTTTATTCCATAGTACAAAAGTACTATAAAGCCCAAAAAAGAAAGTACTTTAGTAATAATTTCTATTTGTTCTACCTGTTTTATAAGAAAAACTAATATCAGTATAAGAGGTATATCAGTAATTATAGGAATGATAGATACAACGATACCATTTTTTATGTTGCCTTTTATTGTCTCTTGGATTAGAACAGCCATCAAAGGTCCCGGTGAAATGCCTGAAGAGATACCAAGTAAAAAACCGATAAAGAAAAATTCTAACATAATCTTTTAATCTGTATTAAAAGCCCTATCCCCTGCATCTCCAATTCCCGGTATGATAAATCCTCTATCATTTAGTCCTTTGTCTATTTGGGCTATATAGATTCTTACGTCTCGATGATTTTGGGATACTTTTTCTAACCCTTGTGGAGCGCCTATAACATTCAGAGAAATTATTTTTTCTGGGTTCTTTTCTTTTACCACTCTCAATGCATAATCTAAAGAACCTCCAGTTGCTACCATTGGGTCTAATATGATAGCGGTATGTCCTGTTAAATTTGGAACTCTCTCATAATAAAGATGGCTCTTTAGAGTATTTTCGTCTCTCTTCAGGGCTAAAAAACCTGCCTTTGCTTTTGGGAATATCTGGGATACACCTTCTAACATAGGAAGACCTGCTCTTAAGATAGGAATAAAGACGTACTTTTCCTCTTCTAGAACAGGAAATTCACCGGGTCCTATCCATGTATCTATACTAGTTTTAGAAAGAGATTCATCTTTTAACGCTTCCTTTAAGAGAAATATCCCTATATCTCCTATGTACTTTCTGAAAAAGTATCCTTTTGTGTTTATATCTCTTAACTTGGTTACTAGGTGCTGTAATACTGGGTGTTTTATGTGAAATACATTTTCCATAATGTTCCCCAAACTTAGAAATGTTTAATAAATTTTAAATCAAATCTTAGTTGCTTTGTTATATAATTTTTTAATTTATTAAAACAGGAGGCAAATCGTTGAAAAAGAGAGTAGTTTTAGCTTACTCTGGAGGTCTGGATACTTCCGTTATCGTCAGATGGCTTACTGACAAAGGGTTTGAAGTTATTACCTACACCGCTGATGTGGGACAGGGAGAGGAATTAGATGAGATAGAAGAAAAAGCTAAACAAGCAGGAGCAGTAGAAGCAATTATAGAAGATGTAAAAGAAGAATTTGCGAGAGATTATTGTGTACCCTTACTTCAGTCAGGAGCTTTATATGAGGGTAAATATACTCTTTTGTCTGCATTATCTAGACCCCTAATCTCAAAAAAACTCGTAGAAATAGCTCACAGATACGATGCTCATTATGTAGCTCATGGTTCTACAGGTAAAGGTAACGACCAAGTGAGATTTGAGGTGTCTGTATGGGCATTAGACCCGGATATAGAAGTTTTAGCCCCTGTTAGAGATTGGGAGTTTAAATCTAGAGATGAAGAGATAGAATACGCAAAAAAGCATGGTATACCAGTAAAAGTAACCAAAGAAAAACCCTATTCTTATGATAGAAATCTCTGGGGAGTGGCTATCGAGGCAGGTCCTCTAGAAGACCCATGGACAGAACCCCCAGAAGACGCTTTTGAGATAACAGTATCTCCAGAAAAAGCTCCAAACTCACCAGAGTACATAAAAATAACCTTCCAAAATGGAATCCCTGTAGCTATAAATGATAAACAGTACGAACAACTGTGGAAACTTATCTGGGATTTAAATGAGATAGGAGGTAAACATGGAGTAGGCAGAATAGATATGGTAGAAAATAGATTAGTAGGTATAAAATCAAGAGAAGTTTATGAATCTCCAGCAGGACTACTTCTTATGAAAGCTTATGATGATTTGGAGAGTTTGGTGCTAGATAGGTTCACTTACCACTACAAGTTAACTCATATATCCCAACCTTACGCCAATATAGTGTATGAAGGCTTATGGTTTTCTAAACTAAGAGAAGCTCTAGACGCATTTAACAAAGAAATATCCTCTTTGGTAACAGGGGAAGTAAAAATAAAACTATACAAGGGACATTTCCAGATAGTAGGAAGGAAATCTCCAAACTCTCTGTATATTGAAGACCTTGCCACTTACAGTCCGAAAGACACTTTTGACCAAAAGGCTGGAGGTGCATTTACAAAGATATGGGGTCTTCCTTTAAAGGTTTTTGCAAGGGTAAATAGAAAAAAGTAGTTTAGAGTTAAAATTTTTGTAAATATTTTGATATAATGTTTTATTGTCAAAAAATGTGGAGGAAAAAAATGGCTGTATGTCAAATATGTGGTAAAAAGACAGCTTTTGGAAATAGCGTTGCTCATTCTGCTACTACAACAAAAAGAAAATGGAAACCAAACCTTCAAAGAGTAAGAGCGGTTCTTCCAGATGGGTCTGTAAAAAGAATATATGTATGTGCAAAATGTATAAAAGCTGGTAAAGTTATAAGAGCAGTAAAATAAAGTCTTGAGGGGGAGGAAAATCCCTCTTCTATTATGACCAAGAACTGTAAAATATACACAAAAACCCCAGTAAAAATCCCTTCTAACTCCTACCTAAAACCTAAAACTATAAAACACTTGCACAAACAAAAATCCGGTAAATATTGATAAAGATTAAAAAGGAGAAAAACAATATAAGGAATGGAGAGAGAACAGGTAAAAGATTTTATCTTAGAACTATTTAAAGCTGGAATATTGTTTAGCATATTTTTAGCTCTTTTAGGGATTTTGGTCTTTCTTGTAGTCAATTTGAGAAATCTGCCAGATATTAGACAGTTAGAAAATTGGAAACCAAGTGAAGTAACAAGGGTTTATGCCCATGATGGAACCTTACTTACAGAATTTTTTATCCAAAAGAGAGTCTACATAACAATAGACAAAATACCAGAACACATTAAACAAGCTTTTATATCTATAGAAGATAGAACTTTTTATAAAAATATAGGAATAGACCCTATTGGAATAGTAAGAGCTACTTTCCAAAATTTAACTTCTGGTAAAATCGTAGCCGGTGGTAGTACAATCTCTCAACAGCTAATTAAAAATCTATTCTTGACCCCTGAAAGAAGCTTCTCAAGAAAACTAAAAGAGATGATTCTAGCGATAAAGCTAAACAGGCTATACCCAAAAGACAAAATCCTAGAGATGTATCTAAATTACATATATCTAGGACATGGTAGTTATGGAATAGAATCAGCTTCCCAAGTTTACTTTGGAAAACATGCATGGGAACTAGATTTATGTGAAGCGGCTGTCCTAGCTGGACTACCAAAAGCACCTAGTAGATATGACCCTTATGTAAATCCAGAAGGGGCAACCGAGAGGAGAAACGCAGTAATAAAAGCGATGTTTGAAGAAGGATATATAACCAAACAGCAGGCAGACGAATGTTTAAACAAACCTATCCAGCTATCTGAAGAAAATGGAAAAGGAGTCTACCAAGATTACTTTACAGAAATGGTTCGTCAGTGGGCTGTATCAAGGTTCGGGTGGGACGTGATATACAAAGGAGGCTACGAAATATATACAACTATAGACAAAAATATGCAAAAAAATGCGTCTGCTATCCTAAAAGATAGATTAAATCAGCTTCAAAGATATGTTGGCTTTCCCGAGATGAGCGAAGAAGAGATTAACGAGCTAACTCAAAAATACCAAGAACAAAAGATAGGCAAATTCTTAAGGTATGGGCGTATATATATAGGACTTATTAAAAAGATAGGAAAACAACATATTCTTATCCAGATAAAGGAGCATCAAGGAGTAGCTACGTTTAAAGGGTCATTGAAAAATGCAGAAAAACTTCTAAAAGAGTACAGCCAAATCCCTGTATATGTAAAATATCTAGGGGGAGAAAAATTTGAGATTATCCCTTATATAGAAGGGGCTGTAGTTACTTTAGATTCAAAAACAGGAGCTATTAGAACATTAATAGGAGGTTACGACTTTCACAAAACCCAGTTCAATAGAGCAATACAAGCAAAAAGACAACCGGGTTCAGCATTTAAGCCTATCGTTTATACAGCCGCTTTATTAGACGGTTATACCCAAGTATCTATACTCAAAGATAAACCTCTAGCCTTCTGGGACGAGGATTTAAACCAAGAATGGATACCTACAAATTACTACGACAAATACTTTGGAGATGTAACCCTTCGTTACGCACTTGTTCACAGTCTAAATGCGGCAACTGTATACCTCATGTCAAAACTAGGTTTTGAGAAAGTTATACCCCTTGCAAAAAAGTTAGGGATAAAATCTAAGATTCCCCAAGTTTATCCTATAGCTCTTGGGTCTGTAGATATATCACCATTAGAACTCGCCCAAGTTTACTCTGTTTATTCTAACTCTGGGGTAAAATGTGAGCCTTACTTTGTAGAGCAGGTGATAGACCCCACAGGAGAGCTAGTATACAAACACGAACAAAACTGTACAAAAGTACTTCCAGAGGATACAAACGCAATTTTAGTAGACATACTAAAAGGAGTAATAACAGAGGGAACAGGGAGAAAAGCCAAAGTTCTAAACCTACCTTTAGCAGGAAAAACAGGTACTACTGATGATTTTACAGATGCTTGGTTTGTTGGTTTTTCTCCAGAAATAACTACAGCTGTATGGGTAGGATACGACATAAAAAAGAAAATAGGAAAACATATAACAGGTGCAAAAGGAGCCCTTCCAATATGGATAGACTACATGGCTACATATTATTCAGACAGAGAAATATCTGATTTCCCTCTTCCTGAAAATGTCGTTTACGTACCTATAGACCCTGTTACCCACTTTGTATCTATAGATGACTGCCAAAAAGAAGATATACTCTTTATAAAGGGAACAGAACCAGAATTAAACTGCAAAGGTGAGCTTGCGATAACAATCCCAGAGCTTGAAAATCAAAACTTACTAGAAGATGAATTCTTATTAGACTACGAAACACAAAAACCCCCAAAAAAACAGATGGAAAAACCTACAGATTTACAGGATAATAATGATGAAGAAGAATTTATGTTTGATTTAAGGTGAAAAATGGAATATCTCTATCCAGACCAAAAAGGATACTTTGGAGATTTTGGAGGAAAATTCCTTCCAGAGACATTAATCCCTGCTTTAGAAGAGTTAGAATACGCATATCAAAAAATAAAACATGATGGAGATTTCCAAAGAGAATTAATATATTACCTAAGAGAGTATGCTGGCAGACCAACAGTACTATATTTTGCAAAAAGATTAACAGAAGCTACCGGTGGAGCAAAAATCTATCTCAAAAGAGAAGACCTTCTCCACACAGGAGCTCATAAGATAAACAATACCTTAGGACAAGTATTACTCACAAGAAAACTTGGTAAAAAAAGAATAATCGCAGAGACAGGAGCAGGACAGCACGGAGTATCCACTGCAACAGCCGCATCACTGTTTGGTTTAGAATGTGTGATATACATGGGAGAGGAAGATGCAGAAAGACAAGCCCTAAATGTTTTTAGAATGAAGCTTTTAGGGGCAGAAGTCAAAATAGTAAAATCTGGGAGTAGAACATTAAAAGATGCGGTAAATGAGGCTCTTAGGGATTGGGTTACAAATGTTAGAACTACCCATTATGTAATAGGTTCTGCGTTAGGTCCTCACCCTTTTCCTGTAATAGTAAGAGATTTTCAATCTGTAATAGGGAAAGAGACAAAAGAAGAGATACTCGAAATAGAAGGCAGACTACCAGATGTAGTTGTAGCTTGCGTTGGAGGGGGAAGCAACGCCATAGGAATGTTTTACCCATTTATAGAGGACGAAAAAGTAAAACTAGTAGGTGTAGAAGCTGAAGGATACGGCATAGAAACAGGACAACATGCGGCAAGTATAAACGGAGGTTCTGTAGGAGTACTGCATGGAATGAAATCATACTTCCTTCAAGACGAATGGGGACAGATAGAACCTACCCATTCAATATCAGCTGGATTAGACTATCCGGGAGTAGGACCAGAACACGCCTTTTTGAAAAAAATAGGTAGGGCGCAGTACCTAACCGCAACAGACGAAGAAGCCCTTGAAGGATTTTTATTACTGTCGCGAACAGAGGGGATAATCCCAGCCTTAGAGAGTTCCCACGCGATAATAAAAGGCGTGCAGATAGCAAAAACCTTACCAAAAGATGCGGTTGTGGTTATCAACCTTTCTGGGCGTGGAGACAAAGATGTACAGCAAGTTAAAAAGATATTAGATACAGATACAGAATTAGCCTATAGACTCGAAGAAAAACTTAGAAAAGATTATTTTCAGATTTAAATCTTTCTCAAGATAGATAAAACTCTCAAAATTTTACAAAATTTATCCAAAATATCAAAAATTTATACAAATATATATTTCAATAAAAAATATAAAAAGGAAAGTATTCTAATTACTGAATAATCTAAAGATAAATCCAAAACAAGTCGAAACACTAAAGATATAACTTTGGTTCAGGGGGACTATCTACATGAAACAGAAGGTCTTAATCTTAATTGTGCTGTCTATATTCGTATGGCATATATCCTATGGATTTTCTATAGGGAACTTTTTCAATCCTTTTTACTGGGCATCTAAAGCCTATAAAGCATCAACAATAATCGTTGAAGAGATGTGGAAATTTAAACCATCAGATATAGGAAAGGTTATAAACCCTTTTGAACTTGGGAGAGATAGTGTAACAAGAAGTGTAGTTTTAGGAATGAAACTAAGAAGAACCATGATGGAAGAAGACTTTGGGATTACAGATACTATGACCTTGTACGGATTCAAGATGTACGAAGCAGGAGCAAACCTAATGCCCGGAGATTATGAGGACGAAGTAACTGCACAGATGATAAAAGTAATTCTAAGTAACGATGAAATCACAAAAGAATTTATAAAAGAATCTCTCAAATACAAAGGTCTATCAAAATTGATGCTAAGAGTAGCAGATAGGAATCCAGAAATATTAGACAAGTTAGTACAAATGATGTCTGTAGACGACAGCATATCATATCTACTGCTTAAGTTAGCACTAGAAGACGACCAAATAGGAAAGCTCCTGTTTAGAAAGATGAATAATACTTCATTCAGAGTTTTAATAGACTCTATGTACAATTCAAAACAAGTTTCTAAAGCCGCAACGGAACTTTTTGCAAAATTGCCTGATTATGTATTTTCTAACGATTCTACATTCAAAAACTATTTTTTTCTTCCAGAGAACAGTATATATGTAGAAAAAATGATGTATGCAGTATTCAAAGAAGAAGAATCTATAGATAACTTTGAGCAGTTCTTCTTACATATCCCCCAAGAATGGCAGTTTAAGATGATGAACTACATAATAGAGGGAATAGACCCTGATGGAGGGTACTATCCAGATGAGCCTTACTACTTTATGCATGCAGTAATAAAAGGAATTATAAAAGGAAAGACCTTAAAACACTTATTATCCAAAGACCTATCTAACTACCAAACATTAGAGCCGGCTATGGAAAAATTCATGAAAACATTAATCACTGGGGCAGAGCTGTATAACGAAAAAGAACATGAAAAATTACTAAAAGAGTTTGGGAAATTAGGTATAACTTCAGACGAAGACGAGCAAGAAATCCAACCAGATGCTAGCATACCTCCTCCAAGGATAGAAAGCTCTCAAGGAGATGAAAAAGAATTATTTAAAATAGAAAAAGACGAATTAGGAATAGAGCTAGAGATTAAAACAAAAATCAAATTTTTTGGTTTTGATTACAAAGGAAAAAGTTTATACGCTTCTGGAGACAAAGATAAGTGGCTTTTACTCCCGTATTGGCTATCTACCTCAACGTGGATTTTGCTAGGTAACAAAAAAGAAGATAGAGAAATACCGAACAATACACAGATAGGGAATATCTACCTAAATACAAATTCAGAATATCTCGTCTTTATACTGGCTAGTCAATATGCTCCATGTACAGTGTGGGCATTGGAACAAGGATTTAAACCAATATACGGAGAATTTATAGAATCTCAAAAACAGACAGGGTTTGTCTTGTTAGGAAAGATATTTTCAACTGATGAGAGAGTCTTACCCCTTTATGGAAATGGAGGTGGCTCTTTTAACTATGTGATAGGGATTATGAAAGAAAACAAACACCCGTTATATCTTTTTGCAAAAAACAAAATATTACAAAGCAGTATAGACTACCAGATAAAAACAAATCAGCTATTTAAGTATGCAAAATTTGACCCTCAAGATGTATTCACAATAAAACCAGACGATACAAAGATAAAACACCAAGTTGAAAGGTCAGCTATACCTATGTTTAATGATATTTTCTTAAAAGAAAAAGAGTCCTTTACTATGGTAGACAAAATAAACGGCTCTGTACTTATTACAGATATAGAAGATTTTAAGCAAAAACATATAACTTACCCTCCAACAGAAAAACAGATATTCTCTGTGGAGTATGCACAAGGAACCTTTGTAGCAGTAGGAGAAGACAAGAATATTTACTTCTCAAAAGACGGTATAGACTGGAAGAGCAAAAAAGCAGGAAAAGTTCTATACGACATTGCCTACGGAGATGGTAAGTTTGTAGCGGTAGGGGAAGATGGATATGTATTCATTTTTGAGCCTATCACTGAAAAACTAGAAAAATTAGATAGAAAAGAGACAGGGACAAAAGGTAAAGATTTAGTAGAAGTAGAGTATATCAACGGTAGCTTTTTTATAACGGGAGAAGACGGAATTATCTCTGTTTCTTCTCTATTAGAAGAAGAGGAACAAATCTGGGACAGTTACAAAGTGGATATGCAAAAAATACTCAACCTAAAAAAAGAGCCAAACTTCTCTATAACGAAGATAGCCTATATCGATAAGTATTACATTCTTACAAATAATGGAATCGTCTTATCATCTGAAGATTTAGAAAATTGGGAAGTAGGAATTCAGTTAGACAGTATGACTCCTTTATTGGACATGGCTTATAACTCTGATAGAGAGATTTTCCTTGCTGTAGGCTTAAATGGAGTAGTAACTTCTTCAAGAGATGGGAAAAATTGGGACGATACAAAGTTACTAGACTGTGAAAGTATAGTAGGAGTAATACCAAAAAACGAAGGCTTTTTGTTACTTGGGAAAAATGGAAAAGTTATAAAATTTTCTCCATATTATGAAGATTTACAAAAAATATCTCAATCTCAAAAAAACTTACTAAACGCATCAAACAGCTCCTCTTCTTCAGGTTGTACAATGAATAGAAACTCAAAGGATACTGCTCCTATTATTTTTATACTAGCTTTTGCTCTTATCTACTTTTTTAGGAGGAACAAAGCTGTTATATAGGAAATTTAGGCTTTAAACTCTCTGATTTTTTTCTTATACTATAGACAAAATCTAAACTAGAGGTAAAAAATGGGTAAGACAGCTTTTGTTTTTCCGGGGCAAGGTTCCCAATACGCAGGAATGGGAAAAGATATATATGAATCTTCCCCTAAGATAAAAAAGCTTTACAGCAAAGCTGATGAGAGATTAGGTTTTAGTTTGACAGATATTATTTTTAACGATGCCCAAAAGCTAAATCTTACTATGTACACCCAACCGGCTCTCGTTCTAACCTCCTATGCTGTATATACTATTCTTCAAGAAAAAAAGCCAATAACTCCAGACCTTGTGGCAGGACATTCTCTAGGGGAATTTACAGCCCTCACAGTGACAGGCAGTATCTCTTTGGAAGATGCAGTTTTTATCACATACATAAGAGGGAAACTTATGCAAGAAGCAGTACCAGAAGGCACAGGAGCTATGGCGGCAGTTATCGGCTTAAAAGCTGAAGAAATAGAAGAAGTCTTAAAGCAGATAGATGGGACTGTTGAGATAGCTAACTACAACTCATATGAACAAACCGTAATATCAGGAGAAACAAAAGCTGTAGAAGAAGCTATGAAGGTTCTAAAAGAAAAAGGAGCTAAAAAAGTAGTAAAACTGGCTGTATCAGTTCCAGCTCATTCATCTATGCTAAAAGAGAAAGCTAAAGAATTTGGAGAATACATAGACCAGTTAGATATAAAAGATGCAAAATATCCTATCGTATCCAATATCACAGCAGAACCTATCCAAACAAAACAGCAGATAAAACATGAGCTAAAAGCTCATTTCTATTCTCCGGTGAAGTGGGTACAAACTATAGAATATATGACAAAAGAAGGGGTTGATACTATCTATGAGATAGGTCCTAAAAAAGTTTTGACAGGACTGATAAAAAGAATAAACAAAGATATAGACCTACACAATGTAGAAAAACTCCAAGACATTGAAAAATTGTAAAAACAGGTAATATTCAAACTGTGAGAATATTCAGAACTTTATGAGGAATGATATGAGTGAAAAATTTACTGTGATAGCAGGTCCCTGTGTGATAGAAGATAAGGATACTGTTTATTCAGTAGCACAGACCTTGAAAGAACTCCAGCAGAGCTATAGTGATGTAAGATTTGTGTTTAAAGCATCTTTCGATAAAGCTAATAGAAGTAGTGTAGAATCCTTTAGAGGTCCCGGTTTAGAAGAAGGATTAAAAGTTCTAGCCCAGATAAAAAAGGAGTTTGGTCTTCCAATACTCACAGATATTCACGAAAGCTGGCAGGCAGAACCTACAGCTGAAGTGGTGGATATTCTCCAGATACCAGCATTCCTTTGTAGGCAGACAGACCTACTTCTATCAGCCGCAAAAACAGGAAAAGAGGTCAATGTAAAAAAAGGACAGTTCCTTGCCCCTTGGGATACAAAAAATATCGTAGAAAAACTAAAATTTGGAGGAGCATCAAAATTTTATTTAACAGAAAGGGGCGTATCTTTTGGATACAATAACCTTGTAGTAGACTTTAGAAGTCTCCCAATAATGAGGCAGTATGCTCCAGTGATATACGATGCTACCCACAGTGTACAGTTACCGGGAGGGCTTGGTAAAGCATCAGGAGGTCAAAGAGAGTTTGTCTATCCTCTAGCAAAAGCTGCAGTATCCGTAGGTGTAGATGGACTGTTTTTTGAGACCCACCCAGACCCTTCAAGAGCATTATCAGATGCGGCTAATCAGATACCTTTAAAAGAATTTCCAAATATCATTAAAAACCTATTAGAGTTGAGGCATTTTATCCTTGAAAAAGGTATTTAGCCTTTTATTTATTTTTATATTTGTAAGCTGTGGTATAAAAGGTTACCCAGAACAACCTGTATCCTATAAACCATCTCCTATCAAAAACCCAAAAGTAAAACAGCAAGGTAATAAGGTTGTGTTCTTTTGGAAATACTCTCCAAGGTATGAGGATGGAAGACCTATAGAAAAACCTGTAGAATTCTTCGCTTTAAGTTTTGATAAAAACCCTATAAAGTTAAATCCTAAGCATACCAAAGATATATACTGGTTTGAAGAACCAATAAAACACCTAAAAAAAACATACTGTTATAGATTCTTTGTGAAAGTAGGAAAAAGATACAGTGAGCTGTCAGATTATACGTGTATCCGTGTAGAAGGGGATTACCCCCCCTCGATACCGTTTAATCTAAAACTCACAGAAGAAGGAATCTTGTTAATGTGGCAAATAAAAACAACTGTGAACATATACAAAGGAAACAGTAGACTTGTACCACCTATTGTTTACAAAACTTCTCAAAATGATACAAAATTTTTGGATATAGAAGTAAAAACCCAAAATAGATACTGTTACTACATAACAGTACCAAAAAATAAATATGTAGAAGGTATGCCGTCTAAAATGATATGTACCTCATACGTTGATATATTTCCTCCAGAACCTCCAACAGATGCTTTTATATACAAAACAAAAAATTTCGCTATCATATTTTGGGACGATAGCCCATCTAAAGATGTAAAAGGCTACAAAGTTTACAAAAATAAAAAACCTCTTGTAGACTTTATTTTGGATACGTACTATATCAAAGATAACAATTACAAAGAAGGTGATATATACTATATAACTGCGGTAGATAATGCAGGAAACGAAAGTAAACCAGTAATAGTAAGGTAAGAAAAATGGCAAAAAGACTAAAAGAGTTTTTAGAAGAACAGCATCTTACTCTAAATGATAATGCAAAGTTACTTTTTGAAAAGTTAGGCTTACCAAAGGAAATTTTATCAAAGTTAGAAGAGGAATATGGAAAATCTGACAAAATGTCAAAATCAAAGCACAACACTGTAGACCCTGACGAGATGATAGAAAAATATGGAGCTGACACTGTTCGCCTATACATTCTTTTTGCGGCACCTCCAGAGAACAACTTTGATTGGACTGATGCAGGTGTAGAAGGGTCTCATAGATTTTTAAGAAGGGTTTGGAATCTGATAGTCTCCAATCTGAACATAGTAAAGGGGGTATATTACTCAAGAGAAGATTTTAAAAATCTTTCCCAAGAAGATAAAAATATAAGAAAAAAGCTCCACCAAACGATAAAAAAAGTAAATGAAGACATAACCAAGAACTACCAGTTTAATACTGCGATAGCTTCTATAATGGAGCTAGTAAATCTCCTTTATACATATAAGAACAAAAACCCTAAAGTTTTAAAAGAAGCGTTTGAAAATCTCATCTTGATGCTTTCACCATTTACTCCTTTTATAGCAGATAAACTGTGGGAAATGCTTGGGAAAGAAGGGTTCACTATATACTATCCTTTTCCTGAACCTGATGAAGAAGCTCTTGTAGAAGAAACCAAAGAGATTCCTGTCCAGATAAATGCAAAAGTGAGAGCAAAAATCACTGTCCCTGTAGATGCAGATGAAAAAACAGTAGTAGATACAGCGCTAAACAACGAAAGTGTAAAAAAATGGATTGAAGGAAAACAGATAGTAAAAACGATTTTTATAAAAGGAAAAATACTGAATATCGTAGTAAAAGGTTAAAGTAAAGGGTCTTTTAACCCCAGAGCTTCAAAGGCTTCTTGTCTTTGCTGGCAGGTAGCACACTCTTCACACGGTGGAACTGTTCCTTTGTAACAAGAATATGTTTTTTCGTACGGAACTCCTAGCTCTAGACCTATCTTAAGAACATCTGTTTTTGTCATTCCAAGAAACGGTGTGTAAACTTGGATTCTGTTTTTCTTCTTTGCTACCATTATAGAGCTAGCATTTATTGCTGATTCTACTGAAGATGCAAATTCTGCCCTACAGTCAGGATAAGGAGAGTCAACAGAGTGAATACCTATCCCTATGTTCTGTATCTCATATATATCTGAAAAAGATGCGGCTATTGAAAGGAAGTTTAAATTTCTCATAGGTACTGTGGTGATAGGAGGCTCGTTAGGATAGGACTGGGAAGGGATTTTTATATCTTTGTCTGTAAGCGCACTGCCTTTTATTCCTTTTAGATGTGGGATTTCTACGATAAAATGTTCCTTTACATTTGCTATTTTAGCAAGTTCTTTTGCAAATTTTAACTCTATGCTGTGTTTTTGACCGTAATCAAAGGATATAGCATACACTTCTTCGAATTCCTTTTTCGCAAGCCATAAAAGGGTGGCACTGTCCATGCCACCAGAAACTAGTACGATAATACTGTTTTTCATCTGATTTACTGCCCTTAATTGGAGTTTGTTAGCAATTTATTTTGGATTTTCTTTTTTTCAAGACTCTTGTATATATTTTATTATTAAATCGGTCATCTCATCTGTGGAAACTTTTTTCGTCCCCGGAGACCATATATCTGTAGTTCTATACCCTTCTTCTAACACTTTATCCACAGCTTTTTCTATATCTTTTGATGCTTGAGGTAGTTTGCAGGTAATATCTAGCATCATAGCCGCTGACAGTATCATTGCTATAGGATTTGCTATTCCTTTTCCTGCTATGTCTGGAGCAGAGCCGTGAATTGGTTCATAAAAAGCATATCTTTCCCCAATACTTGCTGATGGGAGCATTCCTAGGCTTCCTGTCAAAGCTCCTGCTTCGTCTGAAATTATGTCTCCAAACATATTTCCAGTAACAATAACATCGAAATCTTTTGGTCTTCTTATTAGTTGCATCGCACAGTTATCAACATACATATGTTCTAGGTCTACATCTGTATAATCGTTATGCACTTGGGTTACAACTTCTCTCCATAATGCACTAACTTCTAGAACATTTGCTTTGTCTACACTTGTTACTTTTTTTCTTCTTCCTCTTGCAAGCTCAAACGCAAGTTTTGCTATTCTTTTTATTTCATGTTCGTAATATATCATGGTATTGAATCCTACCTTTTCTCCGTTTCTCTCTTCTATGCCTCGAGGTTCTCCAAAATAGATACCTCCTGTTAGTTCTCTAAGGACTATCAGGTCTACCCCTTTTATAATATTGTTTTTTAAAGGTGAAGAGTCTAATAATGCGTTGTACGCTTTTGCAGGTCTAATATTTGCGAACAGGTCTAACTCTTTTCTGATTTTTAAAAGTCCTTTCTCTGGTCTTTTATCTGTAGGAAGGTTATCCCATTTTTCTCCTCCTACAGCTCCAAAAAGAACTGCGTCACTTTCTTTACATAATTTTAGAGTCTCTTCTGGAAGAGGGTCTCCTGTTTCATCTATTGCCGCTCCTCCTACCAAGGCTTTCCTAAACTCAAACTCTATCCCATATTTTTTGGATATTACATCTAAAACTTTTAAAGCTGATTCCATTATCTCTAATCCTATTCCATCTCCGGCTAAAACAGCGATTTTACACTTTTTTTTCATAAAAAACCTCCAGATGTTTTGTTTGACTATTATACTTATAATTTTATGGATTTTTCATCATGTTTATTAACAGATAATTAATCGTCCAGAAACTCCCTTCTAACTCTCCTAGTTTGTACCTGCCCGGTATCCATATACCGCATTCATTCATCAGATATTTTATTTCTTTTTCTATAACTTCTGCAGGGTATTTTTCGAAGGTTGCCAAATCCCACTCACAAAAAACAACTTCTCCATCTTCATCAACGTCTAACTTTAGTGGTAGAGATTCTAATTGGACTCTCCTATATCTGCTCATTCTGTTTATTTCTATAGCAAAATTTTTTTCTGAAAGGAACAACCAAAGTGCATCGTCTACAGGGATATAGGTGATTAGTTCCTTTGGTTTCCTTTTTATTAAATTGTTTAGGGTTTTAAGAGCTTTTTGGTAGGTTTTTTTGTCGAAAACAAATTCTGGTAATTGTATATTTTTTTGGGAGTATTTCCAATTTTTCCATATAACAACATCTTTTTTTATCTGTATATCTACAGTGATGTTTTTAGGAAGCTCTTTTTCTTTTGCAGGAGTTCTGAAGAATATTGGAACTTCTATGTCTTCTTTTTGAAGGTTCTCTTTATAGAGTTCTGCAGAAAAGGGTGTAAATGTTCTATACGGATTATTTTTCTCCTTTTTAGGAGGTAACATTTGAGAGAATATGTCTATAAGTCGATGTCCGTTTATCCATATATCAACAGGGTTTGGAAAAGCACAATTTTGGGTTTTAAAGTTTAGATATTCAAAATAAGATGCTTTAAACCCAAAATCGTCCACTTTTATCATTGTTTTCTCTTTTTCTTCCTTCTTTCTAGTCTGTTTTTGTATTTTATAACTTTCTTCTTTTTCTTCGCTTTTGGCTCTTCTAGATTGGTGGTGGATTCTTCTAGGAGCTTCTCTGCTTCTTCTTGCTGTCTTTTTTGTTCTTCTTGGACATCTTCTTCTGACACTATGTTTACTTTATATAAATACTCTAGAGTATTGTACTTTAGTCTGTACATCATATCTTCAAATAGTTGGAAAGATTCTTTTTTATATTCTACTAATGGGTCTCTTTGAGCGTATCCTCTTAAAGATACACTTTCTCTAAGTCTATCAAGCATGTGTAAGTGTTCTTTCCAGAGGTTATCAAGTACTTGTAATGTTATGTATCTTTCGAACTCTCTCATAACTGAAGAGCCTACTTTTTCTTCTTTTTGTTTGTAGTAGTCTTCTATCTGTTTGAATATGTGTTCTTCTAACTCTTTTCTGTCCCACTCCTTGTCTTTTGGAATATCTACATCTATACCTAACCATTCTTTGAAACTTAGCTTTAATTCATCTATGTCCCATTTTTCTTGGTATTCTTCTGCTGGAGCGTATTTGTCTATAAAGTTTAGAGCAACCTCTTCTAACCATTGTTTTATGTCTTGCTCTAGGTTGGCTCCTTCTAATATATCTCTCCTTAGGGAATATACTACTAATCTTTGTTTGTTCATTACGTCGTCAAACTCTAGGAGTCTTTTTCTTATTTGGAAGTTTTGTCCTTCTACTCTTTTTTGAGCGTTTTCTATCGCTTTAGAAACCATACCACTTTCTATTGGCTCGTCATCAGGAATGTTCATCTTGTCCATTAGGTTTTTGAGCTTTTCTCCACCAAATAGTCTAAGGAGGTCATCTTCTAAGGACAGATAGAATTTCGAACTTCCCGGGTCTCCCTGTCTTCCTGCTCTACCTCTAAGCTGGTTGTCTATTCTCCTACTTTCGTGTCTTTCTGTTCCAATAACTGCTAATCCTCCTAGCTCTATAACTTTTTCTTTTTCTTGAGCTGTTATCTTTTGGGCTTCTTTTAGGGCATCTTTATATTGTTCTTCTGTTGCTTCCTCTGGGGTAAGTCCTCTTTTCTTTAGTATCTCTTTTGCTAAAAATTCAGGATTACCTCCGAGTAATATATCAGTCCCTCTTCCTGCCATATTAGTGGCTATGGTAACCGCTCCTACTCTCCCTGCTTGAGCTATTATCTCTGCTTCTTTTTCGTGATGTTTCGCATTTAGGACGTGATGTTTTATCTCTTTGTTTTTCAACATGCGGGATATGTACTCTGATGTTTCTATTGATGCTGTACCTACTAGAATAGGTCTACCTTCTTTATTGAGTTCTTCGATTTCTTGGACTACACGCTTGAATTTTTCATTTTTTGTTTTGTATATAACGTCTGGGTAGTCTTTTCTTATGATAGGTCTATTGGTTGGAATTACTAGCACATCGAGGTTATATATTTCTTTGAATTCTGTAGCTTCTGTTTCTGCTGTTCCTGTCATTCCTGCGAGTTTTTCATAGAGTCTAAAGTAGTTTTGAAAGGTTATAGATGCTAAGGTTTGATTTTCTGCTTCTATTTTTACTCCTTCTTTTGCTTCTATTGCTTGGTGAAGACCATCTGACCATCTTCTTCCGGGCATAAGTCTTCCTGTAAACTCGTCAACGATTATCACTTGCCCATCTTTTACGACATAGTCAACGTCTCTATGAAATAGATAATTTGCTCTTAGAGATTGATTTATCGCATGGAGCATCTCTATGTTTCTTGGGTCAAAAAGGTTTTCTATTTCAAAGTATTTTTCTGCTTTTTCTATCCCTTTTTCTGTAAGAACAGCGGTCTTGTTTTTTTCGTCTATGATAAAGTCTTCATCTTTTATCAATGTTTTAACAAATGCATCTGTGGAGTAATATATAGATACGTCTTCTCCTGAAGGTCCTGATATAATCAAAGGGGTTCTTGCTTCATCTATAAGTATAGAGTCTACTTCGTCTACTATTGCGTAATGGTGTCCTTTTACTTGTACTATCTGGTCTTTTGAAAAGACCATGTTATCCCTTAGATAATCGAAACCAAACTCGTTATTCGTTCCGTATGTAACGTCTGCTTCATAGGCTTGTCTTCTTTGGGCTTCTACTGCGTGAGTAAAGTAATTTTTTCTAGCATCTACATCAAATTTTTCAGTAGGTAGGAGTTCTCCGTGGTAGCCTTTAGGCCAAACTCTCATATCCTTTTCTATAGCCTCGTTAAATTTGTCTTCGTTTACCCACTGTATAAGGAAAGATTTACTATTGGTATTGATTGCTCCTACTGTTAGTCCAAGAAATTTGTAGATAGTACCCATCTGAACTGCATCTCTTTTTGCAAGGTAGTCGTTTACTGTAACTAGGTGTACTCCTTTTCCTGTTAGTGCGTTTAGATATATGGCTATTGATGCTACTAGGGTTTTTCCTTCTCCTGTTTTCATTTCGGCTATCATTCCTTTATGAAGAGCGACCGCTCCTATTAACTGAACATCAAAAGGTCTAAGTCCCAAAGTTCTTTTTGAAGCTTCTCTTACTAGTGCAAAAGCTTCTGGAAGAATGTCTACTATATCTCCAGAGGTTATAGCTTCTTGGAGATGCTTGTCATTTCGTACTTTTTGTATGAGTTCTAGACTTTTTTCTCTAAGTTCTTTGTTTGATAGGGCATCAAACTGGGGTTCTAATGCGTTGATTTTTTCTACAATTGGCTTTATCTTTTTTATCTCTCTTTCGTTTTTTGTTCCAAAGATTTTTTTGGCTATTATACCTAACATTTTTGGATTTAACCTCCAAATTTTGAAGAATTTTTGTATAATTTCTATTCGTTTATTTTATAACGATATTGTATTATTTCAAATAAAAGGGGGAAGGTCATGAAGATAGTATTTTTAGACGCTAAGACTATAGGTAATGATATAAATTTGGAGATATTAGGTGGCTTTGGAGATTTGGTTCTGTATCCAAATACGAAACCAGCTCAATTAGGGGAGAGAATATACGATGCAGATATTATTATCACCAATAAAGTTGTAATAGATAAAAAGGCTATGGATAATGCTCCTAATCTAAAATTGATATGTATAGCCGCAACTGGTACAAATAATGTTGATGTTAGATATGCGAGGGAAAAAGGTATCGCTGTTACTAATGTATCTGGTTATTCCACTGAAAGTGTAGTTCAGCATACTTTTGGAATGTTGTTTTATCTTTTGGAACATCTTAGATATTATGATGAGTACGTAAAAAGTGGAGAATACGCAAGGAGTGATATTTTTACTCATTTAGGTAGACCTTTTTGGGAGGTGTATGGAAAAAGGTGGGGCATAATAGGATTAGGAACTATAGGAAGGAGAGTAGGACAGGTTGCAAAGGGCTTTGGATTAGATGTGGTCTATTATTCTACTTCTGGAATAGAAAGGGAAGAAGATTTTCAGAGTGTATCTCTTGAGGAGCTGTTGAGTACTAGTGATATTGTTTCTATACATGCTCCTTTGAACGAAAACACAAAAAATCTCATTAGTTATGAGCAGTTCAAGGTAATGAAATCTTCTGCGATATTACTTAACTTAGGAAGAGGTGGTATTGTTAACGAGTACGACCTAGCAAGAGCTTTAGATGAAAACCTTATTGCTGGCGTAGGGCTTGATGTTCTTGAGAGAGAACCGATAACATCGGATAATCCTCTATTAAAAGTAAAAAATCCAGAAAAAATTTTGATAACTCCTCATATAGCTTGGACTTCTATAGAAGCAAGGAAAAGACTTATAAATGAGATATATAAAAATATAGAAGCTTTTTTAAATGGTGCTGTCAGAAATAGAGTTGACTTGTGATTTTGGCAATATCACTACAAACTCACTTCCTTTACCTATACCTTCGCTATGAACTTCTATTTCTCCATTTAGAAGCTTTACTAATCTTTTGACTAAAGCCAAACCTAGACCTGTACCTTTATGTTTTTTCTGTAAAGGACTTTCTATCTGTTCAAAATCTTTAAAAATTCTTTCTAAATCTTTTGGTGCTATTCCTATACCTGTATCTTTTACTGTTATCTGTACTTTTTCCTTATCTTCTGTTGCAGATATAGATATATATCCTTCATTTGTAAATTTAACTGCGTTTGATAGTAGGTTAAGTAGTATCTGTTTTAATAGTTTTTTATCTGTAGGGAGTTCTATTTTTAAATCTTTAGGAAATATCACATTTAGATTCTTCTGCTTTGCTATAGGCTCTATTATGCGGTAGATTTCATCGAAGACCTCTTGGAGGTCTACATTTTCTATTCTAGGTTTTATTTTGTTTGCTTCAGCTTTTGCAAAATCTAATATGTCGTTTATTAAGGATAATAGATGTTCACTGGAGACTCTGATGCTTTTTGCCATATCTTTGTATTCTTCAGATAAATCTTCAGCCATCTCTAAAAGAGAAGAGAATCCTATAATAGAGTTTAGAGGGGTTCTAAGTTCGTGAGACATATTAGCTATAAAGATAGATTTTGCTTTTGAAGAGGCTTGGGCTTTTTGTAGTAGCTCTTTTAATGTTTCTAACATACTTATATGCTCAAACCACAGAGACAACATCTTTGATATAGATTCTAAGAAAGCTTTTTCCTCTTGGGATATTTTTTTTCCAGTTTTAAAACACAAAAACCCTTCAGAAATGGTTTTATTTTTCCTATAGTCTTTATAAGAAATATCAATACAATAGCTATCACTCTCTTCTTTATTTGCAAAGTTTACTTCGTAACCAAATATAGATTTTATATTTTGTTTTAAAAGATTTATGGCTTCTTCTTTTGTTTGGGTTTCTGTTAAATTGTAGAAAAACTCTATTAGTTTGGTAAATAAAAGTAACCTCTCTTTACTTTCTATCTCTAACTCTTTTATGACTTTTTCAATCTCGTCTAGTAGATTATTAAAGGCATTTGCTAGTAGTTGAATCTCGTCTTCAGAGGGAATCTCTATTCTTTTTGAATAGTCTTTTGTTTTCGCTATACTGTTTGCAAATTTTGTAAGCTGTTCTAGGGGGTTTATGATAAGTTTTGAAACAATTATGGAAAATATTATAATCCCAGCTGTACCCAAAGCTCCAAAAAATATTATGCTGTGCAAGATAGTGTTTATAGGAGAAAAAGCAAACTCTTTGTCTACAACAGAGATAGAAAAAATATCAGCATTAAAGATTTTTTTTGATAGTTTTTTGTAAAATATAAAAAATTCTTCTGTTTCTAGAAAATGTCCCTTTTTATTTTTTAAAAGTTTCTCTAACTCTAAATCTACATCTATAGGTTCGTATGTAGGAAGCTGAAAACTATATACAAAAAATTTGTATCCTTTTGTAGTTCGTGAAAACATCTCAAGGCTTTTAGGATACACCAAAACTACTAAGTTTCCTATATAAAGGTTTCTAAAAGATGTATATATAGGAGCAAAGATAAATAGATACTTCTGTCCATAGAACTCTATAGGGTTAAATTTGTAATCTGTTAAAAGTCCAATAGGAAATTTTTTAAATAGATACTCTTTTTTTGTAGAAGAGATGATTTTACCGCTTTTATTAAGGACTAATATTTCTATAAATAGGTTGCTGTTTATTTTTACTTTTTTGATGAATTTGGCTATTCTTTTGTCTATGTCTCCCACTAATATATCGTCCATTATTTGATAGCTAGACCATAAAAAAGACTGTTTCCTAAGATGTTCAAACTCTTTTTCTATTAAGTTGGCGGTTTGTAGATTTCTAAGCCTAAGGTCTTCTTGTATATTTATTGAGATAGCTTTTTTTGCTTCTGTGAGGGATATAAACAAAAATATAACGAAGGGGAGTAACCCGATAATCAAAAACCAAAATAAAAGTTTGTATCTGATACTTCTTAATCTAAATATTCTCATCTTTGGACAAAGTTTCTTTTAAGATTTTAATTAGATTTTGGACATTTATAGGTTTTTGTACGAAGATGTATCTACCTTCTAATTCTAGTTCATCTTTTTCTAAAGCTGTAACGATAATCACAGTAACATCTTTTTTTATACTTTTTAGTATCTGAACTCCGTTCATATCTGGAAGTAGAATATCTAAAAGTACTAAGCTTACAGGTATCGTTTTTAGTATGTCTAATGCTTGTGATGCGTTTTCTGCTTCTAGGATATTTAAGTTAATATCTAATTTTTTTAAGATAATCTTTAGAAGTTTCCTATTTTCTATTTCATCATCGATGATGAGTACTGTTTTAGTTTTCATCTATCTTAATCCTCAAAATAACCTTTACTGTATTGTTCAGATATTTTGGAGTTATGTATCCTATAGCTCCTTCTACCTTTGATACAAATCTAACTACCGCCTTTTGAGATTTTAGAACTATAGGAGGGTCTATACCTCTTAGATACATTTCGTTCCAATATAAAGCTAACTGTTCTTCGTCCATTCCTAATACATATTTATTAAATATATCCCGTAATGGATTAAACGGGTGGAGATTTACAGGAATTACCCTTACGTACTTGATAAAAAGTTTTTTCTTTAGATAGATTAATTTTATGTCTCTTTTTGATACATAATCTACTGGTAAGGATTTATTGGCTATAATTAAAAGTTCTTGGGAAAGAGAGGGTTTTAAAGCTAAAAAGCATATTAAAAAGACTAATATTATATTTATTTTTTTCATTCTTCTAAAAAAGCAAAGAAAATGAAGCCGCAAACTCCAAAATATCCCCTGCTATACTATCCCTCCTAAACTGCCCCTCTATTTTTAGTGAAATAGGATATAAGGGTCTGTAGTTCCACCCAATCAATAGGGCTTTTATATTTTTATCTTTTTTCTCACTGTTAAAATAATCATTTCTAAGAATGAGATAATTTTTTGAAAACACTCTTAAAATACCTTGAATGTAATAAGCTAACCTTTGATAGGTTTGTGTTGTTCCTTTTTCTGTTCCATAAATGATTTCAGACATGAAGCGAAATCTTCTAAAAGGTATATCTATACTCGTACTAAAAAATTTCACATAACTGTCTATAGATAAGTCTTTAAAGGAGCCTAAAGCAAAACCTAAAGATGAATCTGAAAAATATTTTCTTATCTCTGTTCCATAAAAATCATCAGTCCGTACATTATTGTTTCTGTCATCTATACCTTTTGTCTTTTGTGCAAAAATAGAATATTCCCAGCTGTTTTGTTGGAAAGGTAATAAACCAAATAGCCGTACTCCTGTTGTAAAAATAGGGAAAAATTCTGTTGCGGCAGGAGGGTCTATAGAAGTCCATTTAAGAGGAGGTATATGGATAGGATTCCACAATCCTATAGGTGTGATAAATTTTCCAATTCTAAAGCGTAAGGCGTCAGAGAATAGATAATCAAAAAATATCCTCTCTATTTCCGGGTTTATGTTGAAATCTCTTTCTACTTCTACTTCCCAATGTTCATGTTCTTCATCATACTCGTATTCATCATCATCTTCTTCATAATCCTCATAGTCATATTTAATCTCTCTTTTTTTTACATACAAGTTTCTAGCTTCAACTTCCAAGAAAAAATTACTTCTTTTTGTTATGTTTCCGTATAATAGGAGTGCAAGGTTTTCTATGTTAAATTCAAATTCTTCATCATTTGTCCAGCGGTATTTTAAAGCAAAGTAACCTCCAATCCTAAAAGGAATCCCTTTTATTTTTAGACCCCTACCAAATTGGTAATCTATGAGTTTATCTTGAGAATAAGAAGGAATACTTATCAGTATAAAAATTAAAATAAATGTGTATATGAGTTTTGCCTTCAATATTTTCCTTATAGATGAATAAAAAATTAAACTAATAAATTTTAGTATAAAAAAAGGGGGGCGGAAAGCCCCAGAGAGATTTTGGAGGTATCTTAGTCATCATAATCAGGTCCATTGTGACAGTCATAACAACTAATTTTATGTCCTGCTTGGAACGTTTTGGTACCCCATTCTGTTCTAAATGTTTTGGTTGTTTTTACTTCAGATAGATATGTTCCTCTGTAATCATTACCATGACATTTTGCACAGCTTTTGTATCTACCGTCTTCTGCGTATTCTTCATGTTCGTCAACCCACTTTTGACCTATAGTATGCATTCCATGAGGTCCACCGTCAGCAGTTAGAGGGACATTGTTTCCGTGACATACGAAACACTCTGTTATAGTTCCTTTGTATCCTTGGAGCTGGATACTTTGTAGATTGTCTCCTTCATGAGAACTTGGATATATAGCGTGTGTAGAACCGTGGCAAGCTTCACATTTTATACCGCCGTGTCCTTTGCTAAATCTGTATAAGCTGTAACCGGGCATAGGAGTATCTGGATTTGTTGCAAATGTTTTATCAGAAGGCTCTACAAACTGACCGTTCACTATAGCTTTTAGCTCTCTTTTTCCATCGTAGTGACATGCTTGACATGTAGGCATATCAAGCCAACCTTCTCTTCCTGCTTTACCAACGATGCTCATACTTCCATGGCAATCTTGACACTGAATTCCTGCACTTCCCATAGCTCCTCTTAAACATTGGGTCTCTTCACCCGGGTGACATTTATAACAAGAGCCTCTATTGTTAATGTCATTAAGTCTTAAGCCTGTTTTAGGGTCTATAGCATACGCGTGTCTTGAATGTATAGACTGTGTTAGAGGAGGAATTCCTGCGACTCCTGTCCCCGGAAGAGCGTTAGATTTGTGACAAGCGGCACAAAGCACAGGTGTTCCACTTTTTGCAGTGTCATATAAGGTGCTTTGGTATGTGTAACCTTTTGCCTGTAAGTCAGGAAGATAAGGAGTTATATCATGTTTATCGTCATGTAGTTTTAGGATATTCCATCTATAGTCTTTTTCTTTGTTTGGGTCATTCTCCCAACCAGAGGAAGGCATAGCATCAGTATAACCAGAGTTAGAGCCGTGGCATTCTATACATGTCATTTCATCACTTACAGGTAATACTGTTCTTGTAGTAGCAAGAACGTTTCCAGATTTGTCTGTTGCTACTACTTTCATAAGTGGGTAGAAGTTTTTCTTCATGTTGTCGTCATAAGGAGTTATTGGTATACCTTCTGCTGTGAACCAATTCCAATGATGGTCATACTCTAAAGGCTCTGGGTCTGGAGACATTTTTTTGCCCTTTAGTCCCACATCTGGTTGAAGAGATACTTGGAATAATGCATAAACATATTCCCAGAAGTTTGTTTTTCCTGCGCTGTATGTATTAATAGAACCTGTAAATGGGTCTGGAGTAGGCTCATAATATACATCTACCTGTGTTTCATCTAATTTATCTGGCTCATGTCCTTTTCTTACAACTTGAGCGATAAGTGTGTTGTATGGAGGAAGTATCGAAAATACAGAATAATCAGAGTCCATACAGTGCATTCCTAAATCATTCCAAGCAAGTACAGTATAGTCTGTTTGAGAACCCATACCGCTATTGTAGTTGTAGTTATCATTGTAGTTTCCATTGTAGTTGTCATTTGAATTGGAGTTAGAGTTGCTATTATAGTTGGAGTTGTAGTTACTGTTGTAGTTTGAGTTGCCGTTGTAATTGTCATTGGAATTACTGTTAGAGTTACTATTACTATTTGAGTTGCCGTTGTAGTTATCATTAGAGTTAGAATTGCTATTTGAATTACCATTGTAGTTATCATTTGAATTACTGTTGTAATTATCGTTGGAGTTAGAATTGCTATTAGAGTTACCATTGTAGTTAGAATTACTGTTAGAGTTATCATTTGAATTAAAGTTCATGTTTTCTAAATAATCAGGGATTCCATTGCCATTATCATCTGTTATTGAATCACTAGACGGTTCTATAGAATCATCATAAGTTACATCAACTAAGTCAGGTTTACCATCATAATCTACATCTGATAATTTTATTATAAGCACACCATCATCTAGAACTGTAAAGGCATTGTAGTTACCTTTTTTTACAGCTAATAAAGGGTTACCGTCTTTATCATATAGAACAAATGAGTACTTTAGTCTCTTTTTAAGTTTTAGATAAAATTTTCCATCACTTTGTATATCATCTGTAACCGCATGAGGTTTTCCATTCTTTCTAACAGCCATTGCAGATATGTATCCTATTTCTACGCCACCTACATCTATAGATTGAGAAGAGAGTTGAGCGGTATCTATCGTTCCTTCTATAGTAGCAACCCCACCATCACTAGAAGAACTCCCGCAGGAGTAGAGAAAAGCTCCCCCTGCGAGTAAAGATGCATATAGAAATTTTTTCATTTTATACCTCCTTATATAATGCTGGTTTATCCGTTATAATTCCAATTCCAATTATAGTTTTCATTTTCGTTTTCGTTTTCATTATCGTTGTGATTCCAGTTGTAGTTGTAGTTGTCGTTATCATTGTCATTGTCATTGTGGTTGTAGTTGTAATTCCAGTTATCGTTTGAATTGTAATTGTAGTTATAGTTGTCGTTGGAGTTAGAGTTGTAATTAGAGTTGTAGTTGCTGTTATCGTTTGAATTATAGTTGTAGTTATAGTTGTCATTGCTATTACTATTGTAGTTATAGTTGCTGTTGTAGTTGGAATTATAGTTACTGTTATAATTGGAGTTGCTATTAGAGTTGTAATTGGAATTACTGTTATAGTTGGAGTTGTAGTTACTGTTTGAGTTGGAGTTAGAGTTATAGTTTGAGTTGCTGTTGCCATTGTAATTGTAGTTACTGTTTGAATTATAGTTACTGTTGTAGTTTGAGTTGCTATTACTATTGTAGTTTGAGTTCATATTAGAGTTATAGTTGTAATTGTAATTACTGTTTGAGTTGCTGTTGTAGTTAGAATTGCTGTTGTAGTTACTGTTGTAGTTTGAGTTGCTGTTTGAGTTGTAATTAGAATTAGAGTTGCTGTTGCTATTACTGTTATAGTTTGAGTTCATGTTGGAGTTGCTGTTGTAATTACTGTTACTGTTGGAATTGTAATTGCTATTAGAGTTGCTGTTATAGTTAGAATTGCTATTGCTATTGGAGTTATAGTTGGAATTGCTGTTACTATTAGAATTATAGTTTGAGTTCATATTACTATTTGAATTACTGTTGTAGTTGCCATTGGAGTTAGAATTGCTATTAGAGTTGCTATTGCTGTTTGAATTGCTGTTATAGTTGTCGTTAGAGTTAGAATTGCTATTAGAGTTGCTATTGCTGTTTGAATTGCCGTTGTAATTGTCATTGGAGTTGGAATTGCTGTTTGAGTTGTTATTGCTGTTTGAATTGCTGTTATAGTTGTCGTTAGAGTTAGAATTGCTGTTAGAGTTGCTGTTACTGTTTGAATTGCCGTTGTAATTGTCATTGGAGTTGGAATTGCTGTTTGAGTTGCTATTGCTATTTGAATTGCTGTTGTAGTTGTCATTGGAGTTGACGTTTATGTTTTCGGCTCTATCAGGTATACCATCGTTATTACTATCATCGTAGTCTCCGTTAGATGGCTCTATAGAATCATCATAGCTTACATTTACTAAGTCAGGTTTACCATCATTATTTGTGTCAGCTAGAGAAACAGTAAGTACACCATCATCTAGAACTGTAAAAGCATTGTAGTTACCTTTTTTGATAGCAAGTATAGGTATTGCATCTTTATCATATAGGATAAATGAGTACTTTAGTCTTTTTGCTAACTTGAGTCTGAAGCTTCCATCGTCATTAATCCTACTCACAGTTATTCTAGGTGTACCGTCTTTCCTTAGAGCTAAAGCAGATATATATCCGATTTCCACGCTACCTACATCTATAGATTGAGAAGAGAGTTGGGCAGTATTTATACTTCCTTCTATAGTGGCTACATCGCTACCGCCTGAACCTCCGCCGCACGAGTAGAGAAAAGCTCCCCCTGCGAGCAAAGACATTGATAAAAGTTTCTTCATCTTTAAAACCTCCTATGGTGTTTATTTATCCTTCCAGAGAATTAGTTGTGCAAATTTTGTGCCAGCCTATAGAAGGTAAATAACAGGAGTTAAAAATACTCTCATGAATCAAAATAGTACATATATTTAAGGGTTTATTTGTTTTTTATGAATCATTTCAAATACTTAAGAATATATAGCTTGTTGTATCAAGTTGATACATCTTTAGTAAGATTATATTTTTTTATCTTTCTGTATATTTCTGCTCTAGTTTTTCCAGATAGCTTTGAGGCTTTAGAGATATTCCAATTTGTAAAGTCTAAAAGTTTCTTTATATAGTTTTTTTCGAATCTCTCTTTTTCCTCTTTATAGGGTCTTATAAGGTTAGAACTTTGGGAGATGTTAAACTGATTTATCGTTTCGTTTTCATTGAGGATTAATGTTTTTTCAATTAAGTGCTGTAATTCTCTCACATTTCCTTCCCAACCATACTCTAAAAGTTGATTTTGTGCTTTTTTAGATAATTTTTTCTCTGGTATTCCATATTTTAATGAGTATTTTTTTATAAAAAATCTAGCTAATGGAAGTATATCTTCTTTTCTTTCTCTAAGAGGAGGTATATGTAACCTAACTACATTTAATCGGTAGTACAAATCTTCTCTAAATCTTCCTTCTTTTACCATTTTATCCAAGTCTCTGTTTGTTGCGGCTATAAATCTTACATCTATTTTTTTTGATTTTGTGCTTCCTAAGGGTCTTATTTCTCCTTCTTCTAAAACTCTAAGTAACTTTACCTGCAAATCTAGAGGAAGTTCTCCTATTTCGTCTAAAAATAATGTACCTCCATTTGCTTCCTCTATTAATCCTTTTTTGGCATGTGTAGCTCCGGTAAAAGCTCCTTTTTCATAGCCAAACAGTTCAGATTCTAGTAAGTCTCTCGGTATAGCTCCACAGTTTACTGCTATAAAAGGTTTGTTTTTTCTTTTACTTTTTTTGTGTATGTATTTTGCTAGCATTTCTTTTCCTGTTCCGCTTTCTCCAGTTATTAGCACGGTTATGTCAAAGGGAGCTATTTTTTCAGCATTCTTTAGAATAGTTTTCATTATTGGACTTTCTGCAATAAAGTCTGTTTCTATTATCTCTTTCAGTGTAGATATTTCTTTTTTTAGATTTGTTATATGGTGAATTTTATCTATTATTAATCTCAATTCTTCTATATCTATAGGTTTTAATATGTAATAAAAAGCTCCTTTTTTAATCGCTTCTACTGCATCTTGGACATTTCCGTAAGCTGTCATTATGACGATGGGTATCTCTTTTTTTATCTCTTTTATCTCATTTATGGCGTCTATACCTTCTCTATCTGGCATGTATTGGTCTAATAATATGAGTTCATAAGAGTTTTTTTGAAGTAGACTTTTTGCTTCTTCTAGGTTTTCTGCTTTGTCTACATTGAAACCTTCTTTGTTTAATTTTATTGCTGTGAGCTGTAAAAAATCCTTATCGTCATCAATAAGTAGTATTTTCATCTGCCCTTCTCAATCGAAATGTAGTTTTTTGCTACATCTATTTTAACATGTATTAATTTTGATACATTTTTATAAATTCCAATAGAAACTTTTCGAGATTATCATTAGGATAGAAGTTTCCTTCTATTTTTAGTTTATTGTTGATTATTTTAATTTTTAAATCTGGTGATTTGTTCAAATTTTTGATTGTATTTATCAATATTTCTACGATTTTAGGGTCTGCTATTATTAAAAATTTGTCATTTACTCCAAAGTATTTTGCTAAATTTATCTCCTTTTTTTGAGGGTCTATATCAAAAAAACTGGTTAGTAATGCATTACAAAAGGTTTTTAATCTTTTGGCTGAATTATCCATTATTTTTAGAACGGCTTCTTTTTCTTGGTCTGATAACTCTGTTTTTAGTAACTGGATAGATGTTTCCAATTTGGAAAAAACCGCGTCTATATCATGTCTTGTTTTCCTATCAAACTTCATTGCAAAATTCCAAATCTTGCTATTTTATCTATAAAGCTAAAAAAATCTTTTGCTATTGCAATCCTTGGGAGTCTCAAAATATCTATCTCTTTTGTTGGATTTATGATTCCTTTTTCTGTAGTATATGCAGTCTCAAAGTAGTCTTTTGTTATATCTTTTAAAGTTTTATCATAATGCCCAAAAGGATAAGAAAAATGTTTTATCTTTTCTCCCGTATATTCTTCTAACTCTTTTTTTGATGTTTCTAGTTCCCATCTTATCCTTTTTTCTCTTTCTTCCTCTGTTTCAAACTCAAGTAAAGAATGAAAATTTTTTTCTAACTCTTTTTTTAGGGCTTCTTTCCAATTTTTATGTTTGAAAAAATCTTGTGTAAAAGATTTTATAAAATCTTTCACTTCCTTTTTAAGGAATCCTCTTTTTACTGCAAGATTATTTTTGTCTGGAAAAATAGGAAATCCTACAGTTGGCTCTTCTAAGGAGGAAAAATCGTAAGAGTTACCGTATGAATACGGTAAGCTCCAGTGTCCGTTATTACCATCGTAAAAATCTTTTATTTCTTCTTTATAGAATACTTTTGCATGAATTTTTGCATGTCCACCTATTTCAAATATATCTTTCATTTTGTTTAGTTCTCCGATAGTTAAGAAATCGTTAGACCACCCTTTTGTCAAAAACTCGTAATTTGCCTGTGCCATAGTTTTGGGCTTGTGTAATTCATTGATAGATATAGAGCCTTTCCAGTAGTCTTCTAAAGTTGGTCTGATTCTGTCCTCTTTTAGTATTCTTGAAGATACAGGAAAAATTGTAGCTTTTAGTCTGTGTTTTTTTAGAATTGGATAAGCATAGACAAAGTTGTCTGCATACCCATCGTCAAAAGTTATAACTACAGATGTTTTTTCTGGCTGTTTTTTTTCTTTTATGTACCAATAAGCTTCCTCTAGAGAAATAACTTTAAACAATCGTTTTATTGTTTTTATTTCTAGTTCAAATGTTTTGTAATATACATCAAAACCAAACTTTGGTAAGATTTTGTGATAAAAAATCACAAAAATTTTTTCACTCAATTTTTGGTTGTTTCTCCTAAAAGCTCTTTAAATAATTTTATATATTTTTCTGTTGTTCTTTCTATCGAATATTCTCTAGCAGTTTTTATAGCATTTTGGGAGATTCTTTGATACTCTTCTTTAGATAGATTTAACATCTGTTTCATTTTTTGGGTAAGACCCTTTACGTCGCCTACAGGAACGGCAAAACCATTTATACCATCTTTTAGATATTCTCCTATACCTCCAGCCAAAGTAGACAAAACAACTTTTCCTGTTGCCATCGCTTGGAGTAAAGCTCCAGCTATTCCCTCTAAGTTTGAAGAAAGTACAAAAAAATCTGAAGCATTTAAAATATCTGGTACATCTTCTCTAAATCCTAGTCCTATGACTCTATCTTCTATATTGAACTTTTTTGCATACTCTTTTGCATGTATATCTGTTCCTCTTCCAACGAATACCAAAAGGCAATCTTTACATCTTAGGTCAAAAAAAGCCTTTATTAACTTGTCCTGTGCTTTTACTTTTATATTCCAGTTTGCTACATTCAAAAATATTTTTTTGTCCAGCGGTAAACCTAACTTTTTTCTCAAAACTTCTTTTTTTTCAGGTAAGGGCTTAAATCTCTCTAAATCTATCCCACTTTCTATAACTACAAGTTTTTCTGGGAAAAAATTTATCTTTTTAAAATTTTCATATACATCTTTTGATACTACCACTATTTTATCAGCTATTGAATATTTGAACCATTTAGAGATTAAGCTAGGAACTCTTGCTGACCTTTTAACTGCTATGATTTTTGGCTTTGTTTTTAAAAAAGGTTTGACGATTCTGATGTAGTCAAAAGAATGGGGAGAGTTACCTATCACTATGTCAAATCTGTTTTGGTCTATTATGTTTTTTAATCTTATGTAGTTTCTTAGATTTTTTCTGTTTGTTTTTTCATCGTGTTCAAAAAAGTGTAAAGGGACTTTATAAGGTTTTAACTTTTCTATCATTTGAGTATATTTAGAGGAAAGTGCCATATGAACATCTATCCCCTTTTTCTTTAGCTCTCTTGTCAATAGAAAGGTCTGTTCTTTTGTACCACCCCAACCTGTTCCATCAACAACCTGTAAAATCTTCAGTTTTAGATACCTCCAAAATCTATAATTTTATGTTTTGTTTAATAAAATCAAATATTAAGCTGTTTAACCTCTACTATAAATGTAGGAATATTCTAATTTTGGTTCAAAATTTTAACGAATTTGATGACAAGAAAATAAATCTATCAAAGATAGACCACTCTTAATCTATACAGGACTTTTACAAATTTTCTAAAAAAAGATTGACTATTTAAATAGTAATCATTATTATTAAGTAATAATAACTATTATCAATATTAAGGAGGTGCAAAAATGATACCTAAAACATTAACTTTGCCATTACTATTCCTACTATTTGGAGTTTCCACTGTACTATCCCAAGAAAAAATCCAGATAGGACATCATTATGAAATTGAGTATGTTAAGTACCTTGCACAGGCAAACAGCTCTCAATCCATAGCTGACAAAGGCACAGGAACGATAGAAGGGATTGTTCTTTTTGTGGGAGACAAGGTTCCTAAAAACAGAAGAAAGCTGATAACAAAAGACAAACACGTGTGCGGAAAGGGTTTTAAGATTGACAAGGTATATATAATTGGTAAAAACAACGGGGTCAAAAACGCAGTTGTTTATATTGATGGTATCACAGTAAGAAAAAAAGAAGAAAAAACTCTTATTCAAAAAAATTGTGAGTTTCACCCAAGGGTTTTCGCTATGAACTTTGGTTCAACCTTAAAGGTGATAAATCAAGACCCAGTAAAACACGAAGCAACAGGAGTTCAAGATTTTGAAACTATCTTCAAGCTATCCCAGCACAAACAAGGAATGGTAGACGAAGTAGTCCTTGACAAACCGGGAATAGTAAAAATCACTTGTAGTATTCACGGCTGGATGATTTCTTGGGGAGTAATTCCTTCTAATCCTTACTACGCAATAACTGACGAGAATGGTAGCTTCACAATAAAAAATGTACCAGCAGGAACATACACGCTAAAACTATGGCATGAAGGTTTTGGAGAAGACGAGATAACTGTGAGTGTAAAACCAGATAAAACAGTGAAAGTCAAATTTGAGATTGAATAAAAGGAGGTAAAAAAGATGAAGAAGGTAATATCTACTTTGATAGGAATGGGAATATTTTCCCTTGCTTTGGCTGATGGGCATCTAAAATTAGAACCTTTACCAGATAAACCACCACAGCCAAAAGACAATCCTACTACACCAGCAAAAGTTGAGCTTGGCAAGTTTTTATACTTTGACCCAAGACTTTCAGGAGACGGCAGTACTTCCTGTGCCACTTGTCATACGCCACAGGACGCGTGGGGTAAAAATCAAGTTTTATCTCCTGCATATCCGGGGAATGAACATTTTAGGCATTCTCCAACTATCTTAAACTCTGCATATAACACATTGCAATTTTGGGACGGTAGGGCAAAAAGTTTAGAAGAGCAAGCAGAAAAACCAATTTTATCCCCTTTTGAGATGAACCTACATTACGATTTAATGATAGAAAGACTTAAAGCCATATCAAAATACCGCCAGATGTTCAAAAAGGCTTTCCCAGATGAACCAAACCCGATAAACCTAAAAAATACTGTAAAAGCGATAGCCTCTTTTGAAAGAACAATAGTATGTAATGATACTCCCCTTGATAAATATCTAAAAGGTGATAAAAATGCCCTAACAGAAAAACAAAAGCTGGGCTTGAAACTGTTTACAGGAAAAGCAGGCTGTATCCAGTGCCACAATGGAGCAAATTTAACTGATAACCAGTTTCACATAACAGGTGTTCCTAAAAGTAAGGCAGAAGACAAAGTTTTAACAAAAATAACAAGGAACTTTGTTTTAATTCAAGCTGGATTTGAAAACCCAGAAAAGATTGATAGAGACTTTGGTAGATACTTCCTAACAAAAAACCCAAAAGATAAGGGAAGTTTTAAAACCCCAACTCTAAGAAATGTGGCTCTGACACCTCCGTATATGCATAATGGTGCGTTTAAAACGCTACAAGAAGTGGTGGAGTTTTATAACAAAGGAGGTGGAGATGTTCCTAATAAAGACCCAAGGCTAAAACCTCTAAATTTAACCAAAGCTGAAAAAAAGGCACTTATTGCATTTTTAAAGGCTCTAACCTGTGAAAATGTGCCTTTTGTAGAAGAACCAGAACTACCTGATTACGACAAAAATTATTAAAGGAGGTATATTAAAATGAAAATCTCAAGAAGAAATCTATTTAAGTTATCTGCTACTGCTGGACTTACAGCTTTCACAGCTTCAGCTTTCTCACCCTTGGTTGGTCTTGTTAATGTTGCACAGGCAAATCCCCTAAAAAGTTCAAAGGTAAAACCGTTTAATTTTGCTGTTATAGGAGATGCCCATCTGTATGAAGCTCCTAACCACAGGTTTGATAAAACCCTTGAAAGAGCTGTTTCTGATGTTGTTAAAATGAGACCAAAACCAGATTTTGTAGTGTTTATAGGGGACCTTGCAAATTTCGGTAAAAAAGAGGAGTTGTTAAAAGGCAAAAAAATCCTTGACAGGCTAAAAAAGGCAGGAATTCCTTATAAAATTATTCCCGGAGAACACGACTGGTATTTAGATTTAGGTAAATTCTGGAAAGAGCTTTTTGGCTCACCATATTGGAGCTTTAATCACAATGGAGTTCACTTTATAGGACTAAACTCAATTCTTGTAGAAGATTACTGGACAGCTAAGGGTATGACGCCGTGGGAGAGAATGCTTGCTATTGCAGAGCTTGAATGCCATGTTTGTGGACTTTGGGGAGTTGGAGAAAAACAGATTAGATGGCTTGAAAAAGATGTAAAGAATTTATCCCCAGATACTCCAATTGTTATATTTACCCATTCTCCTTTATGGAACTACTATCCACGCTGGAACTTTCAGACAAAAGATGCAGATGCTATAAGACAGATTTTATCAAAATTTGAAAAAGTCATAGCTATTCACGGACACGTACACCAAGTAGTGTATAACAGAACAGATAATATGGTTCACATAGGAAACCTTGCTACATCTTGGCCTTGGCCGTATCCACCTGTTGAACTTCCATATCCGCAGATAGTTATGAACAGAGCAGACCCGGGAGATATATATGATGGAGTAGGTTTTGCTACAACTTATATAGATGATACATTCCTTGGGCTACTTAAATATAAGGAATGGGCTGATTTAATTCCAAAAGATTTAAAAAATGGAATATCACTATAAGGAGGTAAATAGCAATGAAAAATAAAAGATACATATTAACAGGTGTTTTTGCCTTGGCTATTTCAAGTTTAATATTTGTAAACAGCTCATTAGGTAAACCTCCCCTTTCAGAAGAAGATTTAAAACTTATGAATGAAGAATTAATTAATCTTGTAAAAAAAGGAGATGAGCTTTGGCATAGTGAGAAACTTGGAACAAACGGTCTATCCTGTGCAAACTGTCACCCTGATGCGGCAAATTCTAATCCTCACACATTCCCTAAATTTCAAGAGAATGTAGGAAAAGTTGCAACCCTTAGAGAGATGATAAACTGGTGTATCCAAATACCCCTTGAGGGTAAAACTCTTCCAGAAGACAGTGAAGAGATGAAAGCGTTAGAAGCATACTCTATCTATATGTATAGAGGATTTAAACTAAAGCCCGGTGATAACCAAAAAGCTTACCCTCCTGTGGAGGTAAAGGAAGGTGCTGGTTACCCATAGCCTTCCTTCTGCCCTGTGCTTCCAAAGGCAGGGCTTTTTTATCCTTGTTCGTATCTAGCTGTATATTCAGGTGTTTTTAGATAAAGTTCTATCACAGAATCACTTTTTTGTATTAACTCTAAAGAATTTTCTTTTGCAAAAGTTTTAATATCTTCTAATGTTTTAAATTCTTTTGGTACTTTTAAAGGTGCTTTTTCCCCAAAAAAGAAATCATCATAATCTTCATAAACTAAATACCACATAAATATTCACCTCTTTCATCTATACTCTAACTTAAGATATTCTACACTGAAAAACTCTTGTTTATATTGATTTTATATGATTTACCGCCTTTTTTGTAGGAACTCTTCCTTTTGGTGTTTTATCTATCATTCCTATTCTTAACAGGTATGGTTCTATCATTTCTTCTATTGTTTCTTTGTTTTCGTTTAATGCCATAGATATTGTATTTATACCCACTGGTTTGCAGTTAAATAGCTCTATCAAGATATGGAGGTATTTCCTATCTAAGGGATTTAATCCGTACTTGTCAATCCCTAAAAATTCAAAAGCTTCTATCGTGTTTTGGAGGTTTAGTTTACTATTATGTTTTATAGTAACAAAATCAATTACTCTTTTAACTAATTTGTTTGCTATCCTTGGAGTTCCTCTAGAGCGTTTTGCTATCTCTTCTGCTGATTTTTCATCTATAGGGGTGTTTAATATTTTCGCTGTTCTCTTGACTATCTCTTTTAAAGATTCTACTGAATAGTAATCGAAATTTAAAATTATTCCAAATCTAGATAGCAAAGGTGCTGTAAGCAGTCCTGTTCTTGTAGTTGCTCCTATAAGAGTAAATGGTTTGATTTCTATTCTTATAGAGCGTGCTGTTTTTCCTTTTCCTATAATGATGTCTACTTTAAAATCTTCCATAGCAGAATAGAGAGTCTCTTCTATAGACGGGTTTAATCTGTGAATTTCGTCAATAAATAGAATATCTCCTTCATCAAGAGATGTAAGTATACCAGCTAGGTCTCCTTTTTTATCTAGAATGTTTCCTGATGTTATTTTTAACTGAACTTGGAGTTCGTTAGCTACTATCTGGGCTAGGGTAGTTTTTCCTAAACCAGCAGGACCCGCAAGTAATATGTGGTCTAGATAGCTATTTCTTTTTTGGGTGGCTTTTATAAAAACTTTTAAATTCTCTTTAATATGTTCTTGTCCTATGTATTCATCTAAAGTGGTGGGTCTTATGTTTAGTTTATAAGCTTCAGCCATTTTATCAAAAACTCCTCAAAAGATGTAGAAGGCTCTTCAAATCTTACTTTTTGCTTTATCTCTAGTTCGTATAGTTCTCTTATTAAGTCTATGAGCTGATTTTCTTCTAAGTTTTGGGCTAGTTTTTTTAGGTTGGTTTTCATAAAAGGGTGATTTATGCCTAATTTTTGAAAAATATTTTCATGTGGTATGTTCTGTTTTTGCATTGTTTTTATCATTAAAAGTCTGTTTGCATAGGTAAGTATCATCGATTGTATCTCAAAGGGGTGATGGGAAGTTTGAATCAAAGCTTGAAAAATCTCTAGAACTTCTTCTTCCTTTTTAAAGAACTTATCTATAAAACTAAAAACATTTTCTTCTATCTTTGGATATACAATCTGGTCTATATCTGTTTTTTCTATTGATTTTTTTTCTTTAGTGTAAATGATAAGCTTTTCTATTTCTTGTTTTGCATGGTAGAGGTCTTTCTTTAGCTTTGACAAAAGGTACAAAAGGGTATCGTCATCTATCTTTAGTCCTTCTTTTTCTATCTTTTTTTTAACTGATACCATAAAGGCTTTTGAGGACAGCGAAGGTGCTGTATATATGTTTGCTTTTTCTAGTATAGTTTTATATGGCTCTTTTTTGGGTATCTTCTCTTGGAGAGAGACCAAGACTAGTTTGTCTGGAGGGGTTACTGTGTTGAGAAGTTCTAAAAATTCTTCTAACTGTTTTTTAGAAAGTTTTTGAATAAACTGATTTATATCCCATATAATCACTATATCTCCTGAAGAGAACAGGCTAGAATTAGAAAATACATCTTTTAGTTGGGGTATCTGTAAATCATCTCCCCAAAAGAAATGAAAGCCTGAATTTTTTTGAGTTTTTATCTTTTCTACTAATTGTTTTTTTAAAAAATTTTCTTTCCCGTATACAAGGTTTATAGTGTCCAAATCTTCTATGTTGAAATTTTTTATTAATTTTATAAGGTTTTGTTCTTTGGTCTTCATGTTACTCCTTTAGTAGAGAATATATTCTTATCTCTAATAGTCTAGCAAGGTCTTCTAGAGCATATCTTTTCTCAAAATCTGCTCTTAGACCTGTTCCTACGTATTGAGTTGTTTCTCTAATCATTTTGCTTAATATAGTATCTCCGTTTATATTTTCAACTTTTAGGTGTAGTCTTATATTCATTTTGTATATAGTCGCTCTTTGGGCGCTAGAGTACCCTATCTCGTGAAAAGATATTTTTTTTATATCTATAGCGATAAATCTCGTAGTTCTATCTGAACACTCTATCCTATTACCTGCCATCAAGATAGCATCAGAGATGAATTTATTAAAGACATCTAACGCAGTAGCTTCTGCTGTAGGGATTTTTAACTCTTTTACACAGTATATATGTCCTGTTGTTTCTGTAGCTTCTTTTTTTAGAGTACACCCAAAGACCAAAGCTATAAAGATAAGAAAAATCTTATACATTTTCTTCATAGAATTTCTCTCTAAGTTTTTTTGCTACATATGGGGTAACCATCTGGGAAACGTCTCCATGATGGTAAGCTATATCTTTTACTATTGTAGAGCTTATATGTATAAGTTCTTGAGACGGCATCATAAAAAAGGTTTCAACTTCATCTAGTTTGTAATTGGTCATAGCTATCTGTAACTCGTACTCAAAATCTGTAAAAAGTCTAACTCCTCTTATTATTATTTTTGTATCGTACTTTTTGGCAAAATCTACAAGTAATCCGCAAAAGGATTCTACTATTACCCTATCTTTATACTCTTCTACAGAGCGTTTAAACATCTGTACTCTCTCTTGTATCGTAAACAGCGGTTCTTTTTTGGGGTTCTCTGCTATAGCTACTACCACTGTTTCAAAGATATTCAAAGCCCTTTTCACTATGTCCAAGTGACCAAGATGTACTGGGTCAAATGTTCCCGGGTATATACATAGTTTTGTGGTCATTCTTTTCTCCAAAAAGAAATTGCTGTATCTCCGTAAACTCTCTTATCATCAGCTTCAAAATTTTTGTCTTTTCTATGTTCTAAAATAAAAACTCCGTCTTGTTTTAAGTTGGCTATAGCCAGATTTATTAGTCTATCATAAGCCTTATAATCATAAGGAGGGTCTGCAAAAATAATATCAAATTTTCCTTTATTTCTTTTCAAAAAGGAAAGGGCATCAGAGCATATAACTTTGAGTTTTTCATCTTTTGGTATTGTATCTCTTATAGATTTACATATATGTCTGTCTCTTTCTACAAGAATCACACTTTTAGCCCCTTTTTTAAATGCTTCTGTTCCTATTTTACCTGTTCCAGCAAAAAGGTCTAAAAACTCCTTTCCTTCTATCTGACCTAAGATGTTAAACAAAGCTTGTCTAACCATACTAGAAGTAGGTCTTACCTTTTTTTTCACTATATATATTCCCTCACAAAATCTAAACAGATTATAATTTATAATAATTTTATTAACATACAAAATGAGGATAACATGAGGTCTATAATAATCGCATTTTTAATTGTTTTTATTTCTTCTTGCGGTACAATCCAGAAGAAAGCCAAAGAATTTAAAAAAGAGTATTTTGAGTTAGAAGAAGAAGAAAAAAAACCAAAAAAAGAAGAAACATTAAAAATCCCAAAAGAAGAGATAACAAAGACTTTTATAAAAGACAGGTCTGCAAAACTCCCAGATGTAAAAAAGTTAGAGTTATCTTCTGAACTAAAAGAAATCAAAACCCTAAAAGGTCACACAGATGCGGTAAATGACCTTGTTTTTAGCAAAACTGGAAAATATCTAATCTCTACCAGTGCTGATAAAACTGTAAAAATATGGGATTTAAAGAGAATGAAATTAGTAAAAACTCTAGAAGGACATGCAGATACAGTTACTAGTGTTGATATATCGAAAGATGGTAAATATATAGCTACTGGGAGTTGGGACGGTTCTATAAATATATGGGACTTTAAAACTGGTGAACTTTTGACTACGATAGAAGGCATTTTTTCGTATATTAATGACGTTGCTTTCTCTCCTACAGATAGATTGCTAGCCGCCGCTGGGATAGATAAAAAAATATTCATCTTCGATTACGAATTAGCAGAACTAGTAAATGAGATAAAAGGTCATACAGATGCAATAAATTCATTAGCTTTCTCTCCAAATGGAAAATATCTAGTTTCAGCTAGTAGTGATAGAACAGTAAAAGTATGGAGTGTTCATAAAGGAGAGTTGCTAAAAACACTAGCCGCCCATAATGATATTGCAAAAAGTGTAGCCTACTCTAGGAATGGAAAATATGTAGCTTCTGGAGGTTGGGACAATACCATAAATGTGTGGGATACAAAAAAATGGCTTATATATAAAAAATTTCAAAGTCCAGCCCTTTTCGTAAACTCTGTGGACTTTTCTAAAGATAGTCGTTTTCTAGCGACGGCACACTGGGACAATAGTATTCATATATGGAATATACAAACAGGTGAAGATATAAAATCAAAACAGGCATTTCGTTCTTATGTAACAGTTGTAAAATTCTCTCCTACCCAAAGGATAATAGCCGCTGGAAGTAACGATTCAGACATAAAAATATTCAGTCTAGGAGATGGATATTTTTCAGCGATTATTGTAGCTCCTGCCCAAATAGTAACTTACTCTGGAACGAAAGTGAAACTACCAGTAGGAACATATGTAGAAGTAGATGTCCTGTTTAACGAAATTTTCGTTCCAGATAAAAACATAAAAGGAAAATTGATAAAAGGAAAATATGACACCCTGTACAAAGTCCTAAACCCAGTAGTCGTTTTTGAGGAAACATCTATATACAAATCTCCAAAGTTTGTTAAAAAGATAGGAAACATATCAGCAGGAACTATCTTGGATACCAAAAGTATACTGTTATCTCCAGACTTAAAAGCCGCACTGATAAAAGTTGGGAAAAAACATGGCTGGATAAAAAGTGGTAATATCGCAAAACTCGAAAAGAACACAGACTTTTATATAGTTACAGCTAAAGAAGCTGTTCTTTTAGACTCTCCAAAAGGAAAAAAACTGGCAAAACTGATAAGAGGTATGGCATTAGAAGGTATATATTATGCCCCTTACCTAAAAACCTACTATGTAAAAACCCCTGTGGGAAAAGGTTGGGTAAAAGAAGAATACATAACAAAAGTTGATTATGAAACAGTAAGACAGACTTACATAGTATTAAAAGGAGCAAAAATCCTTATATCTCCGTTTATGATAGAAAGCTCTGGAAAATTACCAGAAGGGATAGAGATAAAACCAGAAGCACGAGTAAAGATAGATAACAAATACTACTACTATGTTGATTTAACAAAATACGGTAAAGAACTGTGCAAAGGTTACTGTATGGGATATATAGAGCAAAAGTATCTAAAACCAGTAAACATCGTTTCAAAACATACAGTATGGACTAAAGAGAAAACAGCTCTTAGACTTTCTCCAAAAGGCACAAAAATCATAGACATTGAAAAATCTACCGAACTAAATCCATTAGCCCATACCGAGAACTACTACAAAGTCGAGATAAACCCACCGGGAATAACAGGTTGGGTAGAGAAGAAATCCTTAACCTCTATCAAACCTAAAAAGGTAGCAAAAACTCCAATAATAGAAGAAGAAATCCCTCCAAAGCCAAAACCAAAACCAAAGCCAAAGAAAAAACCTGTTACCAAAAAAGTCAAGAAAAAAGAAAGAATCGCCTACATAAATGTCCCAGCCCTAAACCTAAGAGAAAAACCTGTACCCGGTGCAAAAATCCTTGCAGTCATACCAAGAGGTTATGAAGTTATAGTCTTAGAAAAAGGGAAAAACGGCTGGGTAAAAGTCAAATACTACAGTAGAACAAAAAACAAGTTCCTAATAGGTTGGCTAAAAGAAAAATATCTAAAATACAAAAATTAAACTACCCAAATTGCCATAAAATTTTAATTGTTTATGTTTAATATTGAAAAGTTTTTCATCAAGGAGGGATAAAATGGCAGACCCAAGAGATGAAGTTTTACTAAAAATAGAAAAAGTGTACTATCCACCAAAAAGAGTGTTGGATAAAGCTTTAATAACAAAAGAACAATTTGACCAGATGTATCAGCAGTCCATAGAAAACCCTGAAGAATTCTGGGCTAAAATGGCACAATCAGAACTAAAATGGTTCAAGAAATGGGACAAAGTCTTTGAGTGGAACTTCCCTTACTACAAGTGGTTTATTGGTGGAAAATTAAACATAACATACAACTGTTTAGACAGACATGTAGAGGAAGGAAGAAGAAACAAAGTAGCTTACATATACACAAACGAAGACAACCAAGAAAAAAAGATTACATACGGAGAACTTTTAGAGCTAGTTAACAAAATAGCAAATGGTCTTAAATCTCTTGGAGTTAAAAAAGGAGATAGAGTTGTTATATATATGCCGTTAGTTATAGAACAGCTAGCTGTGATGTTAGCATGCGCACGGATAGGAGCTATTCATTCCGTTGTTTATGCAGGATTTAGTGCAAATGCCCTAAAAATGCGTATAGAAGATGCAAAAGCAAAAATTGTATTTACTTCTACATGGACAAAAAGAAGAGGAAAAAAAATAGACCTAAAATCAGTAGTAGACGAAGCTGTAGAGCAGATAGATTTTGTAGAAAAAGTAGTTGTTTTACATAGAGAAGGAGACCAGATAGAGCTTCAAGATAGAGAGATAGACTTTTATAACCTCATAGAAGATAGTTCCCCAGACTGTAAGCCAGAAGAGATGGACGCAGAAGACCCGCTTTTTATCCTTTATACTTCGGGGTCTACTGGAAAACCAAAAGGTGTACTCCACACAATAGGTGGTTACAATCTCTACACCCACGTAACTACAAAGTACGTTTTCGATATACACGAAGATGATATTTTCTGGTGTACCGCCGACCCCGGTTGGATAACTGGGCATAGTTATATGGTTTATGGACCTTTGTCTGTAGGAACGACCTCTGTTATAGCAGAAGGCGCTCCAGACTACCCAGACCCGGGAAGATGGTGGTCTATAGTAGAAAAATACCGAGTAAACATCTTTTATACAGCTCCTACAGCCATAAGATTGTTTATGAAATATGGGGAAGAATGGCCGGCTAAATATGACCTCTCTTCACTAAGGATACTAGGGTCTGTAGGAGAGCCTATAAATCCAGAAGCTTGGATTTGGTACTATGAGAATATAGGAAGAAAGCAATGTTCCATAGTAGATACTTGGTGGCAGACCGAAACAGGGGGACACATGATAACAACTGTTCCAGCCTACCCCCAAAAACCCGGAAAAGCTGGAAAACCATTCTTTGGTATAGAAGCCCAAATCGTGGACAAAGATGGAAAACCAGTAGAAGTCAACACTGTAGGGTATCTAGTTATAAAAAAACCTTGGCCTTCTGCCCTTCGAACATGCTGGGGAGAACCAGAGAGATTCGAAAAGTACTGGACAGAAATAGACCATATGTATTTCTCTGGAGACCTTGCAACAAAAGATGAAGACGGATACATAATGATACTAGGAAGAGCTGATGATGTTATAAATGTATCAGGACACAGAATTGGAACAGCAGAAGTAGAAAGCGCCCTAGTATCCCATAAAGCTGTAGCAGAAGCCGCAGTCATAGGAAAACCTCACAACATAAAAGGAGAATCTATAAAAGCTTTCGTAATACTTAAACAAGGATATGAATCTTCAGAGAATCTGCTCACCGAGTTAAAGCTACATGTCAAAAATGAACTTGGCTCTTTAGCTGTTCCTGACGAAATAGAGTTTGTAGACAAACTCCCAAAAACAAGGAGCGGTAAGATAATGAGAAGAATACTAAGGGCAAAAGAGCTAGGAATGCCGTTAGGAGATATTTCTACCTTAGAAGACTAACTGTTTCCTATGATATACTAAAAGAAAAACAAAGAAAACAAGAGATGAACTACATTTTTAAACTTTTAAAAGCTTTAAATTCAAATCAAGCCCCATGGCAGATAAGTCTCGCTTTTGTTTTAGGTATGATTTTAGGGTTTTTACCTTTTTTTAACTTTTTTAGCTTTTTTGTAATAGTTTTGGCTTTTGTAATTAACATAAATATAAGTATGTTTATACTATCTTCTGGGGTCTTCGCAACTATAGGATTACTGTTAGACCCTGTTTTTGACAAAGTAGGGTATGCTATCTTAACATTTGAGCCTTTAATCCCTCTATGGACTTTTTTATACAACATACCTTATGTACAGTGGACAGGTTACAATAATACAGTTGTAATGGGAAGCCTTGCTATTTCATTACTATTGGCTGTTCCTATCTTTTTTATCACAAACAGACTGATAATAAAGTACAGAGAAAAATTGGCATGGATTTTTGATAGGATACCTATCCTTAGAGGATTTAAAATATTCAAGTTCTTAGAAACTTTTAAAGGGCAAGAGTAATGAAAATATTCAGATGGCAAGGTATTATCATTCTTCTTGTTCTTATTGCTCTTGTTAGTGTGTTTTTTATATTTTTCTTTGACACACTAGTCAAAAAAACTTTAGAAAAAACTCTATCCACAGCTTTACGAAGACCTGTAGAGATACAGTCCTTTAAATCAAACATACTCTCTCTAAAGTTTACAATACAAAACATACAGGTGGCAGATAAAAAGAACCCTTACAAAAATCTCGTTCAGATAAAAAAAGTTGCATTTGATTTGTCGTCTGAAAAGTTAGCTTTCAAAAAATACCACATAGAGAACCTGTCTGTAGAAGATATAGCACTAAATACCCAGCGGAAAACACCTGCCTTTACAAAAGAAGAGCAGGAAGAAAGAGAAAAAAAGGACTCAAAAAAGATTCCAAACATCTTTGAAAAACTCAAATTTCCTTCCGTTGAAGAAATATTGAAAAAAGAAAAGTTAAAAACTGTAGAAGTTGGAAAACATTACGAAAAAGAGCTTTCTTACTCTATACAAGAGTGGAAAACATACTACAAAGATATACAAAAAGAAAGAGAACATATAGAAAAATTAAAACAGCAGATAAAAACTTTAGAAAATCAAGTAAAACATATAAAAAGCTTAGATGACATTAAAAAGATAAAAGAAAATGTAAAAAGCCTAAAGGCACAGATTGACGATAGATTAAAAAAGATAAAAAACCTAAAACAGAAACTAAAAGAAGATACTCAAAAAATCCAAAATGCATATAAAGATATAAATCAAGCTTATAAGTACGACCTAAACTATCTTAAAAATAAATATTCCTTAGATTTAGAGGGAGGTATAAATCTAGCTGGTCTTTTATTTGGAGATACTATTAAAAATTATCTAAAAAAGGGTATATCTATTTATAAGACGATTTCTCCATATCTAAAAAGAGGAGAAGAAAAACAAAAAGAGCTACAAGAAAAGAGATACAGACTAGAAGGTAGATATGTAAAATATGTAGAATATAATCCTTCTCCTGATTTTGTTATAAAAGAGGGAAAATTATCTTTATTTATGTTTGACTCAAAGATAACAGGTAGATTGAAGAACTTTAGCGACAACCAAAAGATATACAAGAAACCTTTTGAGATATTTTTAAACTCAAAAGAAACAAAACTGTTCAAAGATTTTAGATTCTATTCTAAGTTTGACAGAACAACCAAACAAGAAAAAGATAACTTTAATTTAGAGATAGATAATCTAAAAACAAAAGAGATAGTACTCAAAAACTTTATAAAGTTCACAGAAAACTCTGTTAATCTCCGTGCCGATGTATCTGTGTTAGAAGAAAAGATACTAAACGGGGAGGTAAAGTTTATCTTTGAAAAAACCAAACCTATAATACTTAGGACAGATAGTTCTGCCGAGATTTTTAAACAGCTTTTTGAAGATATAAATAGATTTTTCGTTTTAGTCAAACTAGGAGGTACTCTTGAGTCACCATCATTCAAAATAAAATCAGACCTTGATGATATGTTATCAGCTAGATTCAAAAATTTGGTAAATCAAAAGATAGCTAAATTCAATACAGAGCTTCAGGCAAAATTAGACCAAAATAGACAAAAGTATGAAAAACAGATTCAGCAGTACAAAAAAGAGTTTGAAAAATATTCAAAACTGATTTCCCAATATGAATCAGAATATAAACAGCTTTTAGAAGAGATAAAAAGAAAATTCGATACAAAAGAGCTTCAAAAGAAAATCAAAAAAAGTATACTTAAAAAATTTAAGTTCTAAGAGAATATTTTTATAAGTAGTATCGATACGGCTACTCCAGTGATAAAAGCTATTATTGATAAAATGATATTTGAGCTTCTTTGAAGTTCCTTGTCGTAGTTCTCTATTAAAAATCTGTTCTCTTTGAGCAGAAGATTTCGAAGTAGATTTTTATCTATCTGGGAAATTATCTTTTTGTCTAAAAGGTTTACTTTTGCTATATCGTACCAGCTGTCCTCTGACTCAAAATACATCGATATTTTTAGTATATCTCCCTCTAAGACACCTCTTATTTTATAAAAGTCATAAAAATCCAAAAAATCTTTTTCTAAATCTTCTCCTAGAATAGAGATAAAAGTCTTTTGTATCTCTTTATCTAAACCATCTCCTAAGAGGACATGTTTTAAGTATTTCATTAGAGTTCATCTCTTTAGTCTTGCCCCTAACTTTTTTCTTTTGGCGTTGACAAATTTTTGCACCTCTTCCCAGCTCTTTGTGTTTAATATATTTTCTTTGGTAGCCCAACCTCTACGAGCTTGGGAAACTCCTATCTCCATATATGCAAACTGTCTTAGATTGTGACTGTCTGAATTTATAACAAGCATAACATTTTCATCTACCGCCCTTTTTATCCAAATGTCGTTTAAATCCATTCTAAATGGTTGGGCATTAACTTCCAACGCTGTACCTGTTTCCCTTGCCACTTTCATTATAATGTCCATATCTAAAGGATACGGTTCTCTTTGTCCTATTATTCTACCTGTAGGGTGTCCAATCACCGTTACATATGGATTTTCCATCGCTTTTACGATTCTTTCTGTATTGTCCTGATTTAGATAAGAATGAATAGATGCTATTACCCAGTCTAGCTTAGATAGTACTTCATCAGATAGGTCTAACGAGCCATCATATAGAATGTCTACTTCTATTCCTTTTTTTACAAAATCAAAACCTAACATCTTGTTTAGCTTTTCTATCTGTTCTATCTCTTGTAAGAGTTTTTCTTCATCTAAACCGTGAGCCACTCTTACTGCTTTTGAGTGGTCTGTTATAGCTATGTATTCATATTTGTAATGCTTTTTAACATGATTAACGATTTCTTCTATAGAATAAGCTCCATCAGTCCATACAGAGTGTATGTGGAGGTCTCCTTTTATATCTTTCAGTTCTACTAATTTTGGGAGTCTATGCTCCAACGCTAACTCTATCTCCCCTCTGTCTTCTCTCATCTCTGGAGGAATCCAATCCATTCCTATAGTATTGTAAACCTCTTCTTCTGTTCTTCCAGCTATCTTCTTCCCAGTTTTAATATCAAAAACTCCGTATTCGTTTATCTTAAGACCTTTATCTTTTGCTATCTCTCTTATGTGGACATTATGCTGTTTTGAACCTGTGAAGTATTGGAGAGCGGCTCCCCATTCTTCTTCTTTGAATACTCTTAGGTCTACCTGTCTTTCTTTTCCTTCTAAGTTCATGATTACACTTGTCTTTTTTTCTCCCTTACCTAAGATTTCTTTGACCTCTTCAAGATTAGCGAAATAGTCCATGATTTTGGTTCTGTCTTTGTCATCAGAGGCTATGAGTAAGTCTATATCTCCTATTGTTTCTTTCCTACGTCGTAGGCTACCTGCTACCTCTATTTTTTTTACTTCTTTTAATTTTTTTAATTTATTAACGATATATTTAGCTAGTTGTAAAGCTTCCCAAAGTACAATTCTTCTTTTGGATATTTCATACATCTGTAGAGCTTTTAGCATATTTTCTACTTTTTTTGCCCCAAAACCTGAAAGACTTTGGATTCTTCCATCTTTTAGTGCTTTTATCAGCTCTTCCTTTGTGGATATACCTAATTCATCATGTACTTTTTTTAGAGTTTTGGGACCTATCCCGGGTAAATCTACTAGCTCTATAAAATCTTCAGGGATTATTTTTTTTAGCTCTTCGTATCTCGATATTTTCCCTGTTTTTAGATATTCTTCTATCTTTGAGGCGGTGCTTTTTCCTATTCCTCTGATTTTACTAAGCTGTCCACTTTCTAGGTAATGTCTTATATCGTCTGGGAGGTCTTCTATGATATTAGCGGCTCTTTGGTATGCTACAGCTCTAAATTTTTCATCTAAAAATTCGTATATAGAAGCCATTTTTCTAAAGGTATCTGCGATTTCTTTGTTTATATTTTTGTACATATCCCTCTCCTAAACTAGGACATAAAATTTAATATAAGTTAGTTTTCTGTTTTGTCTGTAGTAAGATAATCCTCAAGATAGTAAATCATTCTAGAACCAATCAAAACTAAACCAAATCCTACATGAAGCCATACGAGAAAAGCAAATATCCCGGATAAAGAACCATATATTGGATTTACCTTCGCTACAAATATGATGAGCTGGTTGAATATATATTTTATGAAAAATAAAAGTACAGCTACTAGTAGAGAGACAAATACGGTATTTCTGTGTTTTGGATTTTTTCTAGGAGCTAAATAAAAGTATATAACAAATAAAATCAGCCAAAAGAGTAAAAAGGTGAGGATAGAAGTCACATTAAATATCAATGTAAGTACAAATTCTAAATTTAGCTGTTTAAACAAACTGTACACATAATCCCATATTACACTACCAGTTATCAAATCCCACATAACAGTGAGGAATATACTTATCGTATATATAGTAATCAAAATCAGCTTAAAAATAGGTATCCCTAAGATGTATATAAGGGCAAACTTTCTAATTTCAAAGCCTTTTCCCTCAAAAGTGTAAACGATTGCAGAGTATAAGGTAGTAAACAGGTTAGATGCAAAATAAAAAGCAACAATAAAACTAAATATACCAAACACTGCCCTTTTGGAAGATAGAGAAACTATAACGTCTAAAAATGTTTTTGATGTTTCAGGAAAAAATTGGTCAAAAATCTTAATTAGTTCTTCATAGTTAAGGTGAATTATATAGGTAGATATGATAATAACAAGTATAAAAAGGGGGAAAAGAGACATAATGGCGTAATAGGATACTGCCGCTGAATGGTAACCGTAACCTTTAAAGAAGTAATCTAGTGTAGATTGGTAGAATGATGCTAAAAAATTGTATATATATCCCTTTTCCTTTTTTACTTGAAAATATCTGTATAGATTAAGATATGCAAGTAAACTATTAAGCTTCCTTTTCAGCTTTCACCACTTCTTCTAATTTTTTTATTTTTTCTTCTACTTCCTTTAGAATCTGAACTTTTTCTTCTTCGGTCATTTCGTCTTCTCTTTTTATCAGACCTGTTATTTTATCTATAACCTCTCCTATTGTGGTTTTTGCCTTATCTGTAAGCTCTGCTTCTTTTAAAGCCTCTTGAAGCTCGTTTAGTTTTTGGAGTATCTCATCTTTCCTTTTGTAGGCAAAATAAGCCCCTACTGCACCTAGAACAGAAGTAACTAAAAGTAAAGCTCCTTTCTTCATTATACCCTCCTTTATCTTTTCAAGAGTTTTTCTAATTTTGATACTTTTTCATCAATAGTTTTTAATATGACTTTTCTTTCCTTTTCTGTCATATCTTGTACTTTCTCTACTATCTGTGAAATCTGGTCTGTAAGGTCTTTTAGCAGATTTTTAACTTTTTCATCTACTTCTAGTTGGTCTAACTTTTCCTCTAACTTGTTTATCTTTTTCATAATCTCTTTTTTATTTTCTACTGTGTAGTATGCTACACCTGCACCAAACAGCGTACCAAATATAAACAATAAAACTTCCTTTTTCATAGTTATCTCCTTATTTTTTTAGGTTCTTCTTTTTTCTAAAGAAAAAACTAAATATATTAAACATAGATGCAGTATGCTCTACATCTTCTATTATTCTGGCTATTTTTGGGGAGAGTGCTTTGTAGTCTAATTTTATCTCTATTAGTAAATCTCTTATAACTTTTAGGATAAGTATCATAAGTATCCCCATAACTATCATTCCAAGTGTAATAATTATCATGCATATAGCGATAATGCCTAGAAAAAATGTGTTCCAGTCCATATTAACCCCTTATATAACAATAGTATTATATCTATAGTTTATCAAATATATTTAACTTCTATTTGTGGGGATTTTAACATCGTATTACTTACAGTACAGCCTCTTTTTCCTATTATTATAATTCTCTCTATCTGTTCAGGGGTAAGGTCAGAATCAAATGACACCTCTATTGTTATTCTGTCATATCTATTTTCTTTTTCATGTTTGTGTCCTTTTACTTTAATCTGGAGGTTTTCTATTTTGTAACCTTTGTGGTTTACATAGGCTTCTACTGTAAGACCAAAGCAGTAACCCACAGAAATAAGCATAAGGTCTACCGCTCTCATTCCTGTGTCTGTGAGATTTAATGTTTTTCCTTCTACTTCTCCTATAAATTTTCCATTTTCTAAAGAAACGGTAGCGATTTTTTCCATATGTTTCCTCCTATTTGAGATTTGTAATTAATAATAACCCAAAACAGTGTCAACTTTTATAACTTTGTTCCGTTTGTATATAAAAATATTAAATTTAGGAGGTTTTTTGATGAAAAAATTTGGTGCTGTCATACTTGGAACTTTTTTGTTTTTTGCAGGTAGTTTTGCTAAGGAGTACAACTATAACTTTTCAGTCAGCCCTCTTAGTTTTCTTTTAGGAAATATCAATGCAAAGATGGAGTTTTATAACATCAAAGGAAGAAAGATAATCCCTGCTGTAGAAGGTTCTTATTGGTATTTTACTTCTGAAGGTGCTGATTACTCTGCATGGACTATAGGTGTATCTGGGAGAATATATAAGGACAAAAAATTGCTAAAAGGTTGGTTTTCTCAAGTTGGTACTGAATTGGGTAAAGTTTCTGTAGATACTGACACATTAGGTAGCGGCTCTGCTTTGGCTTTTGGGTTGTATGCTTTAGGAGGTTACAGATGGACTTTTGGTTCTGAAGGTAAGTATACTGTAGATGTTGGTTTAGGTGCTGGTTATTATACTGGTAGTGTAGAGATAAATAGTGAAACTTACGATGCTTTTAAGGGATTTTTGGCAAAAGGTATATTCGCTCTTGGTGCAAATTTCTAAAAATAGGGGGAGTAACTACCCCCTTTTACTCAAATAGAAACTCATTTTCTTCAAGTATTGTAGTTAATTCTTGTTTAAATTCGTCATTTATATCCACATAAAAATCTGAATGCACCGCGATTTCTGCCCTAAACTTTCCTTTTTCATACAGTTCAAGAAGTACTTCTGTGTCTCCTTTGTATTTTTGGCAGAGATTTCTTAGTTTTTCTATAACTCCTTGCTGGGCTTTTTCTTTGGATATTATGAATTTTACAGATTTTACTTCTGTATTTATATTTTCTATAGGGACTATTTTTGATGCATTCATCGATACTTTCTCCTGTTCTTCATCTATTTCTATTGTTCCTTCTATCATTACTATTTTGTCCTCTTCTAAAACTGCATAATCTTCTGATTTTTCTGGAAAATATCTAACATCTATTATTCCTGTTTCATCTTGTATTGAGAGAATTGCCATAGTATTCCCATTTCTCGTTTTTTTCATATTGATTTTTGTTACTACTCCAGCTACTTTGGATTTTTCTCCGTTTCTTCTCTCTTTTAGTTTAGCTAACTTTAAGACTCTATTTGCTAACTCTTTTTGGTAAGCTTTTAGAGGGTGTCCTGTGAGATAAAATCCTAGGACTTCTTTTTCAAAATGGAGTTTTTCTTTTTCTGTTAATGGTGGTGACTGTTCATAGGTATGCTCTACTCTGTCTAAAACAGCAGTAGACATACTAAATAGGGAGTTTTGTCCTATTTGTCTGCTTTCTCTTTCTCTTTGTCCTATGTTTAGGGCTTTGTCAAGGCTACAAAGCATAACTCCTCTGTTTATGCCTGTAAAGTCAAAAGCACCTGATTTTATTAACGCTTCTAGAACCCTTTTGTTTAAAACTTTTGCGTCTAGCCTTTGGGCTATATCGAAGATGTCTGTATACTCTCCTGTTTTTTCTCTTTCTTCTACAATAGTTTTGGCTGAATTTTCTCCAACGTTTTTGATTCGAGAAAGTCCAAATCTGATTTTCCCTTTTCCTTCAATGCTGAAGCTTGCTCTACTTTTGTTTATGTGAGGGGGAAGTAACTTTATACCAAAATCTTCCATGTCGTTTAGAAGGTTTAGGAATTTGTCATCGTTTCCTTCTGTGGATAGCTTTACTGCAAAAAATTCTTCTGGGTAGTATGTTTTGATATATGCAGTCCAGTATGTAAGATATGCATACGCGGTTGAATGGGATTTGTTAAATGAATAAGATGCGAATTTTTCTATATCTTCCCATAGTTTGATTATTTTTTCCTTGCTAAAACCTTTTTCAACTGCACCGTTAATAAATCTGTCTTTTACCTGTGCCATAACATCGGCTTTTTTCTTACCAATAGCTTTACGAAGTGTATCTGCTTCTGCCATTGTAAATCCAGATAGTATATTGGCTATAAACATTATTTGCTCTTGATAAACAACAATTCCGTAAGTTTCTTCTAAAACCTCTTTTACTTCTTTAAATGGGTACTCAACTGGTTTTCTACCGTGTTTCCTGTCTATAAAATCATCAACCATTCCAGACATCAAAGGACCCGGTCTAAAAAGGGCGAGGATAGCTATTATTTCGTCAAACTTGTCTGGTTTTAGTCTTGTTAGTAGATTTTGCATTCCTTTACTTTCAAGCTGAAAAACCCCAGTTGTTTTTCCTGACTGCAAGAGTTTATAAACATTTGGGTCGTCAAATCCTAGCTCCAAAAAGTCAAGGTCTATACCGTGCCTTTCTTTTACGAGCTTTCTCATATAGTCAAGCTCTGTAAGGGTCTTTAGCCCCAAAAAGTCCATCTTAACAAGACCTAGCATCTCAAGGGTTCCCATATCAAACTGGGTAGCTTTTGTGCCGTCTTTATCCACATATACAGGTACATACTCGTCTAAAGGTCCCGGAGCTATAACTACTCCTGCGGCGTGTATACCTGTATGTCTTGCAGAACCTTCTAATTTTTTTGCTAGGTCTATTAACTCTTTTATCCGTTGGTCTGTTTCGTATAGTTTCCTAAATTCTGGATTTGCTTCTAGATTTTCTTCAATGGTAAGAGTTGACCCTTGTATAGGTCCAGGAAGTATCATTTTTGCTATTTTATCTGCCTCTGAATAGGAAAAACCTAATACTCTCGCCACATCTCTTATAACCATCTTGGATTTCATGTAGTTAAAGGTTATGATTTGGGCTACGTTTTCTTCGCCGTATTTTTCTTTTACGTAATCTATAATTTTTTCTCTTCTTTCCATACAAAAGTCTACATCTATATCTGGCATGGATATTCTATCTGGATTCAAAAATCTCTCAAAAATTAGACCATGTTTTAGTGGGTCTATGTCCGTTATCCCCAAAGCATAAGCAACAAGTGAACCAGCCGCAGACCCTCTTCCGGGACCAACAGGAATACCGTTCTTTTTGGCGTGGTTTATAAAATCTTGGACGATTAAAAAATATTCAGGAAAGCCCATCTGTTTGATTACATTTATCTCATACTCTAGCCTTTTTTTATAGTTTTCATATTTTTCAGGAGTTAGCTTTTTTTCATTTTCTAGCCTTTTTTGTAGTCCTTCCCAAGATAGCCTTTCAAAATATTGAGCTTTTTCTTCTTCTGTAGCATCTCGGTTTAATCCGGGTATCTGGTATTTTGGAAATAAATATCCTCTAGTATCTGCTGTTTCTATTTCTAGGTTACATTTGTCTGCTATTTCCATTGTAGTTTTTAAGAGATACTCATGACCTTGAAATTTTTTGTACATCTCTTGGGCAGATGCAAAATGAAGACCTCTAACTCTGAATCTAAACCCTTTTTTATCTTTTAGTACTGTTCTTGTCTGTAGAGCCATCAAAACATCATGAGCTTCTGCATCTTCATAGTTTAGATAGTGAGCATCATTTGTACCTACAGGCTTAACTCCTAGCTTTCTTGCCAGCTCTAATAGACCTTTGTTTGCTGTGTTCTGCTGTTCTAATTCATTTATCTGAATTTCAAAATATAAGTCTTCCCCAAATATATCTTTCAGTCTTTTTGCATATTCATAGGCTTCTTTTTCCTTTCCTTGTGCTAATAAGTTTGGAACGAACCCTTTTAAACAAGCGGTAAGACATATAAGCCCTTTGCCATATTTTTCTAAAAGCTCCCAGTCTATTCTAGGTTTGTAATAAAACCCTTCTGTGTACCCTAAAGACGATAACTTCATCAAGTTTTTAAACCCTTCTTTATCCTTGGCAAGGAGAATAAGGTGGTAGTTTTTATCGTTTAACTCATCGTCAGAGCCTTTACCTCTTTTTTCAAAACGGTTTCCAGCAAAATAAGCTTCCATACCGACTATTGGCTTTATACCTACAGATTTCATCTCTTGGTAAAACTCAACAGCCCCAAAGATATTTCCGTGGTCTGTAACAGCTACCGCTTTGTAACCTAACTCGGAAGCTTTTTTAGCGAGGTCTTTTATCTTTATTGCTCCGTCAAGAAGAGAGTAATGTGTGTGCAAATGAAGGTGTACAAAGTCTTTCCCCATATCTTGACCTCGGCGTAATTATATTTTTATTGTGCTTTTTGTAAGAATAAAATTTAAAAAATCCCAGATGTTAATTCAAGTTAAAAATTTAACAGAAAACGCTCACAGAAAGGTACAGCAAAGATTACAAAAATTTTGCTATAAACTGTTTGTCAATTTATAATTTCTTACAGAAAAAAGAAATATTGAGGTTAAGATGAGAGCGTCTAAGTTTTTTATGCCTACGTTAAAAGAAACACCTTCAGAGGCAGAAGTCCCTAGCCACATATATTTGCTTAGAGCAGGCTTTATTAGAAAAGTTGCATCTGGGATTTATGACTTTTTACCTTTAGGGTTTAGAGTACTAAAAAAAATAGAAAACATAGTGAGAAAACATATGGACGAAGCAGGAGCTTTGGAGCTTTTGTTACCTATCCTCACTCCAGCAGAACTTTGGAAAGAAACAGGTAGATGGGACGTTTATGGAAAAGAGCTTTTTAGACTAAAAGATAGGCACGATAGAGATTTTGCATTAGGACCTACTCACGAGGAGACAATAACAGATTTGGTTAGAAAAAATATCCGTTCTTACAAAGATTTACCTTTTAATTTTTATCAGATACAGACAAAATTTAGAGATGAAGCGAGACCTAGATATGGTCTTATTAGAGGAAGAGAGTTTATTATGAAAGATGCTTACTCTTTTGATACTTCTGAACAGATGGCTATAAAATCATACGAACTTATGAAAGAAACCTACCATAGAATTTTTAAAGAGTTAGGATTAAATTACCTTATGGTTGAAGCTGATGTAGGAGCTATTGGTGGTAAATTTTCTCATGAGTTTGTTGTTTTGGCCGCCAATGGAGAAGCTCATATCGTTTACTGTGAAAACTGTGGCTATGCGGCTAATGTTGAGACCGCAAGTTATGAATTTGAGCTAGATAGATTACCCCCAGAGGAAGAAAAACCTCTAGAAAAAGTGTATACTCCAAATGTAAAATCTGTAGAAGAAGTAGCTAAATTCCTAGGAGTAGACATTAAAAAAGTAGTAAAAACATTAATATATATACTAGATGATGGAACTGCTGTTGCTGTGGCAATCAGAGGAGACAGAGAGGTAAATGAAACAAAACTTCTAAATTACTTTAAAGCTTTAGATGCTCATCTTGCCTCTCCACAGGAGTTGGAAGAGTTAGGATTAGTCGAAGGATTCGTAGGACCAATAGGATTAGACATACCTGTTTATGTAGACCGCTCTGTGGAAGACCTACATAACTTTGTAGTAGGGGCTAACGAAAAAGATTATCACTACATAAATGTTAACATTCCACGGGATTTTAAACCTGTGGAATTTGTAGATTTTTCAACGGCAAGAAAAGGAGACCCCTGTCCAATATGCAAATCTCCTTTAGAGGAGACTACAGGTCTTGAGGTAGGTCATATTTTTCTACTTGGAACAAAATATTCTCAAGCTATGAGAGCCTACTTTGTAGATAAAGATGGAAAAGAAAAACCTATTGTGATGGGCTGTTATGGAATTGGAATTAGTAGACTTATCGCCGCATCTGTAGAACAAAACCATGATAAAAATGGAATTATATGGCCTGAAAGTATAGCTCCTTTTAGACTACATATCTTGGCTTTGAATACAAAGGATAAAAATATAATGCAGACCTGCGAAAAAATATACGAAAAAGCTAAACAAAAAGGAATCGATGTTCTACTAGACGATAGAGATATATCTGCTGGTGCAAAATTTAAAGATGCTGACCTTATAGGTATCCCTTATAGAATAGTTGTAGGAAAAGCTCTAAAAGAAGGAAAAATAGAGCTACAAAGGAGAGATGGTACTCTGAAAGAATTAGTAGATGTAAGTCTTACTGATAATATCTTAGAAAAGATAAAGGGGTGAAACATGCATTTTGTAGATAAAAAAAGAGCAAAACAGATAATAGACGATTTTCCAAAGAGGAAAATTTTGGTTATTGGAGATGTTATGTTAGACAAATATTTATGGGGAAATGTTGAAAGAATATCTCCAGAAGCTCCTGTTCCGGTGTTCGAAGTACAAAGAGAGACTGTAAATCTGGGAGGAGCTTGTAATGTGGCAAACAATATATCAGCCCTAGATGCAAAAGCTTATATAATAGGGGTTATAGGAAAAGATATAAATGGAAAGATACTAAAACAGTTGTTAAGAGAAAAAGGGATAGAGAGTATCTTAGTAGAAGATAGTGAAAGACCCACAACGATTAAAACTAGAGTTATCGCAGTAAGCCAGCAGTTAATAAGGATAGATAGAGAAAGTAAAGTAAAACTTTCTGTAGAAATAGAAAAAGAAATACTACACAAGATAGATTCAGTAATAGATAAAGTAGATGCAGTTATTGTTTCAGATTATGGAAAAGGGGTAATAACTCAAAAAGTGATGGATAAACTTCTATCTTCTGGAAAGATGATTTTTGTAGACCCTAAACCTTCTAACTGTCATCTTTACAAGAATGTAACCATTATGACTCCTAACAAAAAAGAAGCATACCAATGTGCAAAAACAGACCAAGACTCCAACGTAGAAGTAGTAGGCAAAAAAATAATGGAATATCTAAACATAAATCAATTGCTGATTACTCTTGGTGCAGAAGGAATGGCTCTATTTGAAGGGGAAAATACATATTTTATAAAAGCGAGAGCCAAAAAGGTTTTTGATGTTACTGGAGCTGGAGATACGGTTATCGCAGTTTTAACTTTGTCAAAAACAAGTGGAGCAGATTGGAAAGAAAGTGCCTGTATTGCTAATTTTGCGGCTGGTTATGTAGTTGGAGAAATAGGAACAGCTACAGTTGATAGAAATACATTATTATCTTTGATACCTGATTAGATAAAAAGCGGCTAAAAAGCCGCTTTGTGTTTAGCAAGAAAAAGAGCTACCGCACCCACAAGAACCTGAAGCGTTAGGATTTTTTATAGTAAATCCACCGCCCATAAAATCAGTTACGTAATCTAGTGTAGCTCCTCTTATATAAGGTGCGCTAAACTCGTCTATAGCTATTTTTACGCCATTTTCTAGTTCTATAACCTTATCGTTGTCAGTTACTTCCTCATCAAAACCCATAGCGTACTGAAATCCAGAGCAACCTCCGGGAACTACTCTTACTCTTAAAACAGGATTTTCTATTCCCTGTTCTTCCGCTATCTTCTTGATTTCTTTTGCGGCTGTTTCTGTAACAAAGAATAAATCTTTCTCTACTTGCATTTTTATACCTCCAAGATATTTAATTTGAGTTTCTCTAAATATTACATCTAACTATATCTTTTTTTATGAGTAATATCAGAGATTAATTTACTCAAAACTCATCAGATAGTATATACCTGTTGGTGTTAAAATATTTTCAATTTTTGCTCCTAGTAACTGTTCCAAAAGAGGAGGTTTTGGTTTTAACTCTATTAAGATAACTTTTTTACCTTTTAATCCTACAAGGTCTTTTGCCTCCTCTACAGCATCTTGAATGTTACCTATTTTATCTATTAGTTTTAATCTTTTTGCTTCTTTTCCGCTCATTATTCTTCCGTCTGCATATTTTCTAAGAGTGTTTATATCTATATTTCTATATTTAACAATGTCTTGTAAGAACTCTTCGTATATATCTTTTATAGTTTTTTCAAGTAATTTTTTTGATTCTGGAGTTAGAGGTCTATTAGGATAGAGTATATCTTTGTTCTTACCAGATTTTATATTACTGATTTTTATTCCTACCTTACTTAAAAGTTTTGTTGCATCTAGGTGCTGAACAATAACCCCAATACTTCCAGTTATAGTTCCCGTATTGGCATATATTACATTAGCCGGGATACTCACATAGTAACCTCCTGAAGCCGCAACATTTCCCATAGATACTACTACTGGTTTTTCTTGTCTTAGTTTTTCTATTGCTCTATATATCTCTTGAGAAGCCCCTACTGAACCTCCGGGACTGTTCACTTTTATAACTACCGCTTTTATTGACGAGCTTTTTCGAGCTATATCTAAGTTTTGCACTATTGGGTAGTAATCAGAGATAACTCCGTCAATAGAGATAAGTGCTATCTTCGGTTGAACCTTGTATATAAGGGTTGATACCACGTACAAAAGCAAAAAAACAGCTATTAGAATGAAAACTACCTTTTTCTTTGTTAGAAATTTTCCCATCATATCGCTCCTTCTCTATATATACAGTATCCATAACTTACTTTTTTTAGAATAAATTTTTTATTTATAGAGGATTTAAATTTATCAGACACATATTTTTGTTTTGCAATAACTTCTATAAATCTACCTTTATCTCTTTTCGATAAAATATCAAGGTCTACTTTAATGAATTTTTTGTTTAAGATTGTACGCCTTTTGTACTCTTCCCAAGTTTTTTTATTGCCTTTTCTCCATTTAAAATCATAACAGTAGAAAGATACATATCTTTTAACATCTTTTCTTTCCCATGCTCTTTCCCAGCTTTTGAAAAATGTCTCAACTGTCCATCTATATCTTTTCTTTGTTTTTCTGGTTTTCCTTTTAGTCTTTGGCTTTCTTTTTTCTGGTTTTGTTTTGTTTATAGATATTTGTTTTGATTGTTTTTGATTAGATACTAAAAGTACTGGTATATCTTTTTTAGGTTGCTTTAGTTTTATAAATTCTTCACCTATTATTTTGAAATTTTTACCTTCCCCTATCCAGTAAAGCTTTTTTATACCAAAATCTTGATAACTGTCTCCTTTGTAATGCTGTAAAAAGTGGGTTACCACCAAGTCTTTGTCTTTGTATCCATCTTTCATATAGAGAATTTTTAAGTCTGCTATGTTTACATTTATTTTGCGTTTTTTTAGAATTCTATATTTTTTACTTTTGACAAAGGCTCTTTTTGTAATATTTAGATTTTTTCCAGTCCTAAAGTCTCTATGGTAAAGGGAAAAAAAGGTAGCTACATCTTTTTGTTCCCACGATTCTTTCCATTGATATAACTTATTTAGAATAATGTTTTTTAATTTTGAGTTATCTTTAACAAACTTTACTTTATCTTCTATGATAATGGGAGTTTGATTTACAGATATTATCTTTTTTAGTTCTTTTATTTTTTTGTTCTCTACAACTACACACCCTTTTGTCTGAAATGGTTTTAGGAATCTATCTTTCGTATCTGTTCCATGGAGCCAGATACCGTATCCGTTTTTTTTCAGCAACCTATCTACCAGATTTGGATAATCTGTAACAAAAGCACCTTCGCCATAGAGAGGATTGTTTGATAGTTGAGTTCTTGATTTAAAACGGTTAAAAAAGTATATTCCTCTTGGTGTTTTCCTGTCTCCTGTTTTCAATTTTTCCCCAAATTTCTGTCCAGTAGTAGCAGGATAGTAATTGAAAAGGTGTATTTTTTTGTCAAAATCAGTTTTGTATACAAATAAAGTTTGTAATGATTTATCTACTACCAAAACATAGCTATTTGGGGGTAGATATACGATATTTTCAGGAAACCCTTTAATAATTTCTTTTTCTAAAATAGATGAGTATACGTTTCTAACTTCTAAGATATTACCTATCTTTTCAGACAGTTTCCCTACTTTGTATAGCAAAAAAGGATTGTCTGGGTCTATTTTTATAG
>JAADDZ010000005.1 GCA_013153635.1 Aquificota bacterium
TTTTGGTCTACATTTTTTTGGATTTGCTCTATTTTTTTAATAATCTCCTTTATCTGCACATGTAAATCCTTTAAAAACCTATCCCTAATGTGTAGCTCAAAGGAGCTTTGGAACTGCTGGTTTATAGTTTGTATTTCTTTCTTTTCTAAAACTCTCTTTTCCTCTTCTAAAAGTTGTAACTGTTTTTCTAAAGCGGTTATCTCTTTTTTTAACTGCTTTATGTCATAGCTCTTCTTTTTAAGATACATCTTTACTATCTTCATACTCTTTTATCGGCTGAAAATCTCCAAAATTAAACAGAGTGTTCTTCCTCCATCTCTTTTAAGAAAATCTCTTCATTGATTTTTAGATAAATCAGTAATAAACCTGTATAAACAAAGGTGGATAGGAGAACGATTCCTACAACGATAGCTTCAAACATCTCTTTGTACTCAAAATGTTCAGGAAGAGCATGTACCATAATTATAGATAACCCCCCCTTTGTACCTGCTAAAGAAAGTACTATACCCCATCTAAAAGGCTTCTTAAATAGTTTTATTCCTATGTTTATCACCACGAATCTTATCACAGTGGTCAAAGCAAAAGCGATGAGAATCTCTTTCCAGTAAGTAAGTAACCTTTCAAAATCTACTAATTTTGCCATTAAGATAAATAAAAATGCGTTAGCAAAGTGTCCTACAATCAAAGAAAGCTCTATATTCTCCTCTAATCTCTCTTTTGTAGTAGCGAGTTTGTCTTTTATTCTAAATACGAGTTTTTCATGTAGTGCTAGCTCTTTTAGGTCTTCTTTTACTTCTTTTTCCTTTCTCTCAAAATCTTTGTCTATAAAGTATTTAAAAGTCACCACCCCAGAGATAATAGATAAGATTCCTGCTACATGGAAATGTTCTGCAATGAGGAAAGAAAGTAAAGATACAGAGTACATAATGATAAACTCGTCGATAGGGTCTTCTAATAGTTTCATAAGTAAGTATCCTAAAAAACCAACAACTAGTCCTATAACTGTGGATAGAAACAGGACTTTTATAAGTATGAAATCTATAGATAAAAATGATAGATTCTCTCCAGAGAGCAGGGGAAGCCCTACAAAGTAGAAAAATATCAAAGCTGTAGCATCGTTGAATAGACTCTCACTTTCGGCATAAAATTTTAGATTGTGAGGAAGTTTAAAATTTTTGAAAATACTAGTAACGGTAATCGCGTCAGTAGCCATAACTATAGAAAACAGAGCAACTAACATTCCTAAACTAAATCTATACTCTGGCAGTAAATAAGGGGTGATAAAGGAAGCAATAAAGATAGAGACCCCTACCGCGAAAAATGCAAAGTACAGTATAGCAAGCCAGTTCTTTTTCAAGTCTTCGAATCTAAGAGTCATAATATCAGGTAGGAGAATTATTGGAAGGAGAAGTAAGAGAGTTTCGTCAAAAATCTCTGTAGGAATGTTTAAGATATGGGGGAACATATGGTCTATAATGTAAGAGATAGCAATAAGAGATAGAGTAACAGGGATTTTAAATAGCTTTTCAAAAACTCTAGCTAACAAAAGAATAAACAAAATGGCTATTAGTGTAGTTATCACTGTAGTTTCTCCTTGACTAAATTTATACTTGCATTATAATGTAGGAGCATAAAATAGAAAAGAGGTTTTTTCTAGATAGTGTTAGACCTCCTTTCTAAAAGAAAAAAATATTAACGGGAGATATTATGTCAGAAGATAAAAAGAGATTTAAAGATTTGGGTATATCAAAACAGACCCTTGATTCTTTAGAAAAGATAGGATACATACACCCTACTAAAATTCAAGAAAAGGCTATACCAGAGGTTCTATCTGGGAAAGACATTGTAGCACAAGCACAAACAGGAACAGGAAAAACCGCATCATTTGGTATACCTATAGTAGAAAAAGTAAATCCAAAAGAAAAAAAAGTACAAGCTCTAATACTAGTACCTACTAGAGAGCTAGCTATACAGGTTGCAGATGAGATAAAAAAAATAGGAAGAAACAAAAAAATCTATATACTTGCGGCTTACGGTGGTAAATCTATAGATAGACAGATTCACTTTCTTAGAAAAGGTAACGATGTTATCGTTGTAGGTACTCCCGGCAGGATAAAAGACCTTATAGACAGAGGTGAACTAAAGCTGGATAACCTAAAAATACTTGTTTTAGATGAAGCAGATAGAATGTTAGACATGGGATTTTTGCCAGATATAGAGTATATAATATCTAAAACCCCAAAAAATAGACAAACTCTTCTATTTTCTGCAACAATGCCAAAAGAGATATTAAAGTTAGCAGAAAAATTCCTAAAACCAGATTACAAAAAAATATCTGTAGCTCCTAATCAAGTAGTTGTAGATAAAATAAAACAGCAGGCTTACATAGTAAGAGGTAAAAAGATACAAAAATTAGAAAAACTACTAACAGAAAATCTAGAGAAAAAATCCATAATCTTTACCCAAACAAAAAAAGGGGCAGAAGAACTAGCCCAAAAATTAAAGAGAGCTGGTTTTGAAGTAGAAGCGATTCACGGTGATTACTCACAGAAAAAAAGAGAAAATATCATGAGAAAGTTTAGGACAGATAAGATAAAGATACTAGTGGCAACAGATGTAGCTTCTAGAGGATTAGACATAAAAGGGATAGATATTGTATACAATTACGACATTCCTAAAGATTCTGAAAGTTATGTACATAGGATAGGGAGAACTGCTAGGGCTGGAAAAAGCGGAAAAGCTATTTCTCTAGTTGAACCTCAAGAAGGAAAATATTTACGCAAAATAGAAAAAGAAACAAAGACAAAAATATCAGTAAAAAAGGGAGAATAAACTGTTTTAATAAATAGGTAAGCGTCTATGAATAGGATTTTAAAGGAACTCAAAGCCTATCCTATGGAAGAGCTTAACAAAATAAAACAGTCCTTGATAAAAGAAAAGAGAAAGATATATGATTTTGGGACAGGAGACCCTAGAGAACCTACAGACGAAAAAATCAGAAAAGCTCTCATAGAATCAGTACCGACAGTAAGCCAGTATCCTTCTGTATATGGAATAAAGGAGCTACGGGAAGCGATTTCTAGATGGTTCTATAGGAGATTCAATGTAAATCTTGATCCAGACAAGAACATAATCCCTTCTGCTGGTTCTAAAGAAGCTATATTTCATTTTCCACTTGTGTTTATAGACCCTCAAGAGGAAAAAAATAGAGTTATCTTTGGAACTCCTGCTTATCCTGTTTATGAGAGAGGTACCCTTTTTGCAAATGGTATCCCTACCCCTGTAACCTTAAAAGAAAAAGATAGATTTTTATTAAGGTTAGACAAGGTAGACAAATCAGTACTAGAAGAAACAAAAATAGTTTGGGTTAACTACCCTCATAATCCTACAGGAGCTTTTGCACCAAAGAGCTATTACGAGGAGATGTACGGTATATGTAGAGAGTATGACATTATTCTATGCTCTGATGAATGTTATTCAGAGATATACTTTGATAAAAAGCCTCCATCAGCTTTGGAAGTAGGAGAGGAGAACATAGTAGTTTTTCATTCTTTGTCTAAAAGAAGTGGATTAACTGGGTACAGAACTGGTTTTATAGCAGGAGACCCAAAAATAATATCTGAATACAAAAAATACAGAGCTTCTTTTGGAGTGGCTAGTCCTGATTTTATACAAAAGGCGGCAGTAGTAGCTTGGTCAGATGAAAAACATGTAGAGGAAAGAAGAGAGATTTTCAGAAAAAAAAGAGACATTCTTTTAGAATTTTTAGATAAAGTAGGACTAAAATATCTGTACCCAGAGGCTACATTTTACATATGGATAAAGACACCAGAAGGTATAGACCCAAAAGATTACATAAAAGCTTTAGTTAAAAATGGGATAATCGTTTCTCTAGGGGAAAACTTCTGTTCTGGGCTACAGACAAAGAACCAGACATGTAACAGTGAATATTTTAGAGTAGCTTTAGTCCCAACAGTTGACGAGTGCAAAGAAGCTGTAAAAGTTTGGGAAAGAGTCCATAACCAAATGGTTAAGGTCTTACAATAACGCAAAAGCTACCTTTTGGTATGTAAGTGTTCCATGCATCTATAATATCTTTTGCTGTTACTTGGTTTATATAATCTACATATTTTTCGTCCATCTCATAGCCAAATCCTATAACTTCAAACCACCCTAAATACCAAGACTGTTTTGCTCTTGTTTGATGGTCTAAAAGGTAATGTCCGATAAATTTTTCTTTTGCTGTTTTAATCTCTTCTTCAGAAATTCCTTTTTTTATACTATCTACTACTTGATATATCCCTTCTAGAGCTTCTTCTGTGTTTTGAGGAGCTGTTCCCATGTATATAAAAAGATTGCCCACGTTTATTTTAGTTGGATAAAAAGAACCTACTGCATAGGCAAGACCTCTTCTTTCTCTTAGCTCTTGAAATAATCTAGAGGTAAAACCGTTGCCTAATATTCCATTTAGTACTTTGAAAGGAAAGTAATATTTCTCTTTTGCCTTTGGGGCGTTATAAGCTACAACGATAGTGGATTGAGTTCCTTCTCTTTTTAGAGTTTTGCACCTTTTTCCTTTTATCTCTATCTCTATATCTGGGTAGCTGTAGTTAACATCTTCTAATTTTGAGAAAGTCTCTTCTACCAGAGGCTTAACGTCTTTGTAATGAATATCCCCAACAAAAGAGATTACGAACCTTCCTCCTTTTAAAAGCTGTTTCCATCTTTTTCTTATATCTTCTATCTCTATTTTTTCTATATCTTCTATCTCTCCCAAAGTACTGTATTGGTAAGGAGTCCCTTTGTATATCTCTTTTCTAAGTTCATCTATTGCATATGAAAATCCTTCCTCTTTTTTTGCTTTTATCTGGGCTATTGTATTTATCTTCTCTTGGGTAAGTTTGTCTTCTGGAAATAGAGGATTAAAAAGTAAATCTTTTATTCTAGCTAATGCTGGCTCAAAATCTTCTACTTTGACTGCAAACTCTATAGTTGAGTATTCATCTCCAGCAGACGCAGATATATACCCTCCACTGTCTTCAAATAGTTGATGAAAAGAAGAAAAATCAAAATTTTTTGTTCCTTTTAAAAGTAGTCTAAAAGTTAAGTTTGTAAGACCCTTTTTTCCTTCTGGGTCTTCTATACTTCCACCTTTTATAAATATAGTTCCTGCTATGATTCCTTTTCCTTGAGTTTGTTTGAATAAAACTACAGATTTATTAGCAAGTATCTCTTTTATCACGATTTTTCCTCCCTGCTTAGCGTAGCTAGCTGTGAATAAGCCTAATATCAAAAAAAGAAAAATATATCTACCCATGGCAACACCAAATTTTAGAAATTAAACAAATTGTACAGGTATTAGCTAATTAGTTCAATTTTTGCTTAAAAGAGGTTTAACTCTATAAGGAGTTTTTTATATGTTATTAGATATTCTAGTATGTACTTTAGATACTTTTTCTTAGTTTCTAGTGTATATATCTCTCTTTGGTTTATCAAGAATAGAGTTCCAGCACCTAACTTAAATTTCTTCTTCTCTATCTCTTCTAACTTTGTAACTAACTCTATCTCTTTTTTACTGTTTTTTATGTTCTCTTTTAGGATTTTGGTCGTTTGAAAGATATTGTTTAGGTTAGTTTGAAGTTCTAAAAGAATCTTTTGGAACTTTTTCTCTATAAGGTACAACTGTTTTCGTATCTCTATTGATTTTCCGATGTATTTTCTTCTTTCTATAGGATAGGTTGCGTCTAAAGTTAGTTTGTAGCCTTCGTTGTATCTAAAGTCGTGTACTCCGTATATGGATATGATAAACTTTGGGTACTTTAGTAGAGAGTAATACATTTTCTCTTTTTTTAGCCTTTCCCTTTCAAGGTTAAGTGTTATCAAATCAGGTCTATTTTCTAAGGCTATCTGTTTTGCCTCTTTTATGGATATGTTTATCTGTGGAAGTTCAGGGAAGAAGGGCAACTGAAATCTCTGTGCAAATTCTTTTTTTGAGATATTTAGGTATTTTAAAAATTCGTTTAAGCTCGTTTCTAAGTCGTTACGGGCTTTTAGGACTCTTTGTTCTCTGTTTATTATCTGTTGCTGTGCTTCTATTTCGTATATCTTAGGGAGTATTCCTGTTTTTACTCTTTTTTGGATAAAGTTTTGCCTTTGTTTTGCTTTTTGGAGTAGTTCTTCTTCTATAGATAGGATATGTTTGTAGTATATCGTTTTGTAATAAGAGCTGATAATTTTAAGGTATAGTTCTCTAAGTTTGTTTTGGAATTGATAATCTATCTGTTTTATCTGAATATCTGTTAAAAATAGGTTAAGACGCCTTTGGTCTATATTATTTCTTAGTTGAAAAAAGGGGATTTTGAACCCTATCTGTAACTCCCCATCTTGAGATGTCTTTATATTATTGTATTCTTGGACACCTGTTGCCCTTCTATAGCCAAGTAAAAAATCTATACCACTAAAAGTGGGTTTTTCTAAGAAAAAACTTGCAAAATTTCCAGTGCTTAGAGGATAATCTTTTCTTTCGTATTTTCCAGATATTTTTGTGTCAAAGAACCCTTCGTAATATTTTCTCTTTCCTTGATATACATATTTTTTCCCTATTATGGTGTAAATATAAGGATTCTCTTGTGTTAGAAATTCTTTTATTTTTTCTTCTGTAAAAATCTCTTTTCCAAAAACAGTAGAAAATAAAAAGATTGCAAGGTACAGCCAGATGTGCATATCCTACTCCTGTTTGTAAGGATTTACCATTTTTGGAGGGAAGGCGTTTACTCTTCTCCATATTTCATACCACATAGGTACTATCGATAATCTGACCCAACCAGTGGCTTTTGTTCCTATCTTTAGTGTGTCAGATGGAGGCCATGGTTCTTTTGGGTCTTCTACGATGTATGCATAATAAAAACCATCTTCGTGAAGTACTGGGTCTATTTTTTCTATGATTCCTCCAAAGGTACCAAATCGAATCACTGGCCAGCCGGGTATCTGTAAAGTAGGCCAACCATAAAATTGAAGGCGGACAGGGAGTCCTTCTTTTATAAGAGGCATGTCAAAATCTCTAACTTTTAAGAGAACCGCTCTTTTGTCCACTGTTGGAGAGAATAGAACTATCTTTTCACCCTGTTTTATGTACTGATTTTTGTCGTTTTGTAGTATTCTCACTACATAACCATCTTTTTCTGCATATACGGTAGATGTTTTGAATTTTGCTAGTTGAGATTTTGCTTTTTGTAGTTCTTTTTGGTATGTATTTATTTTGTTTTTTGTAGAAAAAATAGCTTTTTCTGTGTCTTTTAGTTTTATGTTCATCTCCCTTTCAAATTTTTTCTTTTCTTGTTTTGTTATTTTTAAATTTTCTTGTTCTATCTTTATATCTATCAGTAGTTTGTTTAGCTCTGCAGATGCTTTTATAAGCTTGTTTTCAGCTAATTCTAGCTTTCTTTTTGATTCTATCCCTTCTTTGAAGAGTTTTTTTATTCTTTCATAGTTTATTTTTGTTATTTCAAGATTTTTTTCTAGGGCTACTTTTTTTATGTAAAGGCTCTCTATCTTCTGCTGTATCTGTGTAATTTTTCTGTCGTATATCTGTCTTCCTATCTGAAGGTTTCTTTGGAGGTTTTCTCTTTTTTCTTGTAAGGTTTTTAACTCTTTTTTACTGTTTTCTAGCTGGAGTTCTGTGTTTTTGATTATTATTTTTAATCTCTCTTGAAGTTTTTTATCAAGGTCAATCATAGTAAAGAGTTTTGTTCCTTTTTTTACAAACTGGTCTTCTTGGACATAGAACTCTTTTATAAATCCAGATATTGGTGAGTAGATGTAGTAATTTCTCTGGGTTGGGTGGTAGGCTATTACCTCTCCTATACCTTTTACTGTCTGTTGCCACGGTAAAAATAGAAAAACTATAAGAAGTACCAAAATTACTAAAGTAAAGAGCCAAAATCTTCTGACTATAGGGTGCAGTTTTATCTTTTTTAGGGATTTATAGTTCATCTTCATATTTCTTTCCTGTTACTGCTTCAGTAAGTTTTCCTACTTTATAAAAGCCTTCTGCAATTTCGTACACGTAATCAATCTGTTTTATAAATCTGTTTATCGCAGATATGATGGAAACTACGATAATCTCTGAAGCTACAAACTCTCCAATAGGAAGTTTTCCATTTATCACTAAAAAACCACCTACTATAAGAAATCCACCAATAATCACACCTTGCATAAAAAAGCTCAAGGTCTGTTGCTTTACAACTACTTTGAACAGTTTTTGTCTTGCAGTTACATATCTATCTAGTATTGTGTCTAACTCTTTTAGAATTTGTGTTTTTTCTTTTTTGGAAAAGGGGACTTGTTGCAAAAAATAAAAGGTATTGTGTTTTTCGTCAGAGCGCTTTATGGCATATTTTATACCGTTGTGTCCAAGAAGTAAGAGTATTCCTATATAAAATACAAGTGCTAACAGACCAAGCTCAAACAAGACTACATTGAAAAACAGTAGCAAAAGTAGGCTTATGATGATACTTATAAATAAAGCGGCTCCTTCTAGGAGGAAAATTGGAAAGAATTTTTGTACAGTTGTAATATCAAAAAAGTAGTTCATAACCTTTTTTATAGGTTCGTTGGTAAAAGGTTTTTTTATGTTATAAGCGTTCTGGGCTACTTCAAAACTCTTTACCACAAAAACCTGCTGTTGAAATTTTTCTATTATGTACTCTTGCAAGATTCTTAAAATAGTGATAAGTACAAATGTTGCGATTACTACGAATCCTAAGACCAAAACAGATATAGAAGCATGAGCTACTATACTGTTTATGATAAAGGAAGAAGCAAGGGGTATAGATAGGATAAGGATTCCTTCTAGAGCAGAGTAGTATAGAACATAGAACAGTTGTTTTTTTTCTTTAGATAGGACATCTTTGATGCCTAGAAAAATCTCCTTTTTTACGCCCATACAAAGACCATTATCCTGTTTTTGTTCTACTCATTATAAACTATAAGTAATAATTATTGTTTTTGTTTGACTTCTCTTTGTTTTTGGAGGAAAACCATTATCGCTGTGATAGATGCAGGAGTAACTCCTTCTAATCTTGCGGCGTGAGCTAATGTTATTGGTTTTGCTTTTGATAATTTTTGTTGAACTTCTTTTGTTAAACCGGATATTTTAGAATAATCTATGTTTTGTGGTAATTTGATGTTTTCTAGATGTCTCATTTTTTCGTTCATTTTTTTCTCTCTGTCGAAATATCCGTAATATTTTATGTTTATCTCTACTTCTTCCTTAACATATTCTTTATCGGAGGTTGGTACTTTGTAGTTAACTAGGTCGTTTATAGAAATCTGTGGTCTTTGTAATAGGTGAAAAACAGATATTTTTTTAGAGTCTACTTTTACTGTTTCGTTTTTGTACTTTTCTATCCAGAATTCTATCTGTGTGTTTATTTCCCTAACAAAAGAGTACTGGTCTTCTGTGAGAAGACCAAGGTTGTACGCCTTTTCGTAAAGTCTAAGTATTGGATTGTCTTGTCTTAGATACAGTCTGTATTCTGACCGAGATGTAAATAATCTATATGGTTCTATCACTCCTTTTGTTGTTAAGTCGTCAATCATAACTCCGATATATGACTCATCTCTTCTAAGATAGAAAGGCTCTTTACCTTTTGCTCTTAGAGCCGCATTTATACCTGCTATTAATCCTTGACCTCCTGCTTCTTCGTAGCCTGTAGTTCCGTTAAAATTTCCTGCGTGGTACAGACCTTTTATTTTTTTGGTCTCTAGTGTTGGATAAAGCTCGGTAGGGGTTACTATAAAGTACTCAATAGCATAAGCTGGTTTTAGGAGGTTTACTTTTTCAAGTCCGGGTATAGACCTGTACATCTCCCATTGGATTTCTTCTGGAAGAGAGGTTGACAGTCCATTTGGATATATACTTGTGCCGTCTTTGGTCTCTGGTTCTAACCATACTGTATGCCTTGGTTTATTTTCAAACTTTACGATTTTGTCTTCTATTGATGGACAGTATCTTGGTCCTATCCCTGTTATAGCACCTCCATAGAGAGCTGTTTTGTCTAGATTTTTTCTAATTATCTCATGGGTTTTTTCTGTAGTATAAGTGATGTAACAACTTATCTGGTCTTTTTGTCCTTTTTTGAACCAGTAAGAGCCAAAGGGTTCTGTCCAAAAGGAGAATTTTGGGGCTGGGTCGTCTCCTGCCGCTTCTTCTAGGACTGACCAGTTTATACTGTTTTTATCTAATCTGGCAGGAGTTCCTGTTTTGAATCTTTGGAGAATAAAACCTTCTTTTTTGTAAAATTCTGGAAGTTTGTTTGACGGTTTTTCTTCTAATCTACCTGCTGGAAATGTTTTATCTCCTATATGAATGACACCTCCTAAAAATGTGCCTGTGGTTACTACTATAGACTTGGTTTTTATTCTTAGTCCTTTTTCTGTTAAGACTCCCTCTACTTCTTTTTTGTGTTTACTTAGTATTATGTCTACTACTTCGTCTTCAATAACTGTTAGGTTTGGTGTGTTTTGTACTTTTTTACTCATGTATTTTCTATACTCTTCTTTGTCTGCTTGCGCTCTAGGAGAACGAACTGCTGGACCTTTTCTTGTATTTAGCATTTTAAATTGGATTCCTGTATTATCTATCGCTTTTCCCATCTCTCCGCCTAAGGCATCTATCTCTCTGACGACAATACCTTTTGCTATTCCTCCAATAGCTGGATTACACGGCATAAGTCCTACTTTTTCCTTATCTAAGGTTATAAGAGCTGTTTTTACTCCAAGTTTAGCTGATGCTAAAGATGCCTCTATTCCAGCATGTCCACCGCCTATGACTACTACATCAAACTCTGTATCATATATCATCTGTGTTTTGAACCTCATGGTTGTTTTGATTTTGAGAAAATAATATATATATTTATCTTCTTGGTTCAACGATAGGTAGGTCTTCTCTATTTCCCCATTCGTACCAGCCACCGGTGTAGATTTTTACTTTTTTTGCTCCTGCAAGCCTAAAACCTAAATATGCAAAAGATGACCTATTGCCGATGGTACAGTATAGGATTATGGTGTCATCTAAATTTATTTTGAGTTTTTTTATCTGTTTTTTTATCTTTTCTACAGGCTTAAAGGTATGTTTTTTTCCTGAAAACCATTTCCAGTAGAGAAATTTTGCTCCGGGTATGTGTCCAGCTCTTTTTATTTCTCTCATTGGTTGTTTTCCAGCATATTCTAGGAAATGTCTAACATCGATGAGTATCGTTCCTTTAGGTCTTTTTCCATAGGTTATCACATAGTTTGCATATTGGAGTACTTCTTTGAGAGGAGCTACAGCATCGTAACGGGGGTTTGGTTGAAAAGATGATGCTTTTATCTTTCTTTCTTTTCCTGTTTCTGTAGGCAGTTTTTTTTCTTTCCAGAGTTTAAAGCCTCCATCTAATATCTTTAGTTTTTCTTCAGGAAAACCCATTGTGTACAATACAAACCATAGATAACTTGCTTTGTGAGGTACTGTTTTGTAGTAGATTATCACTGTTTTGTCTTTGGATATTCCTTTTTCTGAAAAGATTTTTTTACTTGTATCTGGACACAATGGTAAATAGTTACATTTTTGCTTTTCACCATTTTTTATGGCTATGTCTTGTAGATACATAACATCTATATTTATAGCTCCTTTGATATGCTCTTTTTCGAAGCTCATTTTATCTTCTGTATCTATAAAGATGTATTCCTTATTGTTTAGGTAATCAAAAGCTTTCTCGGGAGATATAACGAATGGGTTCGTTTGAGCTAGAGCAAAAAAAGGTATTAAAAGAAAAAGGATAAATTTTTTTATCATGGCATCACCTCTTATTTTCAGCCTATATCTAAAATATCTAAATTTTGGTTTGGTTTTTCAAGAATTGAAAATATACAAATGTTGTAATATGTTAGTATAATCAAAATTTGGATAAAATTTAGGGTTATGGCACAGATTTTACCTTTTTATAAAAAGATAAATATCTTTACAAAGATAAGTGATGAAGCTAGAGAGTTTTCCCAAAAGCTAAAAGAATGGCTAAACAGCAAAGGTATAGAAAGTAATATATTTGAAAATCTTGCAGAGTTAGAAAGAGAAGAGAATATAAAAGGAACAGACCTTTTGTTAGTAGTAGGGGGAGACGGCTCTTTGCTCATAGCTACTCGAAGGGTAGCTAAGTATAATGTTCCTGTTCTTGGGATAAATTTGGGAAGGCTTGGTTTCTTAACAGAGCTAAACGCTGAAGAAGCTTTTGAAAAGTTAGAGCTTATTTTATCTAAGCCTTTATGTATCTCTCGTAGAATGATGTTAAGGGCTACTTTGTACAGAGATAATCATAAGATTTTAGAAGCTGATGTTCTTAATGATGTGGTTGTAAACAAAGCCATTCTTGCAAGGATAGTCGATGTAGCGGTATATGTAGGAGATAGATATATCACTACTTATAATGGAGATGGAATAATCATATCTACTCCTAATGGCTCTACCGGTTATGCTCTTTCTGCAGGGGGACCTATAGTGTATCCAATGATGGAAGTATTTCTTGTAGTACCTATCTGTCCTCATACACTAACAGATAGACCTCTTATCCTCCCTAATTTAGAGCCGATAACTATTGAACTAGTTCATGAAGAGAAAGACGCATGGCTTACTTTAGATGGTCAAGAAGGTACTCAACTAAAATATGGAGACAAGATAGTAGTGAAACAGTCTCCTTTTTATGCTTATCTGGTGAGGACTCCAGACAAAAACTACTTTGATATTCTTAGAGAAAAGTTAGGATGGAAATAAGAATAGGTGTAGGTTTTGATATTCATAGATTAGCAGAAGGTAGAGATTTGATAATTGGAGGTACGAAGATAGATTCAGATTTTGGCTTTATCGCCCATTCTGATGGAGATATTTTTTTCCATGCTTTAACAGATGCCTTACTAGGAGCGGTTGGTTTTGGGGACATAGGTCAGCTTTTTCCTGATACAGATAAAAGATGGAAAAATGCTCCAAGTAATATCTTTTTAGAAAAAGCAAGAGACATTGTTTATCAGAGAGGATACAAAATATCTAATATTGATGCGGTTATAGTTTTGGAAAAAGTAAAAATTCTCCCATACAGAGAGCAGATTATAGATAATACTGCTAAAATACTTAATATCTCTAAAGAAAAAATCTTCCTAAAAGGAAAACGGTTTGAAGGTATCGATGATATAGGAAAGGGAGAAGGTGGTTTTTGTATCGTAAATACAATACTAATGAGGTAATGTAATGGAAAAAATAACATTAAAGACAACGATACAGCAGGTCTTAGACAAATATCCATTCGCTTTAGAGTTTTTTGAAAACAAAAATATGTACTGTAAAACATGCAAAGGGAAAAAACATGAGACTTTGTATTACTGTGCAGTTTATTACGGCTTAGACCCAGAGCAGTTTATAAAAGAACTAAAAGAATTTGTCACAAAAAAAGACAGATTAAAGAAACTCAAATAGAACTATCAACTAAACTAAAATTTCTTATTTCCGAAAAACTTACTATAACAATATAATATAATGGGTTTTTGCTACAATAATGAAAAAGATTATTTATGGGTTTACCCTTATTGAGCTTATTATCGTTTTAGCTATCCTTGCTATTTTAACTGCGGTTGCAGTCCCTACCTACAGCAAGATAAAGATGAGTTCTTACAAATCTACAGTCAAAAGTGACGTTAGAAACCTTGTAAGTAGAATGGTGATGTTAGCGATAGAGATAAATAATATACCGTCTTTATCTCCGAATCCTTGTTCTAATACATGTTCTTTGGTTTTTGGTTCTTATTCAGAATCTTTTAATATTAGCCAAGGTGTAAATCTTGAGATACAAAATACCTTATGTTCTGACGGGAGCAGTGGTTTTAGAGTGATAGGAACTCATGATAGAGTCCCTTCTTGGACATATCAGTATGATTACTGTACTAACCAGTTTTTAGAAAGTTAGATTTTGGTTTTTAGAGTTATCTCTTTTTTACCTCTTAATACCTTTATTTTTAACTGTTCTCCTGTTTTTACAAAGAACAGCTCTACCTTTAGGTCGTGGAGGGTTTTTATTCTAGAGCCGTTAACTTCTAGTATGATGTCTCCTTTTTTTATTCCTAGTTTTTGGGCTAGGCTGTTTTTGACAATATCTATAACTTTTAATCCTTTTTCTGTTTCTTTTATATAAACGCCTAGCTTTAGTAATTTTTTCCCTTCTAACTCTTGGGGATACAGAACAAAATCTCCTATCTCTTTGTCTAGCTTTTCATCGTTGAGTATGATTTTGTAGCTGAACTTATTTCTCCTATAACATCTACTTGGAATCCCAAATCCGTACTTTATGTGTCCATTTCCTACAAGGACTACCATCTTGTATTTTGGGTTTTTCTTTAGAAAACTGTCTATCGTCTCTGCCATCGTTTCGTCCCATAGGATTTGAGACTGGAAAAAATGCTCAAAATTTTTATCTGTTTTATGCATACCAAATATCTTTTTTAAGATGTTTCTGTACTTTGTGTTAGAGAAATCCATCTGGGTTGGTATTTTCTCTCTTTCTTCCAAAGTTAAACTTTCAAGACCTTCTTTTGAAACTTTTTTAAGTATTTCTGTCTCTATATTGAGAGCTATTACAGGAATCTTATGTTTTTTTGCAAAATCTAATATAGGTTTGTACAGATTGTAGTCATATCCCCATCTCTTAAAATATTCTGTTTTCTTTAAGAACTCTTTTTCTGTGATTTCTCCGTTTATGTATCTGTCTAAGATTGGTTGAAATTTCCTTTGGAACATTTCCATTCCTATGGATACTTTTTTGTAACTTTTGTACACACCTTTAATGACATTTAGTTGAACAATGTGATGAGAAAAATTTGTATGCTGTTCTCCAACATAGATTATTTTTGTATCAGATACATCGTCTATGACTTCTTTTATATCTACTGTGTTTTTAACTGGTACACCTTTTGTTATCTCTCTAACAGAGTAGTTCTGCCCTCTTTGAGAAGACAGCTGACCTTTTTTGATAGTTTTTCCATTTTTAACATAGATGTAAGAATACATTCCATAATGTTTCAGTTTGTAAAAACTTTTGTCAATTTCTTCTTTTGAAGAAGAATGTATAAGACAGGATACTTTTTTATAATTAAAAGGATTTTCATAGGTGAAAACTGATAAGCCTTCTTTATCAAAGGAAACACTAGCAAAGAACCTTTTTATAAAAGGATTATCTTTGTCCAAGACAATCAAATCTCTTTTTAGGTCTTTTGGTTTTACTTCTTGTGGTGAGAGAACTTTTGTTTTTTTGTTTGAAAACATACGAATGAGAGTTTTATATTTTTTTTCATTATGCTTTTCTACAATAATAGTTAATTCCTTAGAGCCTAAAATATTTGCGATGATAGGTACTTTTTCTTCTTTTTTTAATACTCTAAAGAGGTCATAATTTTTGTCCAAGTTTATATTTAAAGGTTCATCTTCTAGATATATGTCTATATTTTTCTTTTCTTCGTATATATCTGTGCTGTGTTTATACTCTTTAAAAACAGTATTAATAAAAAAGTATATTTTTGACCTTGTCCTATCTTTTTTCTGTTTTAGTTCAAAAGAAAGATGGAACTTACCGTCCTCTACTAAGGTAGATATATTTTCTACTTCAATATCTGGCGTCTTAGTAGAGTAAACCCATTGGTCAAAGAACCATTTTAGATTTTTTTGGGTTATCTTTTCGTATACCTTTTCTATATCCTTCCAAGAGACCTCTTTGAAAGGGTATTTTTTTATTAGTGTTCGTAGACCTCTATAAAAATTCTCTTCACCTATCTGATTTTTTAACATATGGAATATAAACATAACTTTTCCATATCCGATAGCTTCAGATATGTTATCTGTTTTGTATCTAAATTTGAAAACAGGGTACTCATCTTCTTTACTAACGAAAGCTTCGTATTTTAGAAGAGTATTTTTTCTGTATTTCCACCCTTGAGATTTTTTTTCATAAAAATAATGGTCTGATAGATAAGTCGTTAAACCTTCTGCCCAGTTTCCTTTATCAAAATCTATATACACATAATTTCCAAACCATTGATGCAAAAGCTCATGTCTCAAGGATTGTTTTATGATAAAAGGGTACTTTATGAGTTTGTCTCCTATAAGAGTAAAGGTTGGCATTGAATAGCCAGTTTGGAAAAAATTTTCCACAACGGCAAACCTTTTATAAGGGTAAGAAGTGATTAAACTCTCGTACTCCCTTATGTAGCTTTCTAAAGCTTTTAGATAGGTTGGTGCAAAAGATGCATCTTTTTTCAGAAAGAAAGTTTCTAAAGAAATATCTTTGTACTTTGTACTTTGTACAACAAAATCTGTAGAGGCAATCAAATGAACCTTATCCACAGGATACGGAAATATAAAATTAAATGTAGTTTGGTTTTCTTTTTTTTGTTTTTTTATCTGTTCTGCTTCAGATACAGCTACAAATCCAGAAGGTAGAGAAGCTGAAAAATTATAAATCGCATATCTATTAGGAATTGGATACCAACCTTCCATAAGGTATATAAACTTATCCCCAATAAAATTTGGACTGTCCTTTTTAGGAGTGTAACTGTACTCTAATACAAAAGGTTTTCCCCTTCGTAATAGAACATTTATATAGTCTCTATCTTTTCTATGTTTTAGATTTAGATGTTTAGTGTAAAAAGTAACAAATTGATTTCTATCAGATATGACTTTTATCTTTCCTTTTAATACGCCCTTTTCTATTTGGACAAAAAGATTATATTTTATCTGTGCAAAAACTTCAGAAAATATTAATATAAAAAAAAGTGATAAAATTAACTTTCCCACAAGATACTCCTAATTATATTAAATTTATTGTTTAATATTATTAAACAAAAAGGTGAAAGTAAATGGGAATAAAAATTATTGCCACGAATAAACCTGCTTACCATAACTATCAGATAATAGAGACGTACGAAGCAGGTTTATCATTAAAAGGGACTGAAGTAAAATCCCTAAGAGAAGGAGGTTGTAACCTAAAAGATTCTTATGTGAGGATAGATAATGCAGAAGCATACCTATATAACTGCTATATCCCTCCATATAAACCAGCTGGAAAAATTCAGCACGACCCATATAGGAAAAGAAAACTACTCCTACACAAAAAAGAGATATTAAAACTAATGGGAAAAGTACAAGAAAAGGGGCTGACAATAATCCCTACAAAAGCCTACTTTAAAAATGGAAAAGCAAAGTTAGAAATAGCGTTAGCAAGAGGAAAAGCTAAATATGAAAAAAGACAAGCGATAAAAGAAAGAGAGCTAAAAAAAGAGCTTTCAAAAAAATTCAAAGGTAAAATAAAATTATAAAACTGCGAAAAAGATTAGTAAATCTGACACAGATTATAAACAAAAAATACAAAATTAGATAAATTTTTTATAAATTCTTTAAAGGGGAAGTAAAAATGAACATAAAAGAGATAAAAGAACTAGCAAAAAAATTTACTCCAGAGCAGTTAGAAAACTGCATACTCCAAACGATAAACAAAGGAGAAAATGAATGCGAAATATCAGGAGACATTATGGAAGTAGTTAACACCTTAGCAAAAGCTCAAACAGTAAGAGAACTCATGGAGCAAGGAATGAGTGAGATGGAAGCGATAAGAGAATTAGCAAAAAGAATAAGGAAAGTACAGGGAGTAGAAAAATGAGCATCATCTTTGACAATCTAAAAAAAGTAAAAAAGAAACAACCCTCTACAAGTGTATACCCTATAATCAGTGTAAAAAAGAAAAAGAACATGGGTTTGTTCGTGATTATAGCTATTGGCACAATACTTATTGTGGGTATAGCAGGGTTTTTTGTCTTTCTGCCTATAGAAAAAAATCAAAAAATCATCTCAAACCCAACTGCGACAAAACCTGTCCAAAAACCAGTTCCAAAAACAAAAAAAGAAGAAAACCCAATTAGCTACAGTAGAACGACCCTCCCTTCTTCAGAAATAGAGCCACAAGATTACTCCCAGCAAAAATCAGCTGAAAAAAGCACCTCAAAAAATCAGCTAACCGCAGGAGGGAACTCTGTAAAACCCACAAAAGAAAGTAAAAAAGTATCCCTAGACATAGAAAGAGAATTTAAAAGCTACCTTATAAAAGGAGACGAAGCTTACCTACAAGGAGATATAAACAAAGCTATTCTTATGTATGAAAAAGCTCTAAAAATAAAAGAAGACATACCCACGTACATGACACTCCTTTCTATATATGCTTCAGCAGGAAACATAAAAAAGATAGAGCAGATACTAAAATATCCAGACCTATACCCATGGTTAGATGAAGACATTGTAGCGATAACTATCAAAACTCTTGCAGAAAGTAACTATAAAGGAAACATAAAAAGTTTAGAAAAAATCGCCCTAGAATACGACAAAACCGGAAGAGTTCATGAAGCTCTTGGGTATTTTTACGAAAGAAGAAAACAGATGGCTTTAGCACTACACCACTACAAGGAAGCCTACAAAAAAAATCCCCAAGACCCAGAGATAGCTTTTAAATTTGCTCTAATACTCCAAAAGACTGGAGACAAAACAGGAGCTAAAAACATATACCAGAAAATACTAACTATGGACATAGAACCTAGCCTTGAAAAGAAAATAAAAGCGATACTAAAAAAGATGGGTTGAGTAATGTCAGTTTTAGAAAACTTAAACGAAAAACAGAAAGAAGCAGTTTTACACACACAGACACCCCTTCTGGTACTAGCAGGAGCCGGTTCAGGTAAAACAAGAGTAATAACTCACAAAATTACTTATCTAATAAATGAAAAACATATCCCCCTAGATAAGATACTAGCGATAACGTTTACAAACAAAGCCGCCCAAGAGATGAAACAGAGAATAAAAAAGACCCTATCTCTAGAAAAAGAACCCCAATGGATTTCAACTTTTCATAGCCTTTGTGTGAAAATATTACGCCAAGAAGCCCAAAACATAGGATTAGATAAAAACTTTGTGATATACGATGAAGAAGACAGCAAAAAAACCCTCAAAGATATACTAAAAGAGTTGAACCTTGACTTAGAAACTTACAAACCAGAAAAGACCAAAAGTATAATCTCCTCTATAAAACAAGACATGGACGAATCTATACTTGAGTTCTACGAATTTACCATGCCTCACATAAGACAAATATACCAAAAATACCAAGATACCCTAAAACAGAATAACGCAGTAGATTTTGATGATTTACTTTTGCTTACAGTAGAGCTTTTTCTAAAAAACAGAGAAATACTACACAAATGGCAGTCAAAATTTGATTATATATTAGTAGACGAATACCAAGACACAAACAAAATCCAGCACAAACTACTAAAACTCCTCACAGGAGATAGAACCTGTATCACAGTAGTAGGAGACCCTCAACAATGCATATACACATGGAGAGGAGCAAACCCAAATAACATACTAGAGTTTGAAAAAGACTTTCCTAACACAAAGATAATAAAGTTAGAGAAAAACTACCGTTCCACAACCCAGATACTACAGACAGCAAACAAAATAATATCGAACTCAAAAGGAAAATGGAAAGAAAAAGTCCTAAAACTTTGGACAGAAAACAAAGAAGGAGAAAAAGTAAAGTTAGCAGTTTTATCCACAGACAAAAAAGAAAGTGAGTTTATAGCAAGAAAAATAAAAGATTATAAATCCCAAGGATACCTTTATTCAGATATGACAGTCCTAATAAGAATGTCTTTCTTAACAAGGAATATAGAAGAAGCTCTTTTAAGAGCAGACATTCCTTATCAGATAATAGGTGGTGTAAAATTCTATGAAAGAGCAGAGATAAAGGACATATTAGCCTATCTAAAAATTTCTCTTAACCCAAAAGATACCCAAGCATTTAAAAGAATAATAAACCTACCCCCTAGAGGTATAGGTCAAAAAACGATAGATAAGATAAAGCAGTATTACAAAACAGACTGGATTCAAGCTGTTTATGACGCCTACGATGAATTTTCTAATAAAGTAAAATTAGGACTCCAGTCCTTCCTTGAACTAGTTCAATACGTACAAAAGTATGCAAACCAGCAACCAGCACAAACAGCCAAATACATATACGATGCGATAGATTACGAAAATTATCTCCAAAACAAATATACAAACGATTGGGAAGACAGAGTAGCCAACATAAAAGAGTTATTCAATGCTCTACAAGAAGTAGAAAAATCTGGAAAAACATTAACCCAATTTTTAGAGGAAAGCTCCCTATCCCAAGCTCAAGACAACCTAGAAAACACAAACACTGTCAAAATTATGACAATCCATGCCTCAAAAGGATTAGAATTTCCGATAGTATTTATAGCTGGATTAGAAGAAGGGATATTTCCAAGTGGTAGAGCTTTCGAAGATATTGAACAGATGGAAGAAGAGAGAAGACTATTCTATGTAGCGGTAACAAGAGCAAAAGAAAAAGTATATCTTACCTACGCAAAACAAAGGTCATCTTTTGGAAACAGATTCCAAGAAACAAAACAGTCAAGATTCATAAAAGAGATAAAAGAAGAGCTAGAAATACTTGGTAAAAAAAGACCTCCGAAAACACAAAAGAAAGTTATATCAGACGAACTAAGAATAGGACAGTTAGTAAGTCATGAGCTTTTCGGAAAAGGAGTAATAAAATCTATCAACGATAATAGAGTTACTGTAATATTTGAAAAAGAAGGAGAAAAAACCCTAAAAAAAGGGTTTCTCAAAGGGTTATGATAAAAAATCTTTAAGATGTCTTTTCATAGCAAGAACTCTTAGCTTTTTCAAAGCCCTTTGTTCTATCTGCCTAACTCTTTCTCTAGATATACCTAACAGTTCACCTACTTCAGTTAGAGTTTTAGGCTCTTCTCCGCCTAAACCAAATCTATGTTTGATGATAGCTTTTTCCCTCTCATCAAGAGCGTTAAGCAAAGAACCTAATTCCTTCTTTAAAGACTCTTCAACTATTTCTTTCTCAACATCTTCAGTACCTTTTTTAGATAGAACATCTAACAGTGTTAAGTCTTCTCCTTCTTGACCAAGAGGCATATCAAGAGAATAAGGCATTCTTACCACCTGAAGAGCGTTCTTAACTTTTTTTACACTAGCACCTACCTGTTTTGCTATCTCTTCAAGGGTAGGTTCTCTGTCTAGCTCTTCTTTTAGTTTTTCATAAGTGTCTTTCACTTTGCTTATAAATAAAGATTCCTTCACAGGAATCCTTACTGCTCCAGTTTGCTGGAAAATAGTTTGCATGATAGCCTGTCTTATCCACCAAACAGCATAGGATATAAACTTTACCTCTTTGTCAGGGTCAAACCTTTTTGCCGCTTCTATTAGTCCAAGATTACCAGCGGCTATAAGGTCTGTCAAAGGAACACCCCAACCCATAAAGTTTTTTGCTACATTTACAACGAATCTAAGGTTTCCTTCCACCAATTTTTTTAAAGCTTCTTTATCTCCTTTTTTTGCTTTAATTGCCAGCTCTTTTTCCTCTTCTGGGGATAAAAGAGGGTGTTTTGCCATCTGTTGTATATATAGATTTAATGTAGTTTGGTCTTTTTCAGGATTTGCCATAGCCTCACCTCATTATTAAAATTGGCAGTTAAATAATAACCATTACTAATAAAAAGTCTATGATTTAAATCAAGATTAACCCATAATTTAAATTAATTCCAGTTTTTTTAAAATGCAAATTTTGCTACTAGGAAGGTTCTTCCTCTAATTCTACTGTTATTCCTAGCTCCTTTAACTGTTCTTCAGTAACATAATCAGGAGCGTTACTTAAAGGACAGTTACCTTTTTGAGTTTTAGGAAAAGCGATAACTTCGCGTATACTGTCAGCTCCTACCATAATGGCTATCAATCTATCTAAACCAAACGCAAGACCTCCATGGGGAGGGGCTCCATATCTTAAAGCGTTTATCAAGAAGCCAAATTTTTCTTCTGCTTCTTCATCAGAGATACCCAAAAGCTCAAAAACTTTCTTTTGAATATCTGGTCTGTGAATACGAATAGAACCACCGCCTATCTCTTCCCCATTTAAAACAAGGTCATAAGCTCGGGACTTTATAGAAGAAGCAAGGGCTTTATCTTCCAAAGCAGAGTCCAGTTTGGAAATATCCTCCTCCTTTGGACTGGTAAATGGGTGATGAAGAGCTACAAACCTTTCTTCTTCTTCGTCCCACTCTACCAATGGAAAATCTACTATCCATAGAAAATCCCATCTATCCTCTGGGATTATTTTTAGCTTATCTGCGATATGTTTTCTTAAAAACCCTAAAACCCTGTGAGTAGTTTCGTAACTATCTGCTATAAAAACCAGCAAATCTCCTTCTTCTGCTTTCATCTTTTCTTTTAGTTTTTGCTGTTGTTCTTGTGTAAAAAATTTAGTTATTGGAGAACTCATTTTACCTTCGGAAATTTTTATCCAAGCCATTCCCTTCGCACCAAACTTCTTAGCGTAATCTGTAAGCTCGTCTATCTCTTTTCTAGAGAATTTGGCACCTTTTTTTATGTTTAACCCTTTGACTATTCCACCTTTTTTTATTGTGTCATTGAATACTTTAAACTCCACATCACTAGCCAAATCTGATATATCGACTAATTCCATCTCGTATCTTAGGTCTGGCTTGTCTGTACCATATTTTTCTATAGCTTCCTTATAAGTTATCCTTTTAAATGGAAGTTTTAGGTCTATTCCTAGAACTTTTTTGAAAATAAAATGAACCAGCCCTTCAGAAATAGATATAACATCTTCTTCATTAGCAAAAGAGATTTCAAAGTCTATCTGGGTAAACTCTGGCTGTCTGTCAGCTCTTAAGTCCTCATCTCTAAAACATTTAACAATCTGAAAATATCTTTCTATTCCTCCTACCATTAAAATCTGTTTGAATAACTGGGGAGACTGGGGAAGTGCATAAAACTTACCTTTTTCTAGTCTTGATGGAACTAAAAAATCTCTAGCCCCTTCAGGAGTTGATTTTGTAAGCATTGGTGTTTCTACTTCTAAAAAACCGTGTCCTGCTAGATATTCTCTAGTAGCTTGATATACCTCGTGCCTTACTAAAAGGTTTTTAAACATAGGTTTTCTTCTAATATCCAAATATCTATATTTGAGCCTTACTTCTTCACTTGCATTTATACTATCCTCAATAGGAAGTGGAAGAACATCACAGGTGTTCAATATTAAAAGTTTATCAGCTACTACCTCTATATTGCCTGTAGGAATTTTGGGATTTTCTGTCCCTACAGGTCTTCTTTGTACTCTCCCTTGGACACCAATCACATATTCAGACCTTACTTTTTTTGCCTTTTCATAACTTTCTTCAGGGCTTTTCGATGGGTCTACTACAACTTGTACAACCCCTTCTCTATCCCTAAGATTTATAAATATGACCCCGCCGTGGTCTCTAACACTATCAGCCCAGCCTAAAAGCCTAACTTCATCACCTATATTATTCTCTGTAAGCTCTCCAGCGAAATAGTCCCTTTTGAAATCTCCAAGATTATCAAGCATTAATTAGCCTCCTAAAAGGTATATATTAAAATAAACGTTATAAAATTATAAATTAAAATTTTTACTACAGTTATACTAAAGGTACTATCATCACAAAATAAATCTTCGAGTAGATATGTAAAAATCAAAACAAGTCATCAAAACAAAATCAATTAAGAGTTTAACCAAATCATAAAACCTTCTTATTGATACAAAATTGAGACTAAGCTTGGAAGTTGGGACAATGCTAGACCCGTTTATTATCAACGGTTAGCCAATTTTGACCTTCGATTTGTATAAGGACATAGAGGGGTTTTTGGTGCTTTTTGAGGGTCTGTGTATAGCTAAGTTATTGATATTTATAGATTCAGTTAAAAACTTGACAGACCCGTTTAATGGTGGTATTTTGATAGT
>JAADDZ010000019.1 GCA_013153635.1 Aquificota bacterium
ACCAGTCGCTATAGAAGAACAGATGAGATTCGCTATTAGAGAAGGTGGTAGAACTGTTGGTGCTGGCGTTGTTACTAAAATTATCGAGTAAGAGGGTTTAAAAGATGGAAAACGAAAAAATCAGAATAAAATTAAAAGCATTCGACCATAAAGTACTAGACCAATCTGTAAAACAGATTATAGACACAGTAAAAAGAAGTGGAGGGGTCATAAAAGGACCTATTCCACTTCCTACCCAAAGGAAAATATGGTGTGTACTTAGGTCTCCTCACAAATTTGAACAATCAAGAGAACACTTTGAAATGAGAGTACACAAAAGACTCATAGACATAGAAAATGCCACACCCCAAACTATAGAAGCCCTTATGGACATCAGCCTTCCGGCTGGTGTAGACGTTGAAATAAAACTAAGCTAACAAAGGAGAAGAAAAAATGCCTAAAGGCATACTAGGAAAAAAAGTTGGAATGACTAGAGTCTTTATCAACGATAGAGAAATTCCTGTTACAGTGATTCAGATAGAGCCTAACTATGTAGTAAGACTAAAAACAAAAGAAAAAGACGGATACAACGCAGTTGTTCTAGGAATGGGAAAACGAAAGAAAAAAAGAACTCCAAAACCTTTATTAGCAATCTTTGAGAAAGCAGGACTAGAACCCCTAAAATACCTAAAAGAATTCGATACAAAAGAAGAAGAACAACTACAGGTAGGACAAGAAATCAAAGTAGAAGAAGTCTTTCAAAAAGGAGACTTAATAGATATTACAGGAAAAACAAAAGGAAGAGGTTTTGCATCAGCAATGAGAAGATGGGACTTTAGCGGATTCCCAAAATCCCATGGAGCAAGATACCATAGAGCGGTAGGTTCTATAGGAGCATGTGCAGACCCGGGAAGAGTGTGGAAAACAAAAAGAATGGCTGGGCACTACGGAAACGAAACAGTAACAGTTCTAGGCATGGAAATAGTAGATATAATTCCTGAAAAAAATCTAATTCTAGTTAAAGGTTCAGTACCCGGAGCTCCAAAATCAGTATTAGAACTTAGAGACAGTGTAATCAAAAACAGAAGAAAAGGAAAAAGAAAATTAGAAAGAATAAAACAACTATATGCATCTCAATAAAAAATGAGGTAAAAACAAAATGGAAGTAACTATAACCAACCCAAAAAATGAAAAAGTAGGAACAATTAATATAGAAGACTCTATTCTAAACACCCAAGTAAACAAAGGGAGCATCTGGGAAGTAGTAAAATGGCAACTCTCTGCTAGAAGAGCAGGAACAGCCTCCACCAAAACAAGAGCAGAAGTAAGAGGTTCACGAAGGAAAATATTACCTCAAAAAGGAACAGGAAACGCAAGACACGGAGACAAAAAAGCAAATATCTTTGTAGGAGGAGGAATAGTACACGGTCCTAGACCTAGAGATTTTTACTATCCTATCCCAAAAAAACTTAGAAAAAAAGTACTAAAAGGCGTACTAACAATTAGATACAAAGATGGAGACATAAAATTCATAGAAGACTTCACATTTGAAAAACCAAAAACAAAAACAGCTATAGAATTTTTGAAAGATTATAATATCCTAGACAAAAAAGTACTAATAGTAATCCCTCAAAAAGATGAAAACATAACAAAATCCTTTAGGAACCTTCCAAAAATAAAAATACTACTAGCAGAAGGATTAAACACATACGACATCTTAAACGCAGATATTATTCTCATAACAAAAACAGCCGCAGAAAAGATAAATGAGAGGTTAGCACAATGAAAACACCATACGATATACTCATAAGACCTGTACTAACAGAAAAAGCAGTAAATATGAACGAAAAAGAAAACAAACTAACATTTGAAGTGAGTTTAGATGCAACAAAGCCAGAAATCAAACAGGCAGTAGAGCAAATACTTGGAGTTAAAGTAAAATCCGTAAGAACAGTTATCATAAAACCAAAACCAAAAAGAGTAGGGTTTAGAAACCCGGGTTTCACAAAAAAATGGAAAAAAGCGATAGTTAAACTAGATTCAGACAAACCAATAAATATAGCAGAGTTAATATAAAGAGGTGAATAAAAAATGGGTGTAAGAAAACTAAAACCAGTTACAAACGGAACAAGACATGCAATCTTATATGACTTTAAAGAGATAACCAAAACAAAGCCAGAGAAATCCCTCCTAGTACCAAAAAAACAGAAAGCTGGAAGAAACAACCAAGGAAGGATAACTGTCAGACACAGAGGTGGAGGACACAAAAGAAGATACAGAATTATAGACTTCAAAAGAGATAAATGGAACGTACCAGCAAAAGTAGCTTCCATAGAATATGACCCTAACAGGTCAGCAAGGATAGCCCTACTTCATTACGCTGACGGAGAAAAAAGATATATCATTTGGCCTGAAGGTCTAAACGTTGGAGATACAGTCATCGCTGGAACCGATGTAGAAATAAAAGTAGGAAACGCACTACCACTAGAAAATATACCCGTAGGAACATTTGTTCACAATATAGAACTCACTCCCGGAAAAGGAGGACAGCTAGCCCGTTCAGCTGGAATGTCAGCACAGATACTTGGAAGGCAAGAAGACTACATTCAACTTAGACTACCCTCTGGAGAAATAAGATTAGTACACAGAAGATGCATGGCTACTGTAGGAACAGTAGGCTTAGCAGAACACGAACTCATCAAACTAGGAAAAGCTGGAAGAAAAAGATGGTTAGGAATAAGACCAACTGTTAGAGGAACAGCTATGAACCCTGTAGACCACCCTCATGGAGGTGGTGAAGGGAAGACCTTTGGAAAACACCCTGTTTCTCCATGGGGATTGCCTACCAAAGGATACAAAACAAGACGAGGAAAAAAATATTCAGACAAATTTATCATAAAGCGTAGAGGTAAATAACATGGGATTCAAAGGAAAATGGAATGAAAGATTCAAAAACCCATACGTAAACCAAAAGATTCTAAAAAAAATTAGAAAAATGAACGAGACAGGAGAAAGAAAAATAATAAAAGTATGGGATAGAGCATGCACCATAACAGAAGAAATGGTAGGACATACCATAGCAGTATACAACGGACAAAAATTTATACCAGTTTACATAAGACCAGAAATGGTAGGACATAAACTTGGTGAATTTTCCTTAACAAGAACATTTAGAGGACACCCAGATAAATCTGCAAAAGCAGTAAAGAAAAAATAAAAGAGGTAGAGGAAAATGGCAACCGCTGAAGTTAAAGAAGCAAAAGCAGTTCACAAATATGCAAGAATATCACCTACAAAAGTAAGACAAGTTATAAACCTCATAAGAGGCAAAGATGTAGGAGTAGCCCTTGCAATACTCCAAGAGACAAACAAAAGAGCATCTAAGATAGTAGAGACCTTACTAAAAAGTGCAATAGCAAATGCTGAAAACAAAGACATGGACATAGACAACCTATACATAAAAGAAATTCGAGCAGAAGACGGACCAATACTCAAAAGATACATGCCTAGGGCATACGGTAGAGCAACAATGATAAGAAGAAGATACTCTCATATCTACATAATATTAGCTGAAAGGCAATAAAGGAGGAAATAGACGTGGGGCAAAAAGTAAATCCCATAAGTTTAAGACTAGGAGTAACAAAAGATTGGAAATCTAAATGGTACGCTGACAAAAAAAGATACAGCCAGATACTCCATGAAGACCTAAAAATAAGACAATTCATAGAACAAAGATATAAACCAGCAGGAATCGCAGATGTAGTCATAGAAAGACTTGGAGATAAACTAAGAGTAAAAATATTCGCCTCCAAACCGGGAATAGTTATAGGAAGAAAAGGAGCAGAAGTCGAAGAACTAAACAAAGTACTAAAAGCTCTATCAAACGCAAAAGATATAACTGTCAACGTAGACGAAATAAAAAGACCAGAACTAAATGCTAAACTAGTAGCAGAAGATATAGCCCTACAACTAGAAAGAAGAGTATCCCACAGAAGAGCCATGAAAAGAGCCATAGACAATGCAATGAAAGCAGGAGCAAAAGGGATAAAAGTACAAGTAGGAGGACGTATCGGAGGTGTAGACCTAGCAAGGAAAGAATGGTTCATGGCAGGAAGAATGCCCCTACAAACAATCAGAGCAGATATAGACTATGGAACAGCTAGAGCTTCTACAAAATATGGAATCCTCGGCATAAAAGTATGGATATACAAAGGAGACAAAATAGAAGCCAAAAAAGAAGAAGTTCTCAAAAAAATAGAAGAAGAACTTCAATCAGTTTAAGGAGGAGCTAGAAAATGCTTTTACAACCTAAAAAGCTAAAATGGAGAAAACAACAAAGAGGAAGAATGAAGGGCAAAGCAACCCGTAGAAATAGAGTAAACTTTGGAGAGTACGGTTTACAAGCACTACAACCTTGCTGGATGACATCTAGACAGATAGAAGCTGCAAGGGTAGCCATAGTAAGGGAAGCCAAAAAAGGAGCAAAAGTTTGGATTAGAGTATTTCCTCACAAACCAGTTACAAAAAAACCAGCCGAAACAAGAATGGGAAAAGGAAAAGGTGACCTAGACCACTTCGTAGCAGTAGTAAAACCCGGACATATCCTATTCGAAATAGCAGGAGTTCCTCAAGAAGTAGCAGAAGAAGCCTTTAGAAAAGCAAGCTATAAACTACCTATCAAAACAAGACTAGTAAAAGCAGAAGGAGTATAAAATGAAAGCACCAGAACTTAGAAAACTATCAACAGAAGAACTAAAAGACAAACTCCTAGAACTAAAGAAAAAACTAATGCATCTTAGATTTCAAAACGAAATCGGGGCTTTAGGGAAACCTAGTGAAATAAGAGAAACCAAAAGAGATATAGCTAGAATACTGACTATCCTAAGAGAAAGAGAACTTTCAAACACCGGAGGTAAACAATGACACAAGAAGCCAAAACCAGAAAAAAAGAATACATAGGAAGAGTAGTTAGCGACAAAATGGATAAAACAGTAGTTGTCCTAGTAGAAAGGCAATTTAGACACCCCTTATATGAAAAAAGAATCAAAAGAAGCAAAAAATTCTACGCCCACGACGAAAAAAACGAATGCAAAACAGGAGACATCGTCAAAATTATAGAAACAAGACCTATATCAAAAACCAAAAGATGGGTAGTTGTAGAAAAATTACCACAAAAATAGCCTATATTGAAAACGAACTCCAATTGTAATATAATATTACTTTGCTTTCACAAATTAGACTCAAAAGGGGTTAAAAATGATACAAAGAGGAACATACTTAGTTGCGGCTGATAATTCAGGAGCAAAAAAAGTACAATGTATAGGAATTCCCGGTGGCGCAAAAAAAAGATATGCTACCTTAGGAGATGTTATAACAGTAACCGTAAAATCAGCATTACCCAACGCACCAGCTAAAAAAGGGAAAATATACAAAGCAGTAGTAGTGAGAACAAAAAAAGAAGTAAAAAGACCAGATGGTAGTTACATAAAAGCTGACGACAACGCAGTCGTTTTACTTAACAACAACCTAGAACCTATAGGAACACGTATTTTAAGTCCAGTAGCAAGAGAAATCAGGTCAAAAGGATTCTACAGAATAGTTTCCTTAGCTCCGGAGGTAATCTAACAATGATAAAAACGAGAATAAAAAAAGGTGATACAGTTATAGTCATTGCAGGAAAGGAAAAAGGAAAGATAGGTAAAGTAAAACAGATTCTAAGAGACTCAGAAAATACAAGAGTAGTAGTAGAAAACATAAACATCGGGAAAAAACATCTTAAACATATAGAAGGCGTCCAAGAAGGAGGAATAGTAAACATAGAAAGACCTATACATATATCCAATGTAGCATACTACGACGAAAAAACTGGCAAAAGAGTAAAAATAGGATTTAGATACAAAGAAGAAGGAGAAAAAGTAATAAAAGAGAGATTCAACAAAAAAACAGGAGAAACAATAGATATTGTATGGGAAAAACCAAAAAAAGCTAGAGGTAGCAAATAATGGCAACCGCTGAAAAATATAAACCTAGATTAGAAAAAAAATACAAAGAAGAAGTAATGCAAAAACTTATGGAAAGATTTGGATACAAATCCCCAATGGAAGTTCCTAAAATTCAAAAAATAGTTGTCAACATGGGAATAGGAGAGGCAGTTCAAGATATAAAACAACTAGATAGAGCCGTAGAGGACCTAATGTTAATAACAGGACAAAAACCAGCAATAACAAGAGCCAAAAAATCAGAAGCAGGCTTCAAATTAAGAAAAGAGAATCCAATAGGAGCAAAAGTTACCCTAAGAAAAGAGAGAATGTGGGATTTTTTAGATAAACTCATATCCGTAGCCCTCCCCAGAGTTAGAGACTTTCGAGGATTAAACCCAAGGTCTTTTGACGGAAGAGGAAACTATGCTTTTGGCGTACCAGAACAGATTATATTCCCAGAAATCGATTATGATAAAGTAGACAGAATTCGCGGAATGGACATAATAATCCAAACAACTGCAGAAACAGACGAAGAAGCAAAATGGTTGTTAGCCCTATTAGGACTACCTATAAGAGCCCAGTAAGGAGGAAATAATGGCACGAAAAGCCCTATTTGTAAAAGCCTTTAGAGAGCCAAAATTCAAAACAAGAAAACACGCAAGATGTCCCATATGTGGAAGACCAAGAGGATTTTTAAGACAGTTCAATATGTGTAGAATCTGTTTTAGAGAAAGAGCATCAAGAGGAGAAATTCCCGGAATCAAGAAAGCAAGTTGGTAAAAGGAGGAAGAAATGATTACAGACCCAATAGCTGATATGCTTGCAAGAATCAACAATGCGATAAAAGCAAGAAAAGGAGAAGTATATATCCCAAATTCAACGATGAAAGAAAAAATCGCCCAAATTCTAAAAAAAGAAGGATACATAGAAGATTACATAGTTTCAGAAGAAAGAAAAAAAGGCACCCAAAAAACACTTATCCTAAAACTAAAATATCTAGGTCCTAGAAATACAAAACCTGCAATCTCTGGATTAAAAAGAGTATCAAAACCGGGACTAAGAAAATACGCATCTGTAGAAGAGATACCTTATGTCAGAAAAGGACTGGGAGTCGCAATAATCTCTACAAACAAAGGAATTTTGACAGATGCAGAAGCAAGGAAAAAAAGAGTCGGTGGCGAAGTCATAGCATATATCTGGTAATAACCAAGGAGGAATTCTAATGTCAAGAATTGGAAAGAAGCCTGTTCCCATTCCACAGGGAGTAGAAGTTAACATAAGCCCAGACAACCATGTATCTATTAAAGGTCCACTAGGCACTCTAGAATATAAATTTCACCCAGCAATGAAAATAACAATAGAAGAAAACCAAATCAAAGTAGAAAGACCCTCTGATGAACCATTTATGAGAGCATTACACGGAACAACTAGAGCCTTAATTGCAAACATGGTAGAAGGTGTAACAAAAGGATTTACTATAGAATTAGAATTAGTAGGTATAGGTTACAGAGGACAAGTCAAAGGAGACGTTTTAGAACTCCAACTAGGTTACTCCCACCCAGTACTGTACCCAATTCCAAAAGACGTAAAAATAACCATGGAAGGAAACACAGTTATAAAAGTAAGCGGAATAGACAAGCAGAGAGTTGGTCAAGTAGCCGCAGAAATTAGAGCATTAAGAAAACCTGACCCTTACAAAGGTAAAGGGGTTAGATACAAAGGAGAACAACTAAAGCTTAAACCGGGTAAATCAGTAGGTAAAAAATAAGTGAGGAGATAAAATGGCAGTAAAAACAAGAAGAGAAAAAAGATTAATAAGACACAAAAGAGTAAGAAAAAAGATATTTGGGACATCACAAAAACCTAGAATGGCATTCTACAGAAGCCTAAATAACCTATACGTACAAATTATAGATGACGAAAAAGGCATAACCATTGTGAGTGCCTCAACTATAGACAAAGACTATGTAGAAAAATATAGAAAGAGAGGCGGAAAATCCATAGAAGACGCCCAAAAATTAGGAGAATTTATAGCAGAAAAAGCTTTATCAAAAGGAATAAACAAAGTAGTGTTTGATAGAGGAGGATTTAAATATCACGGTAAAGTAAAAGCCTTTGCAGATGCAGTTAGAGAAAAAGGATTACAGTTTTAAAGGAGAATAGATAATGGGACATAAAAAAATAGAGAGATTGATAGAACTAAGACAAAGACAAAATCCAGTAGATACCTCTTCCTTAACTTTAGAAGAAAGAGTTGTAGAAATCAGAAGAACCACTAGAGTTATGGAAGGTGGTAGAAGATTCTCATTTAGTACTCTTGCAGTAGTTGGAGACAGAAATGGACACGTTGGGTTTGGACACGGAAAAGCAAAAGAAGTCCCACCTTCTATAGCCAAAGCTATAGCAGACGCCAAAAAACATATAATAAAAGTATCCCTAATAGAAGGAACTATCCCCCATGATGTTATAGGAGAATACGAATCAGCAGTAGTCCTATTAAAACCAGCTCGTAGAGGTACAGGGGTTGTCGCCGGCGGAGCAGTTAGACCAGTTTTAGAACTACTTGGCGTTACAGACATTCTTACAAAAATCATAGGAAGAACCACAAACCCTCACAATACTGTAAAAGCTGTTTTTGATGCCCTTTTAAAGATAAAATCTCCAGAAGAAGTCGCAAAGATTAGAGGAATAGATGAAGAGGAACTAAAGAAAAACTACAGAATCTACGCTGGAGGTACTGCATCATTATGAAAATCAAAGTAAAACTCACTAGAGGCTTAGCAGGAAAAAGAAAATCCCAAATACAAGCAGTAAAATCATTAGGTCTAAAGAAAGTTGGTGACGAAAAAATCCTACAGAAAAACCCCATGGTTTTAGGAAATATAGAAAAGGTAAGACACCTTATAAAAGTGGAGGAAATACAAGAATGAGACTACATGAATTATCCCCAAATATAGGGTCTACAAAAAATAAAAAAAGAATAGGTAGAGGTCTAGGTTCAGGGAAAGGAAGAACTGCTGGAAGAGGACAAAAAGGTCAAAAATCAAGGTCTGGAGATAGAAATCTACCACCATTCTTTGAAGGTGGACAAACACCATTTTTAATGAGAATACCAAAAAGAGGATTTAAAAATCCAAACAAAAAAGAATACGAAATAGTAAATATAGAGATTCTTGAAAAATACTTTGAAGCAAACGAAGAAATCACACCTCAAATCTTAAAAGAAAAAGGGATTATCCATTGTACCCTTGCCGTAAAAATATTAGGGAATGGAGAGATTACAAAACCATTAAAAGTCAAAGCTCATAAATTTTCAAAATCTGCACAAGAAAAAATACAATCTGCAGGTGGTTCTGTAGAAATAATAGAACAATAGAGGATAATCCTTGGTAGAAGTTATAAAACAGATTTTTTCTATAAAAGAATTAAGACAAAGATTTATATATACCCTTCTCGTTTTTGCAGTATACAGATTAGGAACACACATATCAGTACCCGGAGTAGACCCATCAGCCCTTATGAACTACTTTAATGCGGCAGGAGGAGTACTGTTTAACATCTACAACCTCTTCTCCGGTGGAGCTTTGGGAAGGCTGTCTGTTTTTGCTTTAGGTGTCATGCCATACATATCTGCCGCAATAATAATGCAACTTTTAACCGCTGTTATCCCTACCTTAGAAAGGTATCAAAAAGAAGAGGGAGAATACGGCAGATGGAAAATAACTCAATACACTAGATACCTCACAGTAGGAATTTCCGCATTTCAAGCATTTGCCCTCTCTGTATGGATTAGCAACCTAAAAACAGAAACAGGACAAACCCTCATATCAGAACCAGCTTTAATGTTCATAATAATGACCACAATAATCATAACTACAGGTTCAGTATTCCTCATGTGGTTAGGAGAAAAAATAACAGAATTTGGAATAGGAAACGGAATATCTATGCTTATCTTAGCAAGTATAGTAGCAAGAGTTCCTGATGCGATAATCCAAACTTACGAACTCCTAAGAGTAGGAGAAATAAAAATATTCACAGTTGGGCTTGCAATAGTAATAATCATAGTGGTAGTAGCAGGTATTATATACATACAAGAAGCAGAACGGAGGATACCTATACAGTACGCACGGAGAAATATAGGAGGAGGTTCTCAAACAGCTACCTATCTACCTCTAAAACTCAACCCAGCAGGAGTTATCCCTATAATATTCGCCGTTGCTATACTCATGCTCCCAGCAACAATAGCCCAGATGTTTGCTAACCAAAGTAAAATAGCCAGAATGATAGTAGACATGCTTTCTCCCCAAAGTTATGTATACTTTATAATATATGTAGCACTGATAATCTTCTTTGCTTACTTTTATACCGCAATAATAATAAATCCAAAAGATGTAGCTGAAAATCTTAGAAGAGCTGGAGGTTTTATACCGGGTATTAGAGCAGGTCAGCAAACTGTTGAATACATAAACTACGTCCTTTCCAGACTAGTTTTTGCTGGAGCTATATTCCTTGCAATAATTGCAGTACTACCAATGCTTTTAATAAAATGGTTAAACGTTCCCTTCTATTTTGGAGGAACCTCTGCACTTATAGTAGTAGTAGTAGCTCTAGATACACTACATCAGATAGAAGCTCATCTCGCAATGAAAAGGTATGAAGGATTCTTAAAAAGAGGTTAAAAATGGCAAAAACTATCATTTTCTTAGGACCTCCCGGAGCTGGCAAAGGGACTCAAGCAGAAAAACTACAAAAAAACTTTGGTTTTGTTCATATCTCTACTGGAGATATTCTAAGAGAAGCAGTTTCAAAAGGGACAGAACTAGGAAAGATAGCCAAAAGATATATGGAAGAAGGGAAACTACTACCAGATGATTTAATTATAGGAATAATAGAAGAAAAATTAAAACAGCTAAAAGACAAAAATATCATTTTAGATGGTTTTCCAAGAACAGTTAAACAAGCCCAAGCCTTAGATGAACTGTTAAAAAAATTAGGAAGAAAAGTTGATGCTGTAATTTTATTTCAAATCTCTGATGAAGAAGTTATTAGAAGACTATCTGGTAGGAGAATAGACCCTAAAACAGGAAAGGTATACCATATAGAGTTCAACCCCCCTCCAAAAAATATCGAAGTGATACAAAGAGACGACGATAAAGAGGAAGTTATAAAAAAACGCCTCCAAATATACCACTCACAGACATCTCCCCTTATTGAGTATTATAAAAAACAGAATAAATTAATAGCCGTTGATGCTACCAAACCTCCACAGGAGGTTTACAACGAAATCATTTCTATGATACAATTATAGTTTGTTATGATAGAGCTTAAAACCAAAGAAGAGATTGAAAAATTAAGATACTGCAACCAGATAGTAGCAGAAATTTTACAGTATTTAAAAGAACAAATAAAGCCCGGAATTACAGGAGTAGATTTGGATAAAATGGCTAGAGAGGAATGCGAAAAAAGAGGAGTTAAACCTGCTTTTTTAGGTTTGTACGGCTTTCCTGCGGCTTTATGTGTATCAGTTAATGAAGAAGTAGTCCACGGAATACCAAAAAAAGACAAAATATTCAAAGAAGGAGACCTTGTTAGTATAGATTTTGGAGTCGTTGTAGACGGTTGGTATGGAGATGCGGCAATAACAGTACCAGTAGGTAAAATCAGTGAAAGGAAAAAAAGATTACTTAAAGGAGTAGAAGAAGCCCTAGAAAATGCGATAGCCCAATGCTATCCCGGGAACAACCTTCTCAATGTATCAAAGGCTATAGAAGATACCTTAAAAAGATATAAATTGTCCCCTATCTGTGAATATGGAGGACATGGGATTGGAAGAAAACCCCATGAAGAGCCTTTTATTTCTAACTGTGTATTTAATGCAGAAAGTAGAGAACTAAAACCGGGTATGGTTCTAGCGATAGAACCAATGGCAACTTTAGGAAAAAATGAGGTAAGAAAACTAAAAGACAACTGGACAGTTGTCTCAAAAGACAAAAGTTACGCGGCACATTTTGAACACTCTATAGCAGTCACAAATGATGGTGCTATAGTTTTATCAAAATTAGATTGAGGTAAAAATGGCAAAGAAAAAACAAAAGCAAGAAAAAGAAAAAGGTATAGTAGTAGAAGGAACTGTAGAAGAAGCATTACCAAATGCGATGTTTAGGGTAAAGTTAGATACAGGACATGAAGTATTAGCTCATGTGTCTGGAAAGATGAGAATGCATTTTATAAAGATACTACCCGGAGATAAAGTTAAAGTAGAACTTTCTCCTTATGACCTAACTAGAGGAAGAATAATATATAGAATGTGAGGTGAAAAAAATGAAAGTAAGAGCTTCTGTTAAGAAAAGATGTGAAAAATGCAGAATAATAAGAAGAAAAGGAAAGGTTATGGTTATATGTGAAAATCCAAGACACAAACAAAGACAAGGTTAAGGAGGTTACCTATGGCACGTATCGCTGGAGTAGATTTACCAGATAAAAAAAGATTGGAAATCGCACTAACTTATATATTTGGGATAGGTAAAACTAGAGCCAAAGAGATATTACAAGCTACAGGAATAGATGGTATGAAAAGAGTTGGAGAGCTTACTCCTGACGAACTAAATACTATCAGAAAATATATAGAGCAGAATTATAAAGTAGAAGGTGATTTGAGAAGAGAAATAGCAATGAACATAAAAAAATTGATAGATATAGGTTGCTATAGAGGTATCAGACACAGAATAGGTCTTCCTGTTAGAGGACAAAGAACCCAGACTAATGCTAAAACTAGAAAGAAAAGAAGAAGATAACAAGGAGGAAACATGGCAAAGAAAAGAAAATCCAAAAAGAAAGTCAAAAGAACGGTTCCTTACGGAATTGCTCATATTCAAGCAACTTTTAATAATACTATTATTACAATTACAGATAAAGAAGGTAATGTACTAACATGGGCATCAGGAGGAACAGAAGGTTTTAAAGGAACAAGAAAAAGTACTCCTTATGCGGCACAATTGGCGGCTCAAAAAGCGGCAAAAAGAGCTTTGGACGAATTTGGTATGAAGGATATAGAAATCTGGGTAAAAGGTCCCGGAGCAGGAAGAGAACCTGCAATAAGAGCTATACAAGCTGTAGGACTAAATGTAAAAGTTATAAAAGACGTCACTCCAATACCTCACAATGGTTGTCGTCCACCAAGCAGAAGGAGGGTGTAATCTATGGGAAGATATTTAGGTCCTTTAACAAAAGTAAGTAGAAGACTTGGAACATACGTAGGTGGTAGCTTAAAATCTTTCCAAAGGAGAAATTTTCCTCCGGGTCAGCATGGAAGAACCCAAGGAAGAAAAAAGCTCTCTGACTACGGACTTCGTCTTCAAGAAAAACAAAAACTTAGATACCTATATGGTGGAATAAGAGAAAATCAGTTTAAAAGATACTTTGAGGAAGCCGCAAAAGCTCACGGAAATACAGGAACAGTACTATTACAACTGTTAGAAAGAAGATTAGATAACGTTGTTTATAGGCTAGGTTTTGCAAAAACAAGGAGACAGGCAAGACAGCTGGTAAGACATGGTCACTTCTTTGTTAACGGTAGAAAGGTAAACATACCTTCTTATAGAGTTGATGTTGGAGATATTATTGAAGTAAAAGAAAAGAGCAAAAAATCTCCCCTGTTTAAAGAGAACTTGGAGAGTATAGACCCTAGGTCTATTCCAACTTGGCTTGAGTTGGATAGAGACAACTTTAGAGGAAAGGTAGTTGAAATTCCAGAAGAAATAGAACTAGAAATCCCTGTAAACGTTCAGCATATTATTGAGTTCTACTCAATGTAATTTAGGAGGTAAGAAAACAGATGCCTTTTTTAGAATTTGTTATGCCACAGAAGATATATTGGGACGAAAATACCAAAACATCTACCTTTGGAAGATTGTATGCAGAGCCTTTAGAGAGAGGTTACGGTACTACAATAGGTAATGCTTTGAGGAGAGTTTTACTTTCTTCTTTAGAAAGTGGAGCAATCACTGCTGTTAAAATCTTAGGTGTGAGTCATGAGTTTTCTACTATAGAAGGTGTGATAGAAGATGTTTCTGAAATTATCATTAATCTAAAACAGTTAAAATTTAAAATGGAAGAAGGTTTAGACAAAGATTTTGCCATTTTGGAGTTTCAAGGTCCTGGAAAGATATACGCAAAAGATATTAAGCTTCCAGCGGGAATAGAGGTAGTTAACCCTGATGCGTATATAGCCACTGTTGATGGAAATGTCAAAATTCAGATGGAACTTAGAATCGAAAAAGGTAAAGGTTTCGTTACTGCAGAAGAGATGGATAAACCTACAGAGATAGGTTGGATACCTGTTGATGCTAACTTCTCTCCAGTAAAGAAATGTACTTTTATTATTGAACCAACGAGACTTGGAGAAAAAACAAATTTTGAAAAGTTGATTCTTGAAATACATACAGATGGAACGTTAACTCCTGATGAAGCTTTAACAAAAGCTGTAAACATTCTTGTGGAACATCTAAATCTTTTCTTAAATCCTGAAGTCGTTAAAGTTCAAACAATTAAAAAAGCTGAAGAAGTACCTGTAGAATCTATTCTAGAGGAAGATAAACTCTCTCTTCCAATTGATGAGCTTGAAATATCTTCTAGAGCTACTAACTCTCTCAAAAAATTAGGTATAACAACTATTGGAGACCTTATAAAAATGACAGAAAAAGACCTACAAGAAGCTAAAAGTATAGGTAAAAAAGCGATAAAAGAAATCAAAGAGGCTCTTGCTAATTTAGGTCTTGAGCTTGCAAAATCTCCAACTGAAAAATAAAAAAGAGGTGGACAAAGATGCGACATAGAGTAAAAACAAAGAGTTTTCATAGACCTAAAGAACAACGAGAAGCTTTATTTATCAATTTAGCTATATCACTGATTGAACATGAAAAAATAGAGACAACTTTACCTAAAGCAAAAGTTTTAAGACCTTTTATAGAAAAACTCGTATCTCTTGCGAAAAAGGACACTGTCCATGCAAGGAGATTAGCCCTTTCTAGACTTAGGAATAATAAAAAAGCTATGAATAAATTGTTTAAAGAAATCGCTCCCTTATATAAAGACAGAGAAGGTGGTTATATAAGGATATATAAGCTCCCTAAGAAAAGGATAGGGGATAGCGCAGAACTTGCAATAATAGAGTTTGTACATCTTGAATCTAAAGAGTGATGTTTATATTAGCTAATCTGTTAGAAGCGGTAGCCAAGATTTTGGATACCGCTCTTTTTTTATATATGTGGGTTGTTATCATATCTGCTCTAATTTCATGGGTCAATCCAGACCCTTATAACCCAATAGTTAGGTTTTTGAGAAATGTTACTGAACCTGTGTATAGGCTCATAAGAAGATATATACCTACCGTTTTTGGAGGTATAGATTTAGCTCCTCTTATTGTTATTTTTATAATAATGTTCCTAAGATATTTTGTAGTACAATCCTTGTACGAGCTTGCACACAAGTTATCGTAGGTGACTTTCTGTAAGTCTCAATCTTTTAATTTCTTTTTTTTGTAAGTCTACAAAGAAAGCTTGGAATAAAAGTTCTCCTGTTGCTACTTCATATTTCTTAGGCAGACCTGTAAGGAATTTTTCAATAGGCTCTTCTATCTTCATTCCTATAACTGAATGTAATGCCCCTGTTAATCCTATATCTGTAATATAAGCTGTACCTTTTGGTAAAAATATTTCATCTGCAGTTTGTACATGGGAATGTGTACCAAAGACTATACTAGCTCTTCCATCTACATAATAACCGAAGGCTGTTTTTTCTGAAGTAGCTTCAGCATGAAAATCGACTATGATGTAGTCGACTTTGTCTTTTATCTGATTGTATATCTCATCAAATTTCCTAAATGGGCAATCTAGAGGAATACCCATAAAAACTCTTCCCATAAGGTTTATCACTGCTATTTTTTTATTTTCTTTTTCTACAACTGTATATCCTCTACCATTGGCTAAAGGAGGATAGTTAGCTGGTCTTAAAAGATTTTCTTCTGTATCTAAAAGCTCATATACTTCCTTTTTATCAAAAATGTGGTTACCTGATGTAAAAACATCTATAGAATACTGTTTTAAGGAGTTTAGTACTTTTTTTGTTACTCCAAACCCTCCTGCTATGTTTTCTACATTTAGGGTTATAAAGTCTGGTTTGTACTGTTTTATAACAAACGGCAGAAATTGGCTTAATGCCTTTCTGCCAGTTTTCCCTATGGTATCTCCTATAGATAAAATTTTCATCTATTTTGCAACCTCTACGAATCTAGATTCTCTTATTGTGGTTACCTTTATCTGTCCCGGAAAGTCTACTTCCTTTTCTATTCTTCCAGCTATCTCTTTTGTGAGCAGATATGCTTCCTCGTCTGATACTTTTTGGGCATTTACTATTATTCTCACTTCTCTTCCTGCCTGAATTGCAAAAGATTTTTCCACATTATCAAATGAGTTAACTATAGCTTCAATCTTTTCAAGCCTGTTTATATACGACTGGAGGGCTTCTCTACGGGCTCCGGGTCTTGCGGCTGAAAGGGCATCTGCCGCCGCAACTAGGACTGCTTCTGGATACCTTGCTGGCTCATCGTTGTGGTGGTATAAAATAGCATTGATGACAACATCTGGCTCTCCGTATCTTTTAGCAAGCTCTGCTCCAACTTTTGAGTGTGCGCCTCCTACTTCATGTGATATGGATTTTCCTATATCGTGCATTAATCCTCCTCTTTTTGCGGCTTTTTCATCAAGTCCTAATTCTGCCGCCATCATTCCTGCTAGATATGCCACTTCTTTTGTGTGAAGTAGTACATTTTGGGTGTAAGATGTTCTATAGTAGAGTTTACCTATGTAATAGAAAAGTTCAGAATGAACATCAGTAAAACCTAATTCGATGCATGTTTCTTCCCCAATTTTCCTTACATGTTCGTCCATCTCTTCTTTCACTTTTTCTACTACTTCTTCTATTCTTCCCGGGTGGATTCTTCCGTCTGATATAAGTCTCTCTAAAGATATTTTGGCGATTTCTCTTCTTAATGGGTCAAAAGAAGATATTGTAACAACATCTGGGGTGTCGTCTATTATTAGGTCGACTCCTGTTGCATATTCAAACGCTCTTATATTTCTACCTTCTCTTCCTATTATCCTTCCTTTTATGTCGTTGCTTGGTAGGTCTACTGTAGATACAGTGTAAGAGGTGGTTATTTCAGGAGCTAGTCTCTGTATTGATGTAACTAGATTCCATTTTGCTTTTCCTTCTGCTTCTTTCTTTGCTTCTTCTTCTATGTCTTTCATAAGTTTTGCCGCTTCTAGTCTTGCTTCTTCTTCTACTTTTTTCATTAGCTCGTTTTTAGCTTCTTCTTTTGTCATGCTTGCTATTCTTTGGAGTTCTAACATATATTGCTCTTCTGCAGTCTTTAGTTTCTGCTCTTTTTCTAGCAACTCTTTTTCTAATGTTCTTATCTCTTCTTCTAGCTGTTTTATCTCTTTTTCTCTTTTTTCTATTTCTTCTTCTTTATGTTCTATTCTTGCTATTCTCTTTTCTAGCTGGGCTTCTTTGGTAAGAAGTACTTTTTCTAAGTCTTGGAGTTCTTTTCTTTGTTCTTTGAATTCTTCTTCTATCTCTTTTCTTCTTTTTAGAATTTCTTTTTCTATTATTATTTCTTGCTGTTTTTTTAGGTCTTCTGCGGCTTTTTCTATCTCTTTGGCTTTTTCTTTTGCCTGCTTTTCAGCTTCTCTTATTATTTCTTGAGCTTTTCTTTTTGCTTCTTCTTCTATTTTCTCTTTCTGCTGGATTATCCTTAGGGCTTCTTGCTCTTTTTCTTGTAGTTTTTTACCATAGGTTGCCTTGCACCCTATAAATCCAGCTATTCCTCCTATTGCTAAGGTTGAAATTCCGATAATTATTTCTATCATGCCATTTTTCCTCCTTTTTCGAATTTTGGTTTGATAATACGTGTAGGCGTAACTATTACGTCTACAGGTACATCGTGTCTATCATGGGGAAGTTGTTTTTGAATTTGGAAGTCATAGGCTACGCCTATTTTTAGGATTTTTTTATCTTTTAGGAATCTGTCATAAAAACCACTTCCATAACCAAGTCTGTACCCGTATATGTCGAATGCTACCGCTGGAATTATTGCTACGTCTATAATTTTTGATGAGACCGGTAGTCCTTGGGGTTCTTTTATACCTGCGAACCCTTTTTTTAATTGGGAGATGTTTGATATTTTTATGATTTTTAATGTTTTTTCCTCTACTTTTGGAAGAAGGACAGATTTTCTGTTCTGTTTAAGAAGGTAGTTTATTAAGAATCTAAGGTCTACTTCATTCTTATGTGGGTAGTAGAGGAGTACAGCTTTTGCTTTTCTAAATTCTGGTAAAAGCAGTATTTTCCTTACTATTTTTATAGAATCTATTATTTTGTTTTTGTATCTTTCTCTTATTTTTAATAAACGCTTCCTAATCGTATCTTTCATCTGACCTCCCATATAACATGGAAGGTCACGCGGATAAAAACTCCGCGAGAGCCGACGGGATACCATCGGTTTCTGGGTTCAAATAAAAACGTGGGTGCTTTCACTGATACCTCCTTGAGCCAGTTTTGGCTACTAGAGGTAATCAGATGTTAAGCTCCCTTTTACCCAGTTATAGCCCAGAATAACACGGTACCCCTATCGTACTCCGCAGAGCATATTCAGTTTTGCTAATTTCGTTTAAACTTAATTTATCAAATATCATTTTTTCCGCGTTAAACCTTCCAGTTTTAAACTCTTAATGTTAATCCTTTAAAACTTTTTTGCAACTGCTTAATAATGTTTTCTACTTCTTGGTTAACTTCTTCATCAGATAAGCTTCTATCCGATGCTCTAAATTCTACCGAGAATGCTATGCTTTTTTTACCATTTTCTACAAAGTACACATCAAACAGTTCTACTTTGTCTATAAGTTTGCTACTTTCTTTTAAAGCTTTTATTAATTTATCCAGTTCTAGATTTTCATCAACAAGAAATGCCAAATCTCTTTTTACGCTAGGATATTTTGGGAGTTCTTTAAATATTACAGTATCCTTTTGTTTGTAAAGGGTGTATAGGTATCCTTTTTTTAGTGGTTCTTCTTTTAAGTCTCTTGGAATGTATCTAAGTTTTAGTTCAGCTACGTATGTATTTTCTGGGATTTCTAGTTTTTGTGCTTTTTCTGGGTGTATCTTTCCTATATATCCTATGTTCTGGTTTTGTATATCTATCTGTGCTGAATGGAATGGGTGAAGGTAAGGAATGTTAGTTTTTTTGTAAAGTATATCAAAGATTCCTAAACTGTGGATATAGCTTTCTATTAGTCCTTTTAACTTTAGGAAATCCCATGTTACTGATGTGCTAAACTGATTTTCTCCTTGTGTATATTTGTATCCTTTTATAATATTACCGTGGACGAGAATACCGATTCTTATCTCTTCGTGTTTTGGGAAAAAAGCTGAAGAAATTTCAAATATTGATATATCTTTGTTTTGGTATTTTATATTTTCTTGGAACGTCTGGATAAGACTGACAGCAAGGTTGTCTCTCATTATGCTTTGACTTTTTAGTAAATAGTTGACTATCCTTATTTTTGGTGGCTCTATACCTAAAGTTTTGTATATTTGTTCTCCTACAAAGGTGTAGTTAACAACTTCTGTTAGTCCATTTGCTCTAAGGAAGTCTCTTGCTTGAACTTCAAATTTGAACTCTTCGCTTTTTTTAAAACCTTCTAGAGAGAGTTTTGGGTATGAAGGTGCAAAGTTGTCAAAGCCTTTTAGTCTTCCTACTTCTTCTACTAGGTCTATCTCTCTCTCTAGGTCAAACTTCCTAAAAGCTGGTATTGTTGAAACTGTACCTTCATCTGTTATCTCTGTAGGAATCTCCAATCTTTCAAGGATTTCTTTTGATTCTTCTTTGAGAATTACCTCACCTAGCACTTTTAGAACTGTTTTTTCTCTTAGATGAATTAGTTTTGGGGTGTATGGTTTTGGATATATATCTTTCTCTCCTACCGCTTTTCCTTGGGTAGTCTTTAGTATAAGTTCTACAGCTTTGTCTTGGGCATTTGGAAGATTTTCTATGTCTACCCCTCTTTCAAACCTATAGGAGGATTCTGTGGATACTGCTAATCTTTTTGCTGTTTTTCGTATAGAGATGCTATCAAATACTGCCGCCTCTAATAGAATGTTCTTTGTGTTTTGGTCTACTTTTGTATTTTCTCCTCCTATTATTCCTGCTATAGCGATTGGTTTTTCTTCATCTGCGATAACTATATCTGTCTTTTTTAGTTTTCTCTCTTCTCTGTCTAGGGTAGTTATCGTTTCTCCATCTTTTGCTTGTCTCACTATTATCTGACCTTGTATTTTATCTAAGTCAAAAGCGTGTAAAGGTTGTCCTTCTTGTAGAAGTATGTAGTTAGTTGCATCTACTATGTTGTTTATCGGTTTTTGTCCAGCTTTTATGAGCCTTAGTCTTATATTTAGAGGAGATTGGGTTACTTCTATATTTTTGATTATCACTCCTCTGTATCTATATGTTTTTTCTGTTTTTAACTGTATTTGTGGGATTATTTCTTGCATAATAGATACGATGGGATATTTTTCTTTTCTTTTTATGTCAAAAATCGCTCCTATCTCTCTTGCTAAACCTTTTACACTTAAGACGTCTGCTCTATTTGGGGTTATCTCTATCTCTATAATATCTTCTTCGCCAAGTCCTAGAAGTTTTGATGCGTCTATCCCTATTGGTGTATCTTCATCTAATACAAAAATCCCTTCTGAAGATTCTTCTATACCTAACTCTTGTAATGATACAAACATTCCTTGTGATTGAATATTTCCAAATGTTACAGGTTTTATCTCTCTGTTTGGGAGTTTCGCTCCTGTTTTTGCAAGAATTACTACTTGTCCTTCTTTTATGTTCTGGTCTGCTGTTATAACTTGGTATTCTTTTTTTCCATCAGTAACTTTTGTTATTAGTAGTCTTTCTTTTTCTGGGTGCTTCTTTACAGAAAGTACCTTTACTGTGGTTAGACCGGGAATATACTGTCCAAATTTGTAACTGACAGCTTCTATCCCTGTAGTGTTTAGTTTTTCTGCAACTTTATCAGCTGGTATTTCTATATCTAAAAACTCTTTTATCCATGAGTATGGTACTTTCATCTTAGCCCCTTGAACTGGTTGTTAAAGTTCATATTGTTCTCGAAAAGAATCCTAATGTCTCCTATCTGATATTTAAGCATCGTTATTCTCTCTATTCCTAGTCCGAAGGCAAACCCTGTGTATTCTTCTGGGTCTATATCTACCGCTTTAAATACATTTGGGTCTACCATTCCACAACCTAATATTTCAAGCCAGCCTGTACCTTTACATACTCTACAACCCTTTCCTTTGCACACGGTACAACCTATGTCCACTTCTGCCGAAGGCTCTGTAAATGGAAAGTAGCTAGGTCTAAACCTTATAGGTATGTCTTTACCAAAAACATTCTCTAAGAATATCTTTAGGATACCTTTTAGGTCTTTGAATGTTATGTCTTTGTCTATCATAAGCCCTTCTATCTGGTGAAACATCGGTGAGTGAGTTGGGTCTGCGTCTTTTCTATAAACTCTTCCCGGTGCTATCATAGCTATTGGAGGGTTTCTCTTTAGCATGGTTCTTATCTGTACTGGAGAAGTATGGGTTCTAAGGAGCATTCCGTTGTTTAGAAAAAATGTGTCCTGCATGTCTCTAGCTGGGTGGTCTTTTGGTATGTTAAGCATATCAAAATTGTACTCTTCAAACTCTATCTCTGGACCTTCCTCAATACTAAAGCCCATTGATAAAAATATTTCACTAATTTCTACTAATGTAGAGATTACCGGGTGGGAAGCTCCAATATCTAACCAAAAGGAAGGTAAGGTTATATCTACTTTCTCTTTTTGGAGTTTTTCTTGGAGTAGGAGATTTTTTAATATGTTCTCTTTTTCTTTTATCTGTTGCTCTATGTATTCTTTTATGGAGTTTGCAAGTTTTCCTATCTCCTTTCTCTCTTCTGGGGACAGTTTCCCTAAGGTCTTAAGTATATGTTTTAGCCTTCCTTTCTTACCTAAGAATTGGGTTCTTACTTCTTCTAAGGTTTGGATATTGGAAGCTTTCTCTAAATTTTTGGTTATTTCTTCTTTTAAAGTCAAAAGCTCTTCTTTTAGACCCATCTTTATGCGGTAAGCGCCTCCTTAGCTTTTTCTACAAGTTGGGAGAAGGCTTGTGGGTCATTTACCGCTAAATCAGCTAACACTTTTCTATCTAGTTCTATTCCTGCTTTGTTCAGTCCATTTATAAACTGGCTGTACGATAAGCCGTTGGCTCTCGATGCGGCGTTTATTCTCACTATCCATAGTCTCCTAAATTCTCTTTTTCTTAATCTTCTGTCTCTGTATTCATACTGAAGAGACCTAACTACCTGTTCTTTTGCTCTTTTATAAGAACGGTGTTTTGCTCCATAGTACCCTTTTGCCATTTTTAATATTTTCTTTTTTTTCTTTCTAGATGATGGTCCTTTTACTCTCATGATTTTCCTCCTTATTAAAATTCGTACGGAATAAGTACTTCGATTTTATGTTTTATCTCTTCTGGAACATATTTAGGCTTTCTTCCTTGTCTTTTTCTTTTACTGGTTTTTTTTGTATTGTAGTGAGATACACCTCCTTTCCAATATTTTATTTTTCCTTTTGCAGTTACTCTAAATCTTTTTGCCGCTGTTCTGTTTGTTTTCATTTTTACTTTAGCCATAATAAAACCTCCTAAATTTTGTGAAAAGTTGAGGAACAGACTTTATAGTATAAAAATTTTTAAAAAAATAATCAAATTCCTTATAATAAGTTATTTGATACAATTTATTGTTATGATTAACTGATAGGAGGTTTATATGGAACAGTTAAAAAAACTCATTTTGGAAGCTTGGGAAAACAGAGACCTGCTGAAAGAAAAACGCTACCAAGAGGCAGTAAGAGAAGTTATAGACCTTTTAGATAAAGGTAAGATAAGAGTTGCCTATAAAGAAGGTGACGATTGGGTTGTTAATGAATGGGTAAAACAAGCTATATTACTTTACTTTCCTATTCAAGAGATGCAGGTGATAGAGGTAGGTCCCTTTGAGTATTACGATAAGATTCCTCTGAAGAAAAACTGGAAAGAGGCTGGTGTTAGAGTAGTACCTCCAGCTACAGCTAGATACGGTTCTTTTATAGAGTCTGGAGCTATTCTTATGCCCTCTTACGTAAATATTGGTGCTTATGTGGGAAGTGGGACATTAGTGGATACATGGGCTACTGTTGGGTCTTGCGCCCAAATAGGAAAAAATGTTCATCTTTCTGGGGGTGTAGGTATAGGCGGTGTATTAGAGCCTCCTTCTGCAAAGCCTGTAATTGTAGAAGATAACTGCTTTATTGGCTCAAGATGTATAATAGTAGAAGGTGCTGTAGTAGAACAGGAGGCAGTTTTAGGTGCAGGTGTTGTTATTACAGGCTCTACAAGGATTATAGATGTCTCTGGAGAAAAGCCAGTAGAATATAGAGGTAGAATCCCTGCTAGAAGTGTGGTGATTCCGGGTACTATAGAAAAAGATTTTCCTGCAGGTAGATATGGAGTTCCTGTTGCTTTGATAATAGGAAAGAGAAAAGAATCCACAGACAAAAAAGTCTCTTTAAATGATGCACTTAGAGAATTTAACATCTCAACTTAAGGAGGGAAGTATGAAAAATTTAATAATTTCTATGGTTGCAACGGTTTTTTTAATATCTTTTTCTTTTGCTGAAGGAGAAAGTTGTCTGTCTACTACAGATGTAAGTGTAGAGGAAGCCCAACAAAGACTCTCTTCGGTATTAGGTCAAGCAAAAGTAGTTTCTGTATCTGAAGCCCCTATAGAAGGTTTTTACGAAATAATCGTAGAACTTAGAGGAAGAAAGATACCTATATATGTAGACTGTGATTTTAACTATCTTATCACTGGAGAGATAATAGACATCAAAAAAAGAGAAAGTCTTACAAGAAAAAAGATATTAGAGCTGTCCAAAGAAGCGGTAGAAGATAAGATAAAGAAACTAGAAAAAATCATAGGAAAAGAAAAAGCTCAAAAGCTAAAAGAAAAAGTAGGAACAGCCTTTCTAGAAAAGGCTAAAATTGTAGATATTACAGGTATGCCAAAGGAAAACCTTGTCTTAGGAAATCCAAATGCAAAAATTAAAATCTATATAATCGAAGACCCAGAATGTCCTGCCTGTGCAATATACCACGAAAGTATCGAAGAAGTTCTAAAAGACAGAAAAGATATAGCTTTTGGTATAATACTTTTCCCTCTACCATTCCATAAACATGCAAAAGGGGTATCCTACAATATTATCTGTCAAAAAGATATGAACAAAAAACAAGAGATTTTGAAAAAAAGTTTTGAGCATGTTAAAAACAAGAAAAGCGAAGCTCTAAAAGACCTTCAAAGAAAAGCTAGTGGAGACTGTAAGAAGGCAGAAGAAATTATCAATACTAATATGGAGTTTTTTGGTAAAAAAGTACCAATAGGTGGAACTCCTACCACTGTATTTCCTCTAAAAAATGGTAAAGGAATAATGATTTCTGGAGTTCTGGATAAAGAAACGATAGAAGAGATAGTAGATATTCTGTATAAATAATGGAGCCTGTTTTAAAGGTAGAAAATTTAAAAGTAAGTTTTACCCTTGAGGAGCAAACGATTCAAGCCCTCAAGGGCATCTCTTTTCATGTAAACTCTGGAGAAATTGTAGCATTAGTAGGAGAATCTGGGTCTGGAAAAAGTGTAACTTGCTATTCTATTTTGAAACTCCTACCTAAATATGCTCACATAGAAGGGAAGATACTTTTTCGTTTAGAGAACTCTTACGTTGATTTACTTTCTTTTAAAAAGATGCAGAAGATAAGAGGTAATTATATATCTATGGTTTTCCAAGAACCTTCTGCGGTTCTAAACCCTCTATTAAGGATAGGAGAACAGATAGTTGAAACTATTCTTGCTCACAAAGATATATCTCTTGAAAAGGCAAAAAAAATCGCTGTAGAAGTTATGAAAAAAGTAAAAATTCCTGAACCAGAAAGAAGGTTTTACCAGTATCCTCATGAACTTTCTGGAGGATTAAAACAGAGAGTAGCTATAGCTATAGCTATCGTTAATAATCCTAAAGTACTGTTAGCAGATGAACCTACCACCGCACTAGATGTAACAGTATCTACCCAGATTTTAAACCTTTTTTTAGAGCTGAAAAGAGATTTGAATATTGGTATACTCCTAATAACCCATGACCTTGGTATAGTAGCAGAAGTAGCAGATAGAGTTATAGTACTGTACAAAGGTGAAATTGTAGAAGAAGCAGATGTCTTTCAAATCTTTGATAATCCTTCTCACCCTTACACAAAAAAACTCCTCTCTTCGCGTCCTGTATTAAAACTTGATTAAGTTCATTTTTTTTCTTATGTAGAAATCTTTAAAATTTTTTAATTTAGATTCTAAGGAGGTTTAAACTATGAGTACATTGTATAAACATAGACCTGAAATATTAGCCCCTGTTGGTCACTATGAGGGACTATCTGCTGTTATAAAAGCTGGAGCTGATGCTATATACATGGGAGTTGGCAAACTAAATCAAAGAGCTTTAAAAAGTAGTTTTACTATAGAAGATGTAAAAGAAATCAGAAAGATAACAGAGGATTCTGGAGTTAGACAGTACATAGTTATGAATTCAATTGTTTTTGAACAAGACTTACCGTGGATAAATGAGACTTTACATCAGTTAAAAGAAATCGGTGTAGATGCTGTTATTGGCTGGGATATGGCTGTTTTATCTAAATCTATAGAACTAGGTATAGAAACCCACTTATCTACAATGGCTTCTGTCTCAAATACACAAGCCGCAAAATTTTATGAAAAGTTAGGTGTTAAAAGAATAGTCCCTGCAAGAGAGGTAAAGCTCGATGGACTTATAGAGTTAAAAGAGAAAACGAATCTAGAGATAGAGATATTCATACACGGAGCTATGTGCATGGCTGTATCTGGAAGATGTTTTCTATCTCATGATGTATTCGAAACTTCTGGCAATAGAGGAGAGTGTTACCAAGTTTGCAGACACGAATTCGATGTCAAAATCGTATCCAAAAATACAGGTACAGAATTTTCTCTAGGCTCTGATTATGTTCTATCTGCCAGAGACCTTGTAACTATAAATTTTGTGGATAAGCTTATGTGGGCTGACAGTTGGAAGATAGAAGGGAGAAATAAAAACCCTGATTATGCATATCTTGTGACAAAATCCTATAGAGAAGCCCAAGAGAGAATATTAAATGGAGAATGGCACACAAAAGGTTGGAAAGATTTATTTGATTTATTAGAGAGAGTTTACCATAGAGAGTGGGACAGCGGTTTTTATTTTGGAGAGGGTCTTTTTGGACTTAATAAGTCTGTAGCAAAAGAAAAAAAATTATATGTTGGAGAGGTTGTTCATTTCTATCCAAAAATAAATGTAGCAGAAGTAAAGATAATCAATAATCCATTAAAGCTAGGAGATACGATACATATAATAGGCAAAAAAACAGGAGTAGTTAGACAAGAGGTTCAATCAATGCAGATTGATAGAAAAAACATAGAAATCGCCCAAAAAGGGGAAGTCGTAGGATTAAAAACTGTAGAAAAAGTGAGAAAAGGAGACAAGGTTTATATCATGAAGCAGATAGATTCTGAACAGATTTTAGAATCTACAAAAGCTTAAATTTTTATTGAATATTCTAGATTAAAACATATTTTTATTACCTGCATAATTATAAATTTGTGGAGGGTGGTTATGAATTTTGAGAAGTATGTAGCTACGGGGAATGCTTTTGTAAAAGAAGTTGCAAAGGAATTAGGCAACCCTGAAGACAAAAATAGAGCTATGAGGGTTACAAGAGCAGTGATTCACGCTCTTAGAAACAGATTAACTCCTGAAGAGTTTTTAGATTTTATTTCACAGTTACCTATGTGTATCAAGGCTATAGCTATAGATGGCTGGAAAATTGATAGAGTCCCTGAAAAAATCAAACATGTCGATGAATTTGTTGAAGAGGTATTAAAAGAAGATGGAAGAACCGCTCCTAGAGATTTTGGAGACAAAGATGAAGCCATAGAAGCTATAAAAGCTGTATTTAGAGTTATCAAAAGACATGTAACTCAAGGAGAGATAGAAGATATTGCGGCAGAACTTCCTAAAGAGTTAAAACAGTTCTTTTTGGAAGCATAAGATTTTTGCCCCTTAGTATATAGGGGGCTCTCCTTTTGGTCTTGTTCTCCATCTCTTGTGAGTCCAAAGGTACTGGTCTGGATATTTTTTTACTACTTCTTCTATCTTTTTTGTGTAAGCTTTGGTTATTTCACATATCAACTTTTTTTCATCGTCTATTTGTTTATACTCTATCTCTGAAAGAAAACAGTTATAAGTTTTCGTATCTTCGTCAAATACTGTATATGCAAAGATTATCGGTTTTTTATGTTTTACTGCAAGTTTTGCTGGAAATGTTACTGTCATTGCAGGGATTCCAAAAAAATCTACAAAGATTCCTCTTTTTCTAATAGTGTTTTGGTCCACTAAAAAAGCCAGAATTTTGTGAGATTTTATAGCTTTTACAAAATTTCTTGTAGGGTCATTATGATGAATGATTTCTATTCCTGACGCATTTCTTATATTTTTCAATATCTGGTTTATCTTTTTGTTTTCTTGTTTATAAGCTAAAGCAACTAACTTTTGGAAATGCCTTTGGAGTCCAGCTCCTAACATTTCCCAGTTTCCTATATGTCCAGTAACCAAGATAAAACCTTCTTCTAGATATTTTTCTCCTATTTCCCTACCTGATGCTATTTTGAAGATATGGTCTATCTCTCCTGTTTTTACATAATCAGGTATCCTAGGGAATTCTACAAGAACTCTAGCTATATTGATGATACTTTTTTTGGCTATATTTTCTTTCCATATCTTGTCTTTTTTGGGAAAGGCGATTTCTAGATTTTTAAATATAACTGACTTTCTATAACCTGCTTTCCATATAAGAGTACCTATCTGCTCACTTCTTTTTAGGGCTGTATCCCTATCTAGTTTCCTACAGTAGCTAAAAAAAAATCTATAAAAAGATGAAGCATCTAAATCTCACCTAGCTCTTTTAATTTTTTTATAGCTCTTTGGAGTATTTTTTTGTCGTTATCATAGGTGAGCAGATTTTCAGCTTCTTCTAATGGTACAAACTTCGCTTCATCTATCTCTTCTTTTTGAGGGGTAATATCTCCTCCTGTATACTTCATAAGATAGTAATACACGAATTTGTGTATTTTGTACCCGTGTAAACTATACCAGTATTCAATCTCTCCAAGAAAATCTACAACTTGAGCATCTACGCCTGTTTCTTCTTTTACTTCTCTTAATGCGGCTTTTTCTCTAGGTTCTTCTCTTTCTATGTTTCCCTTTGGGAAACTCCAGCGGTTTTTAACTCTGATTAGAAGAACATAAACTTTTCCATCTTCTTTTTTGTAAACAACTCCTCCAGCAGAAAATTCCCATTTTAACTCCATACGTCACCTCATATAAATTATTATGTATGTCAGTATAACAATAGACCCTATTATATTTAACACAAATCCAGTTTTTGCCATTTTAGTAATTTTGATTAAATTGCTACCATAAATTATAGCATTAGGCGGGGTAGCGATAGGTAGCATAAATGCAAAGCTTGCAGAAACCACCACCGCGATAATAGGATAAAATATATCAATATTCATCTGCTTCAAAATCCCTATTATAATAGGAACAAAGGTAACCGTTGTTGCTGTATTCGAGCTTATCTCTGTCATAAATATCATACTTATGATAAGCACAAATAAAAAACCTACTAAAAACTCTGGGGAAACGACAGAGGATATTTTTTTTCCTATATACTGGGCTAATCCTGTATTTATTATAAGTTTCCCCAATGCAATACCACCACCAAACAGTAATATAGTATCCCAATCTAATTTTTTTAGGTCTTCGATGTCCAAAGTTCCTCTGTACTTTTTTATATCTATCGGCAATAAAAAAAGCAAAATCCCACAAATAAGAGCAACTATACTCTCTGGCAAATGTGTTTTTAAGAATCTATATGCTACCTCATTTCCTACTAAATTTGCAATACCCGGAAGCACCCACAGTGTTGCGGCAGTAACAAATACTACCAATGTATTTATCTCTCCTACAGAGAGTTTCGGTAAATGGCGCTTTTCTTTTAGGAATATCGTTTTTACCTGTTTTTTATCAAATCTGAATTTTCTTATTTTAAACTTTATGTAAAGCATCAAAATGAAAAACATCGTAACAGATATAGGTGCAACGATTATTATCCACTGTAAGAAATCTATTTCGTAACCTTCCTCTTTTAAAAAACCAGCTCCTATCAAATTGGTAGGTGTTCCTATTAATGTTGTAGTTCCTCCAATCGATGCAGAGTACGCTACAGCCAATAAAAGGTATACCGCAAATGTTTTTACTCCTTTTATATTATTTTTTTTAAAAGTTTCTACTATGCCAAGTATAAGCGGAAGGAGCATAGCTGTAGTAGCTGTGTTACTTATCCACATAGATAGTAGAAAAGAGATAAGAGAGAATCCTACAATTAATCTTAACGGACTTTTTAAAAATGTATCTCTAGTAAGGAGTAAAAGGGCAAATCTCCTATCTAATCCATGTCTTGTCATAGCTTGAGCTATAAGAAAACTACCTATAAATAGTATTAATACAGGATTCCCAAGAGATAAAAACGCATTTTTAACATCTACTATCCCAAAAACAACTGCAAGGGTCACTCCTAAAAGAGCTGTTATTGATAGAGGAGTTACTTCTGTGAGCCAAAATATCAGGCAAAAAACCATTATCGATAAAACTATATGTGCATCTGGATTTAAGTCCAAGGGAAGTATATAAACAATTACGGATAGTATAGGGGCGAGTAATATCCCAATATATTTTCTAATCTCTATCTCGTTTTTAGATTTCATCATTCTTCAGGGTCTTCTACTCTTATGATTACAGTCCTTGATTTGGTTATTTTCTGACTTTCTATGTCTTTTATCGCTTTTTGAATGTTGTTCTCGGAAGCTGTATGGGTAAGTATTACTAAAGGAACGGTTTTTTCTGTATTTTTGGTATACAGTTCTACAACTTTTTCTTTTTGGATAACTGCGGCTATGCTTATTTTATATCTTGCAAAGATTGCGGCTATTTTGGATAAAACCCCTATAATATCTGGAACAGTGAATCTTATATAGTATCTGGTATAAAAATCTTCTACTTTCTTTAGGTTTAGGTCTTTGTGCCGCCAGTTCATAGATGTAACTTCTATCTCTCTACCTACACCTAATACTAAACTTTTACCTATATCTACAATATCACTCACAACCGCACTAGCGGTAGGTTCTCCTCCTGCTCCTTTCCCATAGAACATGGTTTCACCTACATAGTTCCCTTCTATCAAAATTGCATTAAAGACTCCATTTACAGAAGAAAGAGGATTAGTCTGTGGTAGGAAAGTAGGGTGAACTCTGATTTCTACCTGTTCATTGTGAGCTTTTGATATAGCAAGTAACTTTAGTATGTAACCTAACTCTTTACCAAGCTCTATATCTAATTTTTCTATATTTTCTATTCCCTCTACATAGATATTAGAAAAATCTAAAAAACCTCCATAAGCTAGTGATGCGAGTATAGCTATCTTGTGAGCCGCATCTGTTCCATTTATGTCTAAGGTTGGGTCTGCTTCTGCATAACCTTTTTCTTGAGCTTCTTTTAGAATTTCATGAAAATTTTTGTTTTCAGCATACATCTTTGTGAGGATAAAGTTGGTAGTTCCATTTAAAATACCGTAGATATTTTTTATTTTGTTTGCTACTAAACCTTCTCTTAAAGCTCTGATTACCGGGATTCCTCCTGCTACAGATGCTTCAAAACCTATCCTCACATTTTTCTCTTCTGCTAATTGAAAGATTTCTTTTCCTTTTTCTGCAAGCAACGCTTTATTTGCAGTGACGATATGTTTTTGTTTTTTTATACATTCTCTAAATAGATACAAAGGAAATTCTATGCCTCCTGTTAACTCTACAACTATGTCTATAGACGGATTGTTTAATATCTCGTCCAAAGAAGAAGCTTTTTGGGTATCTTTTAAGGGAAACTGGAAATCTTTATCCCAATTTCTTGTATAGACTTTTTGAAGATTTATTAAAAAACCAGATTTTTGAGCTAAAAGCTCTTTTTCTTTTTCTAGTATCTGTGCTACTGCGTTACCTACTGTACCATAACCAACTATAGCTATATTTATCTGTTGCAAAACTACCTCCTTTTGGTTTATTTTACTTCGTGCAAAACCAACTGGGCTATCTTTTCTTCCTTAAAAAGTCTTATAGGCATCTGTCCAGCATTGTAAAGACAAAGGGTGATAAAACCTTCAAAACCTGCTCCAAGCCACCCTTTATTTATAAGAACAAGCCCAAACTTATCTAACCTAAATTTACTGTCAAGAAAAGGGTTTATGTATTCTGGGATAGATATATACTCTAAACTCTCTGCTAAGATAAACTTTTTAGGCTCTAGTACAAACCCACTTTCGGATATGTACTCTTTTTCTAAGATATTTAGATAAGGATTTTTAATATCTAGCATACTTAACTGCGGCTCTAGCTCTAAAGGATATGTATACAGATTAGGAGAAAGTCTAATAGCTATAGAACTGTCTTCTAAGTGTAGCTCTAAATCTAGAGGGTCTATCTCGATTGTTCCAATTTCGATTAAATCTTTGATTTTTTCTTTAGACAGTATCATTTTTTTCTCCATTTTGGTTATAGTTTAATCTCATTCTATAATATTATTTTAAAACTTTGTGAGGTATTAAATCTTTATTAAATAATGAGAATAATTTTACTAATTTTTCTTATCTTCGTTTTTTTTTCAGATGGGTATAGTCTAAATATAGTATCAAACTACCCTCTCCCCAAAAATAATATAAAACAGGTATACGAAGAAATAAAAGATAAAAACCTCCTAATCACTCTTCTAAAGAAAACAAATGATTTTGAAAAGATAGACTTTAAAGACGAGACCTTAATCTTATGGAAAAAGCCTGTAATAAAACAGATAAATGTGATAGGGAACAAATCTTTTTGGAAAAGTGAGATTATCGGCGTTGCAGGAATAATAGAAAAACACCCCTTGGATATAAACAGTTTTAAAAACATACCTATGAGGCTAAAACAGTTTTATATAGATAACGGCTTTTTAGAGGCAAAAATAAATCTAGAAACAAATATAAATCTAGATGGTTTTGCAGTAATAAAACTACACATAAAAGAAGGGAAAATATTCAAGCTAAACAAAATCCTGTTCTTGTCTGAAAGAAAGATACCTGAAAAAAAGAAAAAAAAATATAAAAGAGTTCTAAAGTTAAATAAAAAAACTATACTAAAGTATCAGTACATATTAGAAAGACTAGAAGTCTTAAGCCAATACCTAAAAAAAGAAGGTTTTTTTGAAAATATAGTTACTCTACAAGACATAAGAAAAATATCAAAAAGTAGAGCAGATTTATACATAAATATCAGTTTTGGTACCAAATATCAGGTAATTTTCAAAGGTATAAAAAATTTTGAAGAAAAAGAGTTAAAAAAATTCTTAACTTTTGTAGATACAGGAGTGAGCGTTTTTCAACTAAACAAAACAAAAGAAAATATAGAAAAATTCTATATAGATAACGGTTTTTTAGATGCTAAGGTCAAAATAAAACTTCACACAATAGATGACTTTAATACACAGATAATCATTTATATAGATGAAGGGAAAAGATATATCCTTCAAAAGATAGAAGGTAACTTTAAAAGTAAAAGTTTGGCTAAATTTGTAGGGAAACCTTATAAAAAACTAACTATCAAAAAGATACTAGACAGCTACATACAATCTCTAATAGATAAAGGCTTTCTAAGGGCTAGTTATCACATAGAGGAAAAAATAAACCGTGAAACTACAGAGGTAACTCTCTTTATAGATTTGATAAAAGGCAAAAAATTTATTTTAGAAAAAATTGAGATTAAAAATTACAAAATAAAAAAGCTACCAAAACTTCCAACCGCATATAACGGAAAACTACTCCTAGAGCTACAAGAAAAATTTGCAAAACTACTCAAAGATAACGGTTATTTTGATGCAGATGTACTGTTAGATGTAAAAATACTGGAAAAAGAAGAGTACTTCTCTGTTATTGGTATATTCAATTTTAAAACAGGGGAGCGATACAGAAATGGAACTGTTCTCATATACGGAACATACCATCTATTTCCACAGATAATAAAACTAAATTTAGATGACAGCAGATATTTTTCAAAAGAAAAAATAGACCTAGACCTGATAAACCTATACTCTACCTATCTATTTGATTATATAAATCCGTATACTTTTATAGAAAAAAATAACAAACGAGTAGATAGAGTTCTATCCCTACATGAAGACAAAAGAGGATTCTTCCAAGGTTCTATAGGTTACAATACAGACAGACAGTTCAGATTACAAGCATCTCTTATTCTAAAGAATCTATTTAATTACGGATTTGAAAGCTTTATATATACCGAATTTACAAATCTAGGTTCATCTATATACAAATACTCAATAGGAAATAGGTTAATACCAAAGAGAATCTCTGGATTTTTATCTATATACAAATCTCTAGAGATACATCGTATATACGACCTTGACACAAGTGGTCTTGAGTTTGCTCTATCTAAACTTTTTACTAGAAGGATAAAAGGAAACCTTACCTTTAGAAGTACAACCAACAACATAAAAAATGAGACTGTACCTATAACTGTAGAAAGTTACAAAGCAAATAAAGTAATAGGTCTTCTAAATTTAGACTATAGAGTACCTAAATATGATCCAATGAAAGGTTACATAAACATCTCAAAATTAGAGAAAAATTTTAAAGACATAACTTTTTGGAAAGCAGAAAATCTATTTAGATATTTCTATCCAGTTAAAAAGTTTGTCTTCTCCCAAAGATATGGATTAGGGTACATTTTCGAAAATGTAGAAAATGTACCCCTTTCAGAGAGGTTCTTCTTAGGTGGGCTTGCAACTGTTAGAGGATTTGGGTATGAGGAGATAAAAGGAAAAAATGGAGATGGAGGAATAGCATACGCATTTTTAAATAATGACCTAAAATATCCTCTGTATAAACCTTTTAATATCTATCTACTCTTATTCTTAGACTTAGGAAATGTTTTTGTAGATAACCAAGACATACAAAAATTTTACCTAAGAAAAAGTACAGGAATAGGATTATTGATACCTACTCCTGTAGGCTCTATAGTTTTCGATGTAGCAAGAAAATTAGATAAAAAAGATGGTGAATCTCTTTATAGATTTGAACTTAGTATAGGAATAACTTTTTAGATGTATAATTTTGTTAACCTTTATGTGAACAGGAGTCAAAAATGTTTGGAATAGGTTTTCAGGAACTTATAGTTATTATGATAGTTGCACTTATCGTACTTGGACCCCAAAGACTACCAGAAGCGGCTAAAACCATAGCAAAATTTATAAGAGAGATAAAAGGTGCTGTAGACGAAGTTAAAAGCTCTGTAGTAGACGATATATCCTCTGTAAAAGACCTAACCCAGATAGACTTAGATATAACCCAAGAGTCTGAAAAAAAAGAAAAACAGAACACTGAAGAAAATTTCGAAAAAGAATTCAAAAAGGAGATAAAAAGAGAAAAAATATCCTTTAAAAAGGAAGAGGATACTATAGATGACAAAAAATCCTGAAGAGTTCGAAGCACCTATAACAGAACATCTAACAGAACTTAGAACTAGACTGATAAGAAGTCTTATTGCCATTTTTATCTTTACAGTTATCGCTTTTACACAAGTGAACTTCTTCTTTGACCTATTCCAAGAACCACTAAAAAAAGTCTTTCCAGACCTAAAACTAGTAGCATTAACCCCTACAGAATCTTTCTTTACAGCACTAAAAATATCTGTTTTGATAGGTTTCGTATTAGCTTCACCTTTCGTTTTTTATCAGATATGGAAATTTATAGAACCAGCTCTATACGAAAACGAAAAAAAGCTCCTTGTACCATTTGTACTTTTTACCTCTATATTTTTTGTAGCAGGAGTACTTTTTGCATTTTATATAGTACTGCCTCTGGCTATAAGGTTTTTAATTACTTTTGGATATGAACAACTTAGCGTAGAAGCGATGTTCTCTGTCAGCTCATACATCTCATTTGTTATAAGACTTTTGTTAGCTTTTGGTATTACCTTTGAAATGCCAGTAATACTATCTCTACTAGCTCGTCTTGGAATAGTATCTCCTACCACCCTTGTAAAGATAAGACCCTACTTTATAGTAGGGATATTTGTACTAGCCGCAGTTTTAACCCCTCCAGACATCGTTAGCCAGATATTCTTAGCTTTTCCATTAATCATTTTTTATGAACTATCTATAGTACTAGCAAAAATCCTTTATCCTAGAAGTATAAGAGGACAAGAGGCTACAAAATGATAGAAGCCTTAGCAAACGTTCTTCATGTTCTTGGAGTTCTTATCTGGATAGGAGGTATGTTTTACACTCTGTTTGTGTTTAGGCCTTCACTACAGATACTAAAACCAGAAGAAAGGCTTAACCTTGTCCTACAAGCTATGGGCAGATTTTTTAGATATGTTTGGATAGCGATACTTTTATTATTTCTAACAGGAGCTTACAGAGTACACTTACATATCCATTCTTATCTATTTGAGATAAAACTTATAATTTACTTTCTAATGGTAGCTGTATTTTCCTACATATACTTTTTTCTGTACAAAAAACTCCCTAAAATACCAAACCTAGAAAAACCTAACCTAATAAACAAAATCATAGTTTTAATTAAACTCAATTTCGGGTTAGGATTATTAGTAATCCTACTCATAGAACTATACAAAAAAGGAGTATAGATGTTAGAAAAATACCAGATAAACGAACTAAGAAAAGAAGAAGCATGGAGGCTATTTAGAATAATTGGGGACTTTGTAGATGGTTTTGATGTTATGCCCCAGTATGTTCCTGCAGTAACTATATTCGGTTCAGCACGAGTAAAAGAAGGAGACAAATATTACGAAGATGCAAGGAAACTAGCGTATAAACTAGCAAAAAAAGGTTTTTCTATAGTTACTGGAGGCGGTCCCGGAATAATGGAAGCTGGAAACAGAGGAGCATACGAAGCTGGAGGAAACTCTATAGGACTAAATATAGACATTCCACTAGAACAGATAGCAAACAAATATGCAAAAGTCCAACTAAACTTTAGATATTTCTTTACAAGAAAAGTGATGTTAGTAAAGTACGCAACGGCTTATGTCTTATTTCCCGGAGGATACGGAACTTTAGACGAACTTACAGAAACCCTTGTACTAATACAGACCAAAAAATTAAGACCTTTTCCAGTTATACTGTACGGAAGTGAGTACTGGAACGGACTTTATAAATGGCTAAAAGAACAAGTACTAGCTCGAGGATACATAGACAAAGAAGATATAAACCTATTTCAGATATGCGACGACATAGATGAGATAATAACAATAATAACAGACTTCTACGCCCAAAATGAAGAAGACATCATACCGGAGCTTTAAAATGGAAATAGAAGTAAAAAATCTAGAACCTTCACAGATTTATAAACTGATGATAAGCGTTATTGTACCAAGACCTATAGCTTGGGTCTCAACAATAAGCAAAAAAGGTATATACAATCTCGCTCCTTTTAGCTATTTTGCAGGAGTATCTAGTGAACCCCCACTAATAGCTATATCCATAGGACGAAAAGAATCAAAAGCAAAAAAAGATACATGGAAAAACATAGAAGAAACCGGCGAATTTGTTATAAATATGGTAACAAAAGAGATAGTAGAAAAGATGAATATCACCGCATATCCCTTTGATGAAGATACAGATGAATTCTTAGAAGCTAACCTAACACCAATACCGTCATCTACAGTAAAAGCTCCTAGAGTCAAAGAATCTCCTATAAATATAGAATGCAAAAAATTTGAGATTATAGAAATTGGAAAAATGGGGCTTATATTAGGAGAAATATTAAAAATACATATACAAGACCATCTTTTAAATGAGAAAGGATATGTAGATACAACAAAATTAGAGATAGTAGGAAGATTGGGAGGGTCTGATTACTGCCTAGTAACGAAAGAAAATACCTTCAGTCTAAAGAGGCAAAACAAAAAATGAAAAGGAGCAAAAATAAAACCCAAAAAAGACTGTTAGAAGAGTTTAAAAGAGCCGTAAAAAATAAAGGCTTAAGATATACCCCCCAAAGGGAACAGATATTCAAAGAGATAATCACAACAAAAGGTCATTTTGAGATAGAACAGATGGTTCATAAAATAAGAGAAAAAAATATACCTGTATCTAGAGCAACCGTTTACAGAACACTCAACATAATGAAAGAGCTAGGCTTTGTAGAAGAAGTGATAAAAATTAAAAATAAGACCATATACGAAATCTCAATAAAAGAACACCACGACCATCTAATATGTACTTCATGTGGAAAAATCATAGAGTTCCAATCCCAAGACATAGAAAAACTACAAGATAAGATATGCTCCCAGTATAAATTTTTACCAAAATTTCATAGACTTGAAATCTTTGGACTTTGCGATACATGTCAAAACACTAACCACCAACAATCCTAAGACCTAAATCCTTAGCAAAAGATACTGCTTCTTCGTATTCTTTATAATTTGTTCTCCTATTTATCAGGGGATACTTATAAGCCTTATAGGTCGGAAAATACTGATTCATAATATTCACCGCCATGTTCGGAGAAACCTCCCTTAAAAACCTAATAGTCTCCTTAGTTGTAGATATATCGTTAGGCAATACCAAATGTCTTACAAGCAAACCTTTTCTCGCTATACCCTTCTCATCTGTAACCAAATCTCCAACCTGTCTGTACATCTCCCTAATAGCGATTTTTGCTGTTTTTGAGTAATTATCTACCATTGAAAACTCCTTCCCATACTTATCGTTTAGATACTTTACATCTGGAAGATAAATATCAATAACACCGTCTAAAAGTTTCAAAGATTCTAAACTATCAAAAGAAGATGTATTATAGACTAATGGTATTTTTAAACCCTTCTCTACTGCCGTATATACAGCCTCCAAAATCTGGGGTACCACATGAGAAGGAGAAACAAAATTTATGTTATGACAGCCTGCTTTTTGGAGAGACAGCATTATATCAGCTAGCTCTTTTGAAGTAACTTCTTCTCCTTCACCCAACTGACTCACCTCAAAGTTTTGGCAGTATACACACCTCATATTACAGTAAGAAAAGAATATAGTACCACTTCCTCTATAACCCCTTATAGGAAACTCCTCTCCTCTATGAGGAAAATAAGAAGCTACTCGTACATATCTCCCTACCTTACAAAAAGCCCTATTATCATTAAGCCTGTTTATACCACAGTTGTTAGGACAAACGCTACAATCTTCAAGCATAGAAACAGCTTTTTCTACTCTATCTTTTAACTGTCCAGTTTCATAAAGAGCTAAATAAGAAGGATAGTTACTCATAGCCCAAAAAATATAGGAAAAGACCAAAAACATTTCAACTAAATTTTTTTAAAACAGCGTTTGATTTTTTTCTTATGTGTAAATTATAATATCTAGATAACAAACTACTTTTGAGAGGAGAGACTATGGACAAAAATTTGTTCAAACAAACATTTGAAGCAAATGGAACCAATTATACCTACTACAATATCAAAAAATTACAAGAAGAAGGTATAGGAAACATAGAAAGACTCCCGTTTTCTATAAGAATACTCGTAGAAAACCTACTTAGAAACTTTGACGGAGTCGTTGTTACAGAAGAACATATCAAAAATATAACCAACTGGCAAACAAGGTATGACTCTCCTGTAGAGATACCTCATCACCCTGCAAGAGTTATCATGCAGGATTTTACAGGAGTTCCCGGAGTAGTAGACTTAGCCGCAATGAGAGATGCCGCAAAAGATTTGGGAATAAATCCACAAGAAGTAAACCCTCTTGTCCCTGTAGACCTAATAATAGACCACTCTGTACAGATTGATTTCTTTGGTACAGAAGACGCTTATAAGAAAAATCTTGAAATGGAATACAAAAGAAACAAAGAGAGATACCAGCTTCTAAAATGGGCTCAAAACGCTTTTGATACATTGAGAATATTCCCTCCGGGAGCAGGTATAATCCACCAAGTTAACCTTGAGTACATCGCCCAAGTCGTAATGACCGCCAAACAAAATGGAGAAACAGTAGCCTTTCCTGATTCTCTCGTAGGTACAGACTCCCACACCACAATGATTAACGGTCTTGGTGTTATGGGGTGGGGAGTAGGTGGTATTGAAGCAGAAGCAGTGATGTTAGGACAACCTTATTACATGAAAATACCAGAAGTGGTAGGAGTGAAACTCACTGGAGAACTACCTGAAGGTGCTACTACCACTGACCTTGTTCTAACAATAACCCAAAAATTAAGAGAACTAGGAGTAGTTGAAAAATTCGTAGAATTCATAGGAGAAGGTGTTAAAAAACTATCCCTACCTGATAGAGCAACTATCGCAAACATGGCTCCTGAATACGGTGCTACTATGGGATTCTTCCCAGTAGACGAAGAAACTATAAACTTTTTAAAATTAACAAATAGAAATCAAGCGGCAGAGCTTGCTGAAAAATACACAAAAGAAAATGCACTATTCTACACAGGAACAGAGCAACCAGAATATTCAGATTTTGTAGAGATAGACATGTCCCAGATAGAACCATCTTTGGCTGGACCTTCTAGACCTCAAGACAGAGTACCTCTAAAAGAGATGAAAAAAACCTTTGTAGACCTCCTTAACTGTAACTACAATAGGGAAATAGATATAAAAGAACTAACAGCTTTCGAAGACGAAGCTGGTACAGATATGGAAATCGGAGAATGTAGGATACACAAAGGTAAAAAAATAACAAAAATTGAGCTAGATGGAGAAGAGGTAATCATTGGAGACGGTTCTGTTGTCATCGCATCTATAACATCATGTACAAACACTTCCAACCCTTCAGTCCTAATTGGAGCAGGATTGCTTGCAAAAAAAGCAGTAGAAAAAGGATTAAATGTAAAACCATACATAAAAACATCTTTAGCTCCCGGGTCTCGTGTTGTCGAAGGCTATCTCAAAAAGGCAGGTCTTCTTCCATACCTTGAAGCTCTAAGATTCCATATCGTTGGATTTGGGTGTACTACTTGTATTGGAAACAGTGGACCCCTCCATCAGAATATAGAAAAAGCTATAAAAGAAAACGACTTGATAGTGTCTGCTGTTTTATCTGGAAATAGAAACTTTGAAGCAAGAATCCACCCAGATGTAAAAGCTAACTGGTTAGCTTCTCCTATATTAGTAGTAGCATACGCTATAGCAGGAAGAACAGATATAGACTTAACTACAGAACCAGTAGGAAAAGACCCTAACGGTAATCCCGTTTATCTAAAAGATATATGGCCTTCTCAAGAAGAGATAAATGAAATCATGAATCAAGTTTTAACCCCAGAAGTGTTCAAAGAAAAATACGAAGGGGTATTAGAAGGTGATGAATACTGGCAGTCATTAGAAGCCCCAGTAGGCGAAACATTCGAATGGGACCCTAATTCTACATACATAAGAAAACCTCCTTACTTTGAAGGATTCACACTAGAGGTACAACCTCCGACAGACGTCAAAAAAGCAAGAGTTTTAGAACTTCTTGGGGACTCTGTAACTACAGACCATATATCTCCTGCAGGAAAAATACCTGTAGACTATCCAGCAGGACAGTATCTAATAGCTCATGGAGTAAAACCTGAAGAGTTTAACTCATATGGAGCAAGGAGAGGAAACCACGAAGTAATGGTAAGAGGTACTTTTGCCAATGTAAGAATCAAAAACAAATTAGTTGCTCCAAAAGAAGGTGGATACACACTAAAATTCCCAGAAAGAGAAGAGATGTTTGTTTATGACGCGGCTGTAAAATATGCCCAAGAAGGAACACCTCTCGTTGTTCTTGGAGGTACTGAATACGGAACAGGTTCTTCTAGGGACTGGGCGGCAAAAGGAACGAAACTGTTAGGGGTACAAGCAGTCATAGTAAAATCTTTTGAGAGAATCCACAGGTCTAACCTGGTTGGAATGGGAGTGCTTCCACTTGTATTCAAAGAGGGAGAAGGCTGGGAAGAACTTGGTTTAGATGGTTCTGAAGTTTATGAAATCATTGGAATTGAAAATATGCAACCGGGGAAAGAGCTTACAGTAAGAGCAACCAAAGAAAACGGAGAAGTTGTAGAATTTAAAGTAATTTCAAGATTAGATACAGTAGTAGATGTAGAGTATTTCAATAACGGTGGTATACTTCCACTAGTCCTTAGAAAAATCGCATCTTCATAGAGATTCAGGGGCTTTTCGCCCCTTTTCATAAAATTTTGTTCAATTTTAGAGTAAAATATTATCTTGTGATTTAATCAATTTAATTTGAGGTTTACATTGGAAAAAATAAAAGGCGTATTTCTGATTTTTGTGTTTTTATTTCTTTACTCTCCTTCTTTTTCTGAAATAAACTTTTGGGAAAAAGTGTCTCCAGAAGAGGAAACAGAAGAAAATGTAGATTTATTTGAAGCGGTTGGTTTTAAAATCGAAGACGACTCATGGATGGACAAATACTTCCTCGTTCCCAGAATAAACCTACTACCAGTACTAAAAGCCCATGCTTCTGAAATAGGTATAACCTTAGAACAGATAGAAGAGATAAGAAGCTTTTACGAAGAGTTTTATCCAGAGATGGAAAAAAAAGCAAAAGAGGTTGAAACATTACAAAAAGAGCTAAAACAGTTAGTCTTAGGCAAAGGCTCTCCTCAAAAAATAAAGGAACTAGTTATAAACATTGCAAGACTAAAGGCAGAACTTACGGTCTACGATATAAAATTAGTAAAAGTCATAAAAGACGCTCTCACTGAAGAACAGTTTAAAAAGCTATTAACTTACTATGAAAAAAGTATTATCTAAGGAGTTTTTATGTTTGATAAAATAGCAAAATCTAAAACATTAAAATTTGTCCTTTTTATCACAGCCTTCGCTTTTGTAGGAACTGGATTAGTCGCTCTTATCGTTTATCAAATAGCAGGAGGAGCGATAACAGGAGCGGCTATAGTAAACGATAGAGAAATTTCCTTCCAAGAGCTTCAAAGAGAGTACAATAATCTAGCAAAAAATTTAGAATCTCAAGGGATAGATACGACTCCTATGAGAAAGATGCTGTACAGTCAAGCTCTAGAAAACCTTATAGCTAAAGAACTCTTGTATCAAGAAGCAGAAAAAGAGGGAATAGTAGCAACTCAAGAAGAGATAAAAATGGCTATTCTTAGCTATGAAGCCTTTTATGAGAACGGAAAATTTAGTAAAGAAAAATACCTATCTATTTTAAAATCTGCCGGTTTAAACCCAGCAATGTTTGAACAGATGATAAAAAAAGATTTAACTACAAAACATATTATAACTCTGTTAAAATCCTCCTTTTATATCACAGATGAAGAGATAGACAGCTTTTCTATAAAACAACTTACAAAAATTTCTGGTAAAGTTTACATATTCCCTGTATCCACAGAGATAACAGAAGAAGAGATAAAAAAATACTACGAAGAAAACAAAGATAAATTCACAGGAAAAAAAGGGAAAAAAATCGTTATATACAAAATAGACATAGACAAATTAGGTAAAGAAAAAGCTCAAAACTTAGCAAGAGAGCTGTATCAAAATATAAAACAAAACAAACAGATTCCACAAAAAGAAGGGATACAAAAATTATTCGATAATGTGATTTTTCTAGATAAAGAGGAAAATCTAGATAAAAAATTCATAAAAGAGGTAAAAAAACTATCAAAAGAAAAAAATATCTCACTTTTAAAAGAGAAAGATGCCTTTTATCTTATAAAATACGAGGGAGAACACTCTAAACCACTTCCTCTAGAAAAAGTAAAAGACAAGATAATAGCACAGCTAAGTACAGAAAAAAGAGAAAAAGCCTCAAAAGAGCTTTTGAACAAAATAAAAGAAGAGCTAAAAAAAGAAAAATTTGAAAACATAGTACAAAAGTACAAACCAAAAACAGAAGATTTCCAAAAGCAGACCTTACAGATACTATCAGCAAAATATGGACTCTCCAACGAAGCTATCAAGTCTATATTCAAATTACCTCCTAAATCGGTTTCTGAACCCTTCTTATCTAGGGCAGGGGTAATAATAATAGAGATAACAGAAAAAGAACTACCTTCAAAAGAAGAGATAGAGAAAGCTAGAAAATCTTTAATAAAATTTGTAGAAAACGAAAAATTCAATACATACATACAGATGTACATAGACAGATTAAAAAAAGAAAGTGATATTCGCATCAATCCTAGAGTACTAAATTGATAGACAAGACTCCATACGCATATGAGTTTTTGTGGAAACAGTTAGAGCTAGGATACCAAAATATAAAAAAAGAAAAATACAAAAAACTCGTTAGTGAATTTTTATTTAATCAAGAGATAAGAGAGAAATTAGAGACCCTAAAAGACTACAAAGGTAGAAATTACAAAGGAGGTATCTTAGAGAGAACCGCTTCTGTTATGTCTTTAGCCCTTTGTATCTATGATAACTATCCAGAAATAGACATAGATTTGTTGCTTACAGCTATAATTTTATCTGGACTATGTTCAGCTTTTTCAAAAAAAGAGTGTTACCAAAAACTAAAAGATTTTCCCCAGATTATACCTTTTTTGTACAAAAAAAAGAGAAAAAAACCCTCTGTAGAAATATACATCTACGACCAGTTGTTTAAAATAGACAACGGAATATTTTTAAAATTAAGAAAAAACCTTACAAAGAAAAAAAATGACATCTGAAGTTGAGCATTATCCAGTATTACACAGAGAAATCGTAGACACCTTTAAAGACATAGATGGGAACATCATTGTTGATGCTACTGTAGGTGGTGCAGGACATTCATACCTTCTACTAAAAAACTTTCCAGAAAAAAAAATCATAGGTATAGACAAAGATGAATATGCTCTAAAAAGAGCAAAAGAAAGACTAAAAGATTTTGAAGGCAGGTATACCCTAGTAAAATCTTCATACAAAGATATAGATGAAATTTTAGACAAATTAGGATTTGATAAAGCTCACGGATTCTTATTTGACCTTGGGGTCTCTATGTTTCAGTTAAAAAACCAAAGAGGCTTTAGCTTCCAAAGAGATGACTTTTTAGATATGAGAATGGACAAAGACCAAAAATTAACAGCCTACGATGTAGTTAATACCTATCCAGAACATATGCTAGAGAACATCATAAAAAAATACGGAGAAGAAAGATTCTCCAAAAGAATAGCAAAATCTATAGTAGAGCATAGAAAAAAAAGACCTATCCAAACTACAAAGGATTTAGAAAACATAATTTTTCATGCGTATCCAAGAAAAGCAAGATACGGAAGAATCCACCCTGCAACCCGAACATTCCAAGCTATAAGGATAGAAGTCAATAATGAACTAGAAGAGTTAGAACTGGCGCTAAAGAAAGCGATAGAAAGACTTGACAAAGGTGGTAGAATAGCAGTAATATCATTTCATTCCTTAGAAGATAGAATAGCGAAAAATTTATTTAAAGAATACGGAAAGTTAAAGAAAATCAAAAACTTAACGAAAAAACCTATTGTACCAAAGGAGGACGAAATAAAAGAAAATCCTCCTTCAAGAAGTGCAAAATTAAGAATAGCAGAGAGGATTTAGTTATGAGGGATTACAAAGTGAGAAATCACCAAAGGGTGGGAGCATTAACAGAGGTTAAAAAAGACTTAAATATAGCAAAAAAATATCTACTTTATTTTTCACTGATAGCCTTAGTTATTTCTATGCTAATTTACTACAACACTCTATACATAAAAAAAGAAAAAGTTATAGTTCAGTTAAATCAACAGAAAAATCTACTAAAAGTAGAAAACCTAAAACTAGAAAGAGACATAACCGTTTTGTCAGCTCCCTCTAGAATAGAAAAAATAGCAAAAGAAAAACTAAAGATGATTCCTGTAACATACGATTCTATAAGCTTTATTCCTCTAGATGAATGAAAAAAAGACCAAAATAATAATCTTACTGTTTATATTTATATCCGGGGCGATAGTCGCTAGATTACTCTACTTTCAAGTTTTTGCTAGAGACCAGTACATCAGTTACATACAAAGACAATACTTTAAAAAAGAAAAGATAGTACTTCCAAGAGGAATCATTTACGATTCAAATAAAAAAGTACTATCTGTAAGCGTAAATACACTAAAACTGTATGCAATCCCAAAATACCTTTCCCAAAAGCAAAAACAAGATTTGGCACAAAACCTATCAAAAATAATAAATGTCTCAAAGTACCAACTTCTGGCAAAACTACAGTCCAAAAAGGGTTACGTTGTTTTAGCTGACAATGTAGACATAAATCTCAAAAGTAGACTTTTACTACTTAGAAAACAGCTAAAAGCTTGGAATTTCGGTATTATAGAAACAAGTAAGAGATTTTATCCATACCAGTCCTTAGCTGGTAGTACTATAGGTTTTGTAAGAAAAGATACTGGAAAAGGTGCCGCCGCTACAGAATATTTACTAAACGATACTCTCGGAGGAGGGACTGCCGAAATATCTGTCTTAAAAGACGGTAAAGGAAACCCAATAAGTACCCAAATTTTAAAGAAAGCGAAACCAAACTATCATGCAGTACTTACTATAGACTCAAATGTTCAATACATAGTTGAGACAGCTCTAAAAAAACTCGTTAGAATAAGAAAGCCAAAAGAAGCGGCTATCCTAATTATGGACTCTTTTACAGGAGACATAATAGCTACAGCTACATACCCAAATTACAACCCTAACAAGTATTGGAAGTACAAAAGTCACAAGAACATAATATTCCATAATGCGTATGAGGTAGGCTCTTTGGCAAAACCTTTTATTCTAGCTCAAGCTATAGATGAAAATAAACTGTCAAAATTCAAAAAGGTCTTCTGTGAAAAAGGGAAAATCATCATAGACGGAGTAAGAATAAAAGACCACAAAAGATTCACCTACCTAACCCCAGAAGAGGTTATAATCAAATCATCAAATATAGGAACTATTAAAATAGCTTTAGACCTTGATTACAAACAGATTTACAAAAGACTTAGGAGTTTAGGATTTGGAACTTCTACCAAAACTTTCCCGGGAGAAGCCTTTGGATTACTAAAGGAAGATTTAAGACCTGTGAATGTTGCCTATACATCTATAGGACAATCTTGGACAGCCACTATACTCCAAATAGCAGTTGCCTACTCTGCTATAGCAAATGGAGGTTTTCTAGTAAAACCTCGTCTAATAAAAGAGATAGTAGATTCTGATGGAAATGTTATTGAAAAAACTAGAATAAAGATAAAAGGAAAAGTACTAAGCGACAAAAGTGTAAGCTGGCTTCAAAAGACCCTTAAACTAGTAGTAGAAAAAGGTACAGCAAAAACAGGCAAATCAAAATATTTTTCAATAGCAGGAAAAACTGGAACAGCTCAAAAATATGACCCTAGAATAAAAGCGTTATCCACTGAAAAATTTTATACATGGTTTGCAGGTTACTTCCCAGCAAATAATCCAAAATTCACAATCGTGGTCTTTGTAAATGAACCAAAAAAGATAAAAAAATGGGAATTTATAGGAGGAGGGACTGTTTCAGCCCCTATCCTAAAAGATATAGTTGATAGAATTATGTACTACTACAAAGAAAAACCTGACAAATATATTGCCAAAACTATCTTCTAAATCTTCTAAACATAATTAAAAAAGGTACGATTAGATATATAGGAAGATAACCTACCGCACCAAAACTACACCCTCCAAAAAATCCATCATCTCCGTCATCTTTTTCATCAACATCTCCATAGAACACAACACCAGTTACAGGAGAATCATCTTCGTCTGTCTCAAAAAGTAATGCCGCTAATTTGTAACCGTCATCTTCAGGTCTAAAAGTAACTTCTATTGTGCAGTATTCTCCCGGGTCAAGAGTAGGCTCCATAGTACCACAAGGCTTTATTCCACCATCTTCGTCTATTTCAAACTCATCTTCATCTGTAGAAACGATGCTCCCCACTTTTAGCACTTTGAAATCATAATCCACTATTTTTAACCTATCTGTACCTTTATTACTAAGCACAACTACAACTGTTTCTTCATCATCAACTTCCATATTCTCAAACTCATAGCTATCAGGTTTTACATCTAAGTCTGTACCTTCTGTAGCAAAACCAGCCAAGAAAACAAAATTCTCATTAAAGTTTAAATCAAGCCCCCCACTATAAGTAGCTGACTCAAACTTTAATATAGACAGTTTAACCCCCTTACTTTCTGGTTCAAATCTAACCTCTATAGTACACTCCTCATTCTGGCTTAATATCTCTCCTTCACAGTCTTCATCTGTAATCCTAAACTCATCACTATCTCCACCTACAATACTAACATCTCCAATTAATACCTTATTATCGTCCTCATTTTTAACCACAACTTCTTCTTTATCAGACTCATCACCTACCGGTGTAGGGTCAAAAACTACTATTTTTGGGCTTAAGATTAGTTCTCCATAAGAAAAACTAAAAATCCCTAACGAAAGGATAGGTAAAAGAAATTTTTTTAACATGAGAGCACCCCTTTGTTTTACTTTGTATAAAATAAATTATGGAGAAAAAATCTAAATGGTAGTAGCCCAAAAGGGCTACTGATAGGCTTATTCTTCTGGAAGAGCAGGAGGAGTTCTAAGTCTTATAATATGTTTCGTACCGTCTTCTTGAATAACTTCCACTAATTTTATACCATCTATATCTTCTTCCACATAAATCTCAACTGGTTTAGGTATTAGATGGTCGTGCTTTTCTCCTGCGACCTCAAATTCGTCATCTTTTGGGTCGTAAGCAAGACCTATAATAGGTTGCCATTGGGTTTCTACTTGGTCTCCTAGTTCAGAGCTTACAATCTCGATTTGTACCTCTTTTGCTCCAAGCTTTTTTGAAACTTGATTAAAATAGTCTTCCCACTCTGACTTCTCTAGCTTCCTTACTGGCATCTGACGCACCCTCCTTTAGATTTTTTTTATAAATTTCTTAAATTTTAGGTATAAAATAACACGATGGTACAAATCTAACAAGAGGTAAAAGTTGAAAATAAAAAAACTTCCAGAAGAGGTTATTAACAAGATTGCCGCAGGAGAAATCGTAGAAAGACCTGCGAATGTTCTAAAAGAGCTTGTAGAAAACTCTCTTGATGCAAATGCAAACTCTATAGAGATTTTCGTAGAAAAGGGAGGAAAGAGACTAATATCGGTAAAAGATAACGGTGAAGGAATATCAGGAGACGATATTGTAAATGCTGTAAATCGATTTGCAACAAGCAAAATTCACTCTGAAGAAGATTTATTTTACATAACCACCTATGGCTTTAGAGGGGAAGCTCTATCAAGTATATGTGCAGTATCCAAGTTTAGAATGTTAAGTAGAACTATAGACGAACCAATAGGTCATGAGCTTTTGATAGAAGGTGGTAAGATAAAATCCTTAACAGAAAAAGGAAGTCCAATAGGAACTTTAGTAGAAGTAAAGGACTTATTCTACAATGTACCTGCTAGAGAAAAATTTCTAAAATCAGAAAAAACAGAACTTATTCATATCCTTGATGTTTTTACAAGATATGTACTAAAACACCCTGAAAAGCAATTTAAGATTTTTGTAGACGGAAAGGAGCTTTACAACCTATACCCAACTACCTTAGAAAAAAGACTAGAATCTCTACTTTCAGATAAAATAACAAAGAATCTCACCCATATAGAGTACGAAAACAGCTTAGGAAAAGTAAAAGGTTTTATATCTATAGGTATAGAATCTAAAAAAAGTTATCTTTATATAAATGGACGTCCTATTAGAAATGCTCTAATTCAAAGCCAAATAAAAAAACTTATAGGGAGTAGTTTTTACATTCTGTTTCTAGAACTGCCTCCTTATTTCGTTGATTATAATGTTCACCCTGCAAAGCTAGAGGTAAAATTCAGAAAAGAATCTCAAGTTATAAACCTTATAAAAGGTGCTATAACCGAAAATCTAAATCCTTTCAAAAGAGAATCAGTATCTTATGATAATATCTTAAAACAAGAAACCGCTATCTATAATGCTAATAAAGAAGAAAAATTTCAGATAATAGGTCAAGTAGAAGACACTTTTCTTATTGTTTATTACAATGGAGAGCTGTACATAATAGACCAGCATGTAGCTCATGAAAGGGTTTTGTATGAACTGCTGATTAACGATTATATGGAAAAAGGATATATCCCCTCCCAAAAACTAATCGTACCTATACCTTTAAAGTTTACCCCTGACCAAATCGCTAAATTGGTATCTTTAAAAGAAGTTCTTGAAAAAGCCGGATACAGATTCAAAATTCAGCAACCTCTAGTTTTTATTGAAGCTGTTCCAGCTGATATAACTACCTCTGCCGCTGAAGAAGCACTCAAAGAAATCATAGAAACAGGAGACCTTTACCTTCCTATGGAAGAAGTTTTTAGTACTATGGCTTGTAAACAGTCGATTACCGCTGGTGATAGATTAAACAAAGAGAAAGCCCAAAATCTCTTAAAAATGTGGCTGAAAACTAATAATCCAAACTTGTGTCCTCATGGAAGACCTATATATTATAAAATTTCTTTAGATGAAATTAAGAAAGCTGTCGGGAGAAAGTAATGGAACTAGTCCACATCGATGACAAACAAAAGATTCTTCAAAACTATTTTGATAAAAAAAAGGAGCTTATAGAGGAGCATTACTCTAGCAATAGCGGACTGGAGATTGTTAGAAAACATTCTGACCTTACTGATGAAACAATAAAAAAACTTGCAAAACTCTCTTTTCCAAAAGAAAAAGATATAGCTATTGTAGTACTTGGAGGTTATGGAAGGCAAGAGCTTAGTTTTAAGTCAGACATTGATATATCTTTGGTTTTTAAGGATAGTGATTTTGAGGCATTAAAAGCTGGAATAGAGAGTTTTTATTACTCATTACTTGATTTGAAACTGGATATAGGTTTTTCTCCAAGAGATATAAAAACCTTTATAGACCTTTCAAAAGAAGACCTTACCGTAGCTACTTCTTTACTTCAAGGAAGATTTTTATTTGGTAACAGAGATATTTATGTAGACCTGTTTGAAAAGTTTAAAAAGCTTATAAGGTCTAAAAGAAGGTCTTATATAGAAGCTACCTTAAAAGCGAGGAAGATAAGATACCAAGCAACGGGAAGCAGTATATACATGATGGAACCTCACATAAAAGAAGGAGAGGGAGGTCTTAGAGATTTTCATGAAGTTTTCTGGATAGCAAAAGTCTTAGATGACGTGGAGGACTACAAATATTTCGTGGATAAAAATATCATCATAGATGAAGAGTATGATGAGCTTATGAGGGCTTATGATTTTATCTTGAGGATAAGGAATCAGATGCATCTTGTATGTAATAAAAAGTGTGATGTTTTAGTCTTCCCTCTACAAGAAGAGGTAGCAAAAAAATTAGGCTTTGTACAAGACCCTGATGATGAAGAAGAATTAAGAGAAAGTGTAGAAAGTATGATGAAGCTTTACTATCTCAACGCAAAATCCATAAACACCATAACAAAAAGAATACTAAAAGCTTTGACTCATGAACACGACTTTGAGATAGCAGAGCCGATAGACGATGTTTTTATAAAAACAACCACCGAGCTTACTGTGTACAACGAAAAAAAGTTCGAACAAAATCCTATAAATATCCTAAAAGCATTTAAGTATTATAAACAGTATGCTTTGGACTTTTCTTCAGAGCTAGAATACCTGATAAGAAAAAATGAAAAAAAACTAAAAGCATATATTGAAGACCCAGAACTTCAAAGAATCGTTAGATACATATTTGAATCTCCAGAGTGTCTCCCTAGAACTCTTAGGAAGATGCAGGAATTCTATGTTATAGAAGAACTTATACCAGAATTTGGGTATCAAAGATGCCATTTTCAGTACGACGGTTATCACAAATACACTACTGATGCTCATGCTATAAAAGCTGTAGAAGAACTAGAAAACCTAAAAAAACAAGACGACCCAAAAAGAAAAGCTATGTATGAGTTATACAAAGATATAGAACGAAAAGACCTTCTCGTATGGGCGGTATTCCTTCACGATATAGGAAAAGGACATAAAACAGACCATAGCGTTTTAGGAGCGCAGATGTCAAAAGATATTCTAAACAGATTTGGTTATTCTAAAAGAGACCAAGAAATTGTGAGCTTTTTAGTCTTGTACCATCTAGAAATGGCAAAAATTTCCCAAAGGAGAAATATAAATGACCCAAAAGTGATACAAAATTTTGTAAAACTTATCAAAAATAAAGAACTCCTAAAGATGCTGACTGTCCTTACTTTCTGTGATGCAAACGCTGTAGGACCAAATGTGTGGAATGAGTGGAAAGATTCTCTACTTTGGGAACTGTACTATAAAACCTTAGAGGTCTTAGAACAAGGCATCTCTGTGGAGGAACTACACCAAAAGAAATTAAAAGAAAAAAAACAAAAACTGATGATAGCTCTAAAAGAAGAATTTGGCTCACAGAGAGCTGATTTTCACCTATCTAGAATTAGTGACTACTACCTTTTAGTCACCCCTGTAGAGGATATGCTAAAACATCTAAAACTAGAGGAGGAATTATTAAGAACTGGAGACATACAGGTCTCTTTTGAAAAGACAGCAGGTTCAGGGTTTTCAGAAATAGTTATAGCTGTGGACAGTTTTGAAAATCCTTTGCTTACTATAACTGGTGTTATCAGCGCTATGAACGTAAATATTCTTTCTGTGTACTCATATACTAGAAAAGATGGAGTAGTACTGATAGACCTTCAAGTGTCAAAACCTTCTTTGGAGCCTATAGACGACATAAAGTATAACGAATTTATAAATCTACTTACAGAAGTTATCGCAGGAAGAATCACTCTTGAAGATTTAGAAAGGAGAAAAGAAAAAGGATTTAGACCATCAACTATTCCTCCTCCTTCATTTGTAAAAATAGATAACGAAATGTCAGATAGCTACACGATTTTTGATATATCTGCAGAAGATAGGATAGGACTACTATACGAGATTATAAAGGTGTTTGACAGATTTGACTTGTATGTACATATAGCAAAAGTTTCAACTCAAGGAATAAGGGCAAGAGACGCTTTTTATGTAAGAACAAAAGATAAAGCAAAGATACAAGATGAAGAACTACTAAGAAAAGTTAAAAAGGAGCTTCTTTATGTTATAAAAGAGGTCTAAAGGAGTTTCAACTTCCCTAGACCAAAACTAACAGATTTACCAATGTTTATAAGCTCTACCATCTTCAGATAGGGATATATACTAGACAAATCACCTTTTATCTGAATCTCTCCTTCAAATGCTGGTATCGTCATTAGGGTTTTCTTTCGGTTTGACCATCTTTTTAAAGGAGAAGGTCTAAGCTCTTTCTTTGTTATCTCGAAAGAGTCCTTATCTATAAAGATTTTTCCTGCTTTTTCTCCATAGGTATAAGCCACCTTTGATACTCTAGAAATTACAGCTTTTAGAAAAAGCTCTTTGTTAAAGTCTGAAAACTTTAAAAAATTTTTTTGTATTTTTATAGATGTAGGAAACAGTCTTATGTTTATAGTATCTCCGTTTGGATTTTCCTTGAGAAAATCTTTTGCTTCAAATTTTGGGATAAAGCCTTTAATTGGATAGTACTTTTTCTCAAAAGGGTGGTAAAAATACACATCTTTAAGCTTTAGATACCTTTCTTTACCTATATTTAGAACACTAGAAAATGATGCAGTTATAAATTCCCAGTAGTTAGTTGTTTCTCCAAGAAGTGTTATTTCTAACTCTAGATTATCCTTTTCCTTTAGATTTCTTTTTTCAAAAGGGGGTCTCATAACATACCTTGATGGTTGATTTAAGATAGTTTCTGTTTCAAATATAACTGTATATGGACAGGTCTTTTTAAATTCACAGCTTAAGCAGTTTTCAAAGGGTTTTATACATACTGTTTTTTTTAGTCTTTTACCTAATATCCCTCTAAACGCAGAGCCTAGGAAATAAGGTGTTTCAAAATCGTTAAGAGCTTCAAATTTATATTTTATTGTAGAAAATTCAAAATTAACCATAACTACTCTCCATATGGAACAGGTCTTATATCAAAAGATTTTACCTTTAGGTCTGAAGTAGAGACGTATTCAAACTCTCTATCATGAGTAAAGGTCTGGATAGCTCCTATTATACTTACAAGTTTCTGTCCCCCGGTTATATCTATGATAATGTCTTTGTCTCTTGCTTTGTATTTACTTTTTATTAGTTTGTATGTTTCTTCAAGAATTTTGCCTAAATTTTCCATTTTTTCGAAATCTATATTTTGGTCTAACCCAATAGGAACTATATTTAGGTTGGCATCTGGAAATATAGTCTTTACAAAATTTTCAAACTCTTTAAAATCTTTTTTGCTTTCGTTTGACAGTATCACAAAAACATTTTTTAGCTTTGGTAAGTGGTATTTTATTGCTTCTATCGGCATTTGCCAGTTTGGTTTAATTTCTACTACGTCTTTATAACTTTTTATATTTGATATATCTTTGTTTTTTGGACTAAGGAACAGTATAAGGTTTTCTCTTTTTTCTGGGGATTTTTCGTATATCTCTACTTTTGAGAGAGACTGTCTTGTATAAAAATACCCTAAAATAAATAAAATAGTTAATATAAATATCCCTCCAAATAGCTGTACTAAATATAACTGCTCTTTGTTTAATTTTAAAGATAGTAAATTTACAATACCGTCTGGTATCCATGATATAGCTACAGCAAACAATATTAAAATAACAAAAGATATAGGGTTTATAAAATTACCTAAAACATTTAAAAATGCATACTGGGTGTATCTGTAAAATTTTGTTTTTTTCATCAGAAAAAGCTTCTTAGCCTTTTATCTTCTAGTTTAAAAACAGGATAGTATTTTGTGTCTGATGTTTTTGCTCCAAAGTTATAATTATAAATAACTCCTTTCCAAAAATGTCCAACAGCCATTCCAAGTCCAAAAGCTATAACAACTGGAACACTTAAAAATATGTGATAGTTCTGTACTCCTTTATTATTTTTGAGTATATTTAGCAGAGAATAAATCTCTGATATGTATCTAACCCAATAATCTTTGCTTATATCTTCAAAATCATCTGGAAGAGGAATGTCTCCTTGAAAATCTTTTGATTCTATTTTTAAAAGGTCAAACTCCTTTTTTGTCTGCTTTAGATAGTTTTCAACATCAAAATGGGGGTTGTGGCTTGCTAGCCATATAGATACAGCAATATCTTTTGTATTTGAAAATGTGTCTTCTAAGAAAAATTCTATATTTTCTAGATTTTCTTTTAGATTTTTCCTTATGTATTTTATCTTTCTAAGATTCTTGTAGTCTGACAGCTCTATAACTGGAAAATATTCATCTGATTGGTAGTGATATAAAATAATCGGTTTTTTTGCTCCTAGTTTTATCCCGAGAGCCATTGCCAAAGATGAAGGTACTCCTCCTAGTGCAAAGTGTAATACTCTCTTCTTGTATTCAAATTTTGAATATATATATTTTAGTTTCTGTTCAAAAGTTTTAACTTGATTGCTCCAGAGATTATCTGTGTCTAATTCATCTGTGTCTAAAACTGGAAGGAAGTTTTCAAAGTTTACTATTAAGTCTTCTTGAACAAATCCAAACAGGTTACATAATTTTTCTATAGAGAAAAATGGTACTTTTTCCTTTATTTTTGATTCTAATTTTTTTAGTGAGAGTTTTGCTTCATTTGGAGGTCTTTTTATAAAAAATACGAATGGTATATCAACTTTTTCATCTCCTAGATAGTAGATAAGCTCTTCTACAGTGTCTAAATGGTCTGGGGTTATCAATATAAGACCGTTTTCTTTTGAGATTTCTTCTTTGAAAGAGATATATCCTACAGGAAAAATCTCTCCTTCTTCATTTAAGACTCCGGTAAACGCAAACTTTTTCAAACTCTCTTGAGGTAGAGTAAGACCTGCCAAAATAGATAACATGAATGATTTTCCGTCAAAATTTTTATCAAAAATAACAAAAAAATCTTTTATAGGGATATTTTTGGTTTTTAACAATGATTTTATGGTCTTTATACCTTCACGAATTTCTCTATTTGATGAAAAGGTATTACTTTGGATAGGTTTTTCCAAAGGTATTATGTAGGCAGTTGCTATGTCTTTGTCTTTTTCTAGAGCGATAGGGAATTTCGCTTTTATAGGAGCTGATTTAAATATTTTCTTCACAACGATAGGGGGTAAATTTAGGGTTTTTGATAGTTTATCAATATGAAAAAGGTCTTTATTTTCTTTTATCTGCTGATATACCAAAAATTTTATATCATCTGGTATAGATTCTTCATTTAGAAGGCTGTATAAGTCGTCTATTTCTCCTACGGGGATATTACCGCTTTTTAGATATTCTTTGAGTTTTTCTCTTTGCCCTTTGAACTGCTGGATAAAACTCAATCTTCTACCTCTATTTTTATATTTTTTCCTATGTAATTGAGATTTATTTGGTCTATGTTATCTGGTAATTTCAAAAGTATCTCATCTGGTAAAGAAGGAGTTTCATACTCTTCATCAAAGATTTTTAAAATAGCTGGTTTGCCTACCAAATCTTTTGAAGGCTCAAGGTTTATAATTTTATGATTTTTATCTAAGAAAAGTACAAATCTATCTGCAGTGTAAACTGTATTTTCCTTTCCTGCGGATAAAGGCTGTTTTTCTAGTTTTGTAGGGGCTAGATAGATAATATTATCTGCCTCTTCTATAAGGTCAAATACTCTCAATGATAAATCTTTGACCAATAGAGCTTCATCTCTATGAAATTTATTCTGATAAAAGTTATAATCTCCCTCTGGAACTGTTAATCCTCTTTTATCAGGGGGAAGGGTTTTTATTTTTCTTGATAGAAAGTCTTTCAATATTTGGGTATCATCGTCTGGCAAGCTTCCTATATATACAGAATTTTTATACTGGTTGGTATCTATATAAAAACTGTTCCAAGTTTCTACTGCCCATTTTTCTCCATCTACTTTTGTTAACATATCATTCTGATTTGCAAGTCTCCAAAAATCAGAAACTTTTAAAACTTTGTAGAAATCTCCTTCTTTTTCTAAAAAAAGATAATATATAGGAATACCTTTATGATAAAAAAAGAATATATCTCCAAATTTTGGTTGCTTTTTGTTCTCGTAATTCTTATTATAGGTTAATCCAAATTTTTCTGCTAATTCTATCATTTCTTCCTCTTCGTTTTTAATGGTTTCCTTATAAAGCTGGTAAAGTTCTTCAAAATAACTTCCCATTTTTTTCTCCTAAATTCTCATATCTAAGAACATATTTTTTTACAGATTTCTGACATAAGGAACTTATCTTTGAATAGCTCAAAACCTTCATATGTTACTTTATACTCTAAAACAAACATTTTTAACTTTTTTTTGAGTCTTTCAGCTCTTTTATATATAGCATCTTGAGAGAGATTTTCTAAGCAGTATTTTTTGTGAAATTTATCTTTGAAAAAAAGATAGCACAAGGTTTTTTGTTCTTCCTCTGTGAAAAATTTTAGTATATTCTCTAGTATCTCTTTTGCTTCTATATACGAGATGATTTTCTGGTCGATAGTAACAGGCATATTATCCAAATCTATGTCTAATTTGGTACTAAAATTAGATTTTCTTTTGTCTCGTTCATCTTTTAGAAAACTGATTATCATTTTTCTTATATAAGAAATGATACCGTATGGATTTTTTTCAAACCGGTCTTTTAGTATATCTCTTTTGGATATAATCTTCTTTTCATAAAAGCTATAGAACAAGTCTTGAGATGAATCGGAAAACTCTCTCAAGAGACTAAAAGTTTGGGAATTAAGCTGTTTCATAAATATATTTTTTACAATTTGCTCTCCTTCAGGGTCGTAGCTCATGACATATCTATAAACTACTTGATGAATATCCTTATTATCTTCCATATAAGTCCTCAAAATATTTATCTATATTTATCTTTTCTTGTTCTATAAACTTCTCATCACAATTACCACAGTATTTCACGAGTCCCTCATCTTCTAACTCTTTTAAAAGATGGATATTTATCGTGAAAGTATATCTTAATTTTTTGGTTTTAGTTTTTTTTGCAAAAACCAAAGAATATTGAGTTCTTTTTAAGTCCAAATTAAAACACTCTTGAGCTTTTTTAGATATACGACATCTACTTATATAAAATCGTGGTCTTATGTCTTCATAATCAAAATTTTTAGACAGAGCAAAGAAGGTTACCTGTTCATTATGACTTTCTATGATAACTATTGGACGGGCTTTTTTCGGTGATGTGTTTTTGCATTTTTTATTTAAGAGGAATTTTGTTTTTTCATAAAACTTTAGGATTTTTACAACTAAGACATCTCCTTTTTTATAGAGTGAAACAATCATAGGATATGCATCTCTTAATGTAAAACTCATTTTGATTTTCTCTCACGATTTTTACTAATCCATTCTAATTTATTTTTACAAAACTCTGCAACTAATTTTTATTTTACCCTTTCCCAAACTAGCTCTTTGATACTCTTTTGCTCCTTGTCAATGACTATACCAACGAGATAGACCTCTTTGTAATTTAGATACTTTT
>JAADDZ010000011.1 GCA_013153635.1 Aquificota bacterium
ACATAAACGTCTATCCCTGCCCCTGCCAGATACATATACAGAACTACTGCATAGTAGTTCTCACTTCCTCTTATCTCCTTTCTTACAAATAGATGGTAAGGCACTGATGCGTATAGGCTGATTAATACGTCTTTTAGTTCATTGAGCTTACCTTCTAATAAAATCTTGGTTAGTTTAAGTTTTACTTCTGTTTTCTTTTCATAATCGTCTGTAAGGTAATCAAGTAAAAAATCATTGAAGCTTTTTTTCACTTCATAGTTTGGGAAGGTTAGAACGAAATATCTTTCGCTTAAAAGCTGTTTTACTTCCTTTATGGTCAGATACCCAGCTTGGAACATTATTGTTTCTACTTCTAATCTGTCTATGTCAAAGCTGTCTAATATACTGCTTCCTACTTCTAAGTTTTCAAACTGTAAAACGTTGTATCCTCTGTCTTTTAATAGCTTTACTAGAAAGCTTGGTGTACCTGTTTTAAACCAGTAGTTGTCAAATACATACCCACTGTCTATAAATAGAAGTATGTCAAATGGGTTGTATAGTTTCTCTTTTCCTAAGAAGTTATACCCGTTGTACCACTTTCTTACTTGCTCTAGGTCTACTCCTTGTAGATACTCTTTGAAATCATCTTTTAGGTTGCTGTGTGTAAATCCGCATATGTAGGCGTATCTTGGGTTTAGGGATATGTCTACTAGGTTGTTTAATCCACTAAATATAGACACCCTTGAAAATCTGCTTACTCCTGTTAGAAATGCAAAGCGTATGTATTGGTCGTTATCTTTTAGGATAGTATATAATCCCCTTAAGAACTCCCTGTTTTCTTTTGCTACTTCTAGGTTCTCTTTTTCTAGGTTGTCTAGTATTGGTTTGTCGTATTCGTCTATTAATACTACTACTTTTTGACTGTATTTTTGGTAGGTTTTTTGGATTAGTTCTTCAAAGCAGTTTTGAACTGATGAGGTATGTTTGCAGTCTATACCTAATCTTTCTTGGTTATTTTCAAGTAGCTTTAAGGCTCTTTCTTTTACATCTTTTGGGGTTTTTAGGTTTCCGCTCCAGCTTATTTTTATGACTGGGTGTTTTGGAAAGTCGTATTTGTCGTATATGTATAATCCTTTAAATAGGTCTTTGTTCCCTTCAAATGCTTCTTTTAGGGTGTCTAAAAACAGTGATTTTCCAAACCTACGGGGACGGGATAAAAATACGTATTCATAGTTTTGTATCAGGTCTAGTATCTCTTTGGTTTTGTCTATGTAGATATAGTTATCTTCTCTTATTTTTCTAAATGTTTGTATTCCTATTGGTAGTTTTTTCATAGATTATTTTTCCTAGTTGGTAGATTTACTGTTTAATTTTATGTTTAAAAGATTTTTTATTCAATATGAGGGGAGTAATACCCTTAGTAAAGCGGGTCAATGCAAGGAGCATACAAATGAAAAAGAACCCCAATTTGGAAATAGTCGCAATACCCTTAGCAAAGCGGGTCAATACAATGCACCTCCCAATTTTTCAAGGGAAAAGTGGTATCGTGGGAAGTCGCAATACCCTTAGCAAAGCGGGTCAATACAATACTTCAGAACTACTCCATAGTCCTAAAAGGAAATAACTATTTTGTCGCAATACCCTTAGCAAAGCGGGTCAATACAATCTTTCTAAAAAAAGAATTGAGGAATTAAATTCAAGTGAAATTTGTCGCAATACCCTTAGCAAAGCGGGTCAATACAATACGGTACCAAAAAAATTACTGCCACCCGGTTGTGGGTGGCAGTCGCAATACCCTTAGCAAAGCGGGTCAATACAATAAAATTCCCGGGGAATATCTGAATAAAATTCTCTCTCTCAGTCGCAATACCCTTAGCAAAGCGGGTCAATACAATAACTTTTTACAGGAAAAGTATATGTGTATGTATTGGAAAGTCGCAATACCCTTAGCAAAGCGGGTCAATACAATTCACAAATTTTATTAATTTAACAGGTTCGGAGTTCAGAAGTCGCAATACCCTTAGCAAAGCGGGTCAATACAATAGCCCCTCTATAGTCCTTAATATTCACATATTCAACTGCCAAATAGCCATCAAAATGTACAATTTTTTATATAATACTGAAAAACAGCCCATTTGTCAAATCTAATGTCTCAAAAATATCTCAACTAATAAATGCTCTAATTTCAGTACCTTACAAAAATGGTTTTTAAAAAATCCTCCTATTTTTAGTACAAACTTTTAAAGAAAGTATTTTATAAGTTTAATTGCCAAGACCAATGTCAAAACTCTAAAAAAATATCCGTTTATAAAGTCTGTAACCAAAAATCAAAAAGGCTTTTCGATACCTTTGGAGGTTTTACAGTGAAAAGCTACATCTTGAAGAAAAACCTTTTTATCTTCGACCTTTATCCGGAAATCTTTGAAATAGAAGATAGCCTTTTGATAATAGGTAGTGAAAAAAATCTGAAAAAATTAAATCTAAATGATTTTGACACTATTTTTACCCTTTTTTATTTGCCAATTTGGATAAAACACATATTAGCTTTGAATCAAATCAATTTAATCTATCTTGATGATTTTGGAAGAACTCAAAAAGTTTATCTTCATAAAAGATTAAAACGCACACATAACAAACTCTTAGAAATGGATAAAAGTTTAAACTTATTAGAAAGCAAAGCACGAACTATTGATAATATCTTTAAAACCTCTGAAGCTCAAGCTTTCTTGGATTATTCACTAAATAATAAAATCGACATCTATACAATCAACGAAAATCTAAACTTTATCCCAAAAGCTATAATAATGGACGCTATTAAACTAAATTACAAACTAACAAACAAAAGAGCTTCCCAAGTAACAAATACCCTTTTTAACCTTACAGAAAATATCGTTTCTTATTCTTTTTATAACAAGTTTATTGAGCTTGGTCTAAATCCTGAAAACGGATTTTTGAATCAAAAAAGCCCATCTTTAATAAGAGACCTTACTGAAATTCAAAGGTTAAAATTTTTAAAAAAACTTCACTATCTTTTTGAAAGTAGATTCTTTGAAAAGATAGACCTAAATAGAAAACACTTTCCCAAAACTGTAATAAAATTTGTAAAAATCCTGTCAACTTATTTCTTTTATGCAAATAGATTCAAAAGAGTAAGAGAACTTTTATATCTAGCAGAATGTTTCAAAAGAGGTAAGCAAAATGAAATATTTAGTAGCTTATGATATAGCAGACAACAAAAGAAGAAGAAAGTTATTTAAGCTCTTACTTGGATATGGGATAAATGTAGAACTAAGCGTTTTTGAAATAGAGGTAGATAAAGAAAATCTATCTTATATAAAAGAGCAGATAAAGAAAATAATAAATCTAAAAGAAGACGTTGTTTATATCTTTCCTTATTCAGCACAGCCTTTTAGAAACGGTATTTATAAAGGAAAAAATTACGGAGATGTGTTTTTATGAAAGAAATCATTTTTATCACTAAACAGGGAACAAAACTAAAAAGAAAAGATAACCAAATAATAGCGATACTTGGAACTGAAAAAATAGGAGCTTTTCCAATAAACCGAATCAAGAAGATTTTCCTTTTTGGGAATATAGAGATTACTATGCCGGCTGTTAATTTTTTACTTTCTAAAAATGCTGAAATCTATCTTTTATCACAGGTAGGAAACTTTAAGGGATTGATTACCAATACAAAACTTGAAAGTAATTATAATCTTAGATTAACCCAATACAGAGCCTTTATAAACGAAAATTCAAATCTTGAAACAGCAAAATTTTTCGTTTTAAAAAAGATTATCTCCATTGAAAAATTTACCCAAACTGACCTAAAGGAGCTAAAAAATGGTTTATCAAATGCAAAAAGATACAAGGAAATCCTTGGTATAGAAGGAACTGCGTCTGCTTTTTTCTTTGATACTTTTAGGAAAAATTTAAAAATTAATCTAGGATTCAAAAAGAGGGAATATCGACCAGCAAAAGACCCTGTAAATGCCCTTCTTAGCTTTGTTTACAGTCTTTTTTATAGTCTTTTATTTTCCTTTATCAAGGCAAAAGGTTTTGACCCATATATTGGGTATCTTCATAGAAAAAGAGGAACTCATGCAGTTCTGGCATCTGATTTTATGGAGATTTTTAGAGTAGAGCTATCAAAATTTATTTTAATTTTATTTAATAATGAAGTTTTTACACCAGCGGATTTTGAAAAATCCACAAGAGGTGTTTATCTAAAAGAGGAAAGTTTAAGAAAATTTTTAGAGATTTTTAAAGAAAACTTTATAGACCAAAATAAATATATCTCAAAAATGGAACAAGCTACAAATGAATTTATAAAAGTACTAGGAGTATAAAATGAGATTTATAATCTGTTATGATGTATCTGATGATAAAAGAAGAAACAAACTATCAAAACTGCTGAAAGCTTTTGGTATTAGAACCCAGTTTAGCGTTTTTGAAGTAGAAGCACCTAAAGAAGTAATATTAAAACTTCTTGAAGAAGCTGAAGAAATCTTAGATGAGATAGATAAGATTTTTGCTTATCCTATTGATGATAAAAATATCAAGAATATACAAAGGCTTGGGTTATCTACACAGACAGATTTGGTAAACTATATTTAGATTTGGGAGAGATTTTGAATGAAAACAATAAAACAGATACGGCTACTTGACGAAATCATTTTATACATAAAGGAATTAGAAAAGGAAATATTTGGAAAAGATGCTGAAGTATGGATTTTGGCTCAAGGATTAACCCTAGTGCAAAAGGTGGAGATATAGATATTTATATTGAAACTGATAATTAAAAATTTCTTTTAATCCACAGTTCCATAATAGGGTCTATAATCTGGTAGGTATTTTTTTCCTTCGTGATTATATCCTTTTTTTGAAGT
>JAADDZ010000008.1 GCA_013153635.1 Aquificota bacterium
TGGGAATACGATGTTATAGATAACGGCTATAAATACAACACAACTGACATAAACTCTGCCATCGGTTTAGCCCAGCTTAAAAAACTGGAATGGATGTGGGAAAGGAGGAAGGAGGTAGCTGAAAAATACGACGAGGCATTTAAGGATTTGGAGGAGGTGCATCTATACAAGATAAAACCGGATAGGGTTTCCGCTTATCATCTTTATCCATTAAGGCTGAATTTAGAGGCACTGAAAATAAACAGAAATCAGTTTATTGAGCTATTAAAAGAAAAAGGAATAGGAACAAGCGTCCATTTTATTCCTTTATACAGGTTTACATATTACGGAGAGAATTTTGATTTTAATACTGAAGATTTTCCTAATAGTGAATGGATATTTAAAAGGGTAGTTTCTCTGCCTATATATCCTAGTTTATCCAAAGAAGAACAGGATTACATTATAGAAAGTATAGTATCTATCCTGAAGGAAAACAGAAGGTAGCCTATGTATCAAAAGTATATAAAAAGGATACTTGACTTTGTTTTATCTTTAATAGGGTTGATTATTCTTCTGCCTGTTTTTGTTATAGTGGCTGTTTTAATAAAAAAGGAAGACGGTGGGGCAGTTTTTTTCAGGCAGGAAAGGGTTGGACAAAACGGCAAATTGTTTAAAATTTACAAATTCAGAACAATGGTAGAAAACGCGGAAAAATTAGGGGCACAGGTAACAAAAGGAGACGACCCAAGGATAACAAAAATAGGCAAAATACTGCGTAAGTATAAAATAGATGAACTTCCTCAACTTATAAATGTTTTAAAAGGGGAGATGAGCCTTGTGGGACCCCGTCCAGAAGTGCCAAAGTATGTAAAAGCATACCCAAAAGATTATGCAGAGATACTAAAGGTAAAACCGGGGATAACAGATTATGCATCCTTAGAGTATATTGATGAGGAAAAACTGCTAAAAGGAGCAGAAAACCCAGAGGAAGTTTACATAAAGCAGATACTTCCTGAAAAGATAAAGTTTTACAAAAAATACCTTAAGGAAATCAGCTTTACGACAGACCTTAAACTAATACTAAGAACTATCCTAAGGATTGTAAGATGATAAACAATCTATTAAAACCTACAAAGAAAAAAAGACTACTGTTTTTTTTAATATCAGATGTAATCATCTTTTCACTTAGCTTTTATCTGTCTTTCCTACTTAGATTTGATTTTGACATTCCAGATAGATACTTACAGGTTTTACCATACTGGCTGGTGATTATTGTTGCCTTTAAAATCTTCGCACTGGCAGTTTTAAAGTCCTACAGTTTTAACTGGCGTTTTGTTAGTATAAACGAGCTTTTAAGAACATCTTTAGCCTTGATTTTAACAAACAGTATACTGTTTATAATAAACATATTCTTACAATTAAACCAGCAGTTAAACCCTTACTCTATTCCAAAGACCGTTTTAGTTATAGACCTTTTTATATCATTGATAATAGTATCCTTTTTAAGGATAGCAAAAAGGGTGTATTTAGAACTTATATCCAGTAAAAGTAGAGGGAAAAGAACAGCTATCATAGGTGCAGGTTCCTCAGGGGAGCAGATAGCAAGGTCTTTAAAGAAAAACCCAGATTTCAACCCTGTGTTTTTCGTTGATGATGATGATATGAAGATTGGAACAAAAATCCACGGCATACCAATAGTTGGAAAAATAAAAGACCTACCTTATTTACTAAAGGAAAACAAAATAGAAACAGTGATAATAGCGATACCATCTGCAACCCACAAAGAGATAAAAAAGATTTTTGAAATGCTTACTAAAAATGATGTTAAAGATATAAAAATAGTCCCAAGCCTATCAAAGCTACCAAAAGATATAATCTCAGTAAAAGATTTAAAAGACCTTTCCATAGAAGATTTACTTTCCAGAGAACCTATCAAGATAGAAGAGGACAAAGTTAAAGAGTTTTTAAAAGGTAAAAAAATATTTGTAAGTGGTGCAGGGGGGTCTATTGGTTCAGAGATTGTTAGGCAATTGATAAAGTTTGAACCAGATACAATAGTAGCTTTTGAGATAGATGAAACAGAGCTACACAACTTATCTCTGGAGCTAAAGGAAAAAATAAAAGAAAAAAATATAAACTTTTTCCCTGTTGTAGGAGATGTAAGGGATAAAAGTAAACTAGAAAATGTTTTTAAAAGGTATAAACCTGATATAGTTTTCCACGCCGCGGCATATAAACACGTTCCCCTTATGGAGGATTTTCCAGAAGAAGCTGTTAAAACAAACATTGTAGGAACTTACAATTTAGCTATAACATCAATAGAAAATGGCGTTGAAAAATTTGTGAACATATCCACAGATAAGGCAGTTAATCCTACCAGCATAATGGGAGCTACCAAAAGGATGGCGGAGATGATATGCAGTGCTTTAAATGGGATAGGGAAAACAAAGTTTGTATCCGTCAGGTTTGGGAATGTGCTTGGAAGCAGGGGAAGTGTTGTGCCGATATTTTTAGAGCAGATAAAAAAAGGAGGACCTATTACAGTAACCCATCCAGAGATGAAAAGATACTTTATGACCATATCTGAAGCTGTTTTACTGGTTTTTCAAGCTGCAGCAATGGGTAAAGGTGGAGAAGTTTTTGTCCTTGATATGGGAGAGCCTGTAAAAATAGTAAAACTGGCAGAAACACTAATAAGACTACAGGGATTAGAACCGTATAAAGATATTGACATAGTATTTACAGGGCTTCGCCCTGGCGAGAAGCTATTTGAAGAACTGCTAACAGCAGAAGAAGGAACGGATAAAACCTACCACTCAAAAATATACATAGCCAGAATAAGCAAAACCTTATCCTTAGACGATGTAGAATTTATAATAAAATATATACAGAGTAATCCACATCCAGAAGAAATAAAAGAGTTTTTGAAAAGATATGTAAAATTTGGTGATGGTAATTAAATAACTAATAAATTAATCTACAGCCATATTTTCTAAATTTTTCGTCATAAGTCAAAATCGTATAATCGTGTGCCAATGCTTGGGCAATAATCATTCTGTCAAAAGGGTCTTTATGATACATTGGAAGTTTATAAAACTTTATAGCACTTTTTTCGTCAAACTCCAAAATTTCCAACTGCATTTTTCGTTTTACCAGTTCTAAATCAAATTCAATCTCTAATTTTCCGACTGATTTTTTAATAGCAATTTCTACCAAACTTATAGAGCTGAGATATAGGTTAACATTCTCTTTCTTTAGTAACTTTAGGTGTTCTTGCTTTATCCTTTTAGTATCAAATAAAAGCCATAAAAATATATGGGTATCAATAATAATATTCATTTTGGAAAAATTTCACTTTCATAGAAGATTTTATTTATTTCCTTATTTTCTTTATCAAAATCATCTGGGATTTCAAATTTACCCTCATATATACCAAACTCCCTCTCTTTTTCTTCTTCAAATGACACAATTTTAGCTATTTTTTTCCGATTTTTTCCATACTCAATAATTATCTCTTCCTTTTCTGTTTCAACTAATTTTAAAATTTCGGAAAATTTAGCCTTCAACTCGTCTATAGTAATACTTTTCATAAAAGCACCCTAAACCATTAAGTTTGTTTATATTATGTAGTATAGCTACAGTAGACAACTTTTCAAGGTTAATATAGAATTTTATCAAATAATAAAGTGGCTTGAGGCTTGAAATGATACTGCCGAAATATTTACCCCATTACACATATGAAGATTACAAAAACTGGGAAGGTAGATGGGAGCTTATAGACGGCGTTCCCTACGCTATGTCCCCAGCCCCAGCCCCAAAACATCAGATAGTAAGTAATAAGATAGCTACGCAGTTAGAGATAAATTTACAAA
>JAADDZ010000026.1 GCA_013153635.1 Aquificota bacterium
ATTCGGCGGTATATTTTTTAGCGGAAGTTATTGAGTGGTGCGAGCGGCGGGAGTCGAACCCGCACGGCCTTTCGGCCAAGGGATTTTAAGTCCCTCGCGTCTGCCAGTTCCGCCACGCTCGCATAATTGATTCGCAGTTTAATATTATATAAAATCCTAAAGAAAATACAACTCTATTATAATGTTTTTCGTAGGGTTATGGAAATGTTGAGGTAATTTTATGGCTGAAGATGTATTTTTTGTTATGAATATTATTGGGTTGGTTGCTTTTGCTATAACTGGGGCTATTAAGTCAATAAGAGAAAATTTGGATTTGTTTGGTATTACTACTTTGGGAATTATGACGGCTTTAGGTGGTGGTATAACAAGAGATTTATTAGTGAATAATATTCCTAATGCTTTAAGGTCTGTTGGAGATATGAGTTTTGCTTTGGTAGGGGTATGGCTTGCGGTTGTACTTCATAAGCTTTTTAAGGAGGATATTAGGAATAGATATTTTATTCTAATTCCTGATGCTATTGGACTTTCTGCGTTTACCACTACTGGAGCTATTATTGCCTATAATAGTGATGTTTCTTTTTTTGGGATAATTATTCTGGCTACTCTTACTGGTGTAGGAGGGGGTATTATAAGTGATATTTTGCTAGGTAAGATTCCTTCTGTACTTCGTGATGATTTTTATGCTAGTTGTGCGATTATTGGTGCTATAGTGTTTTATGTTGCTATTGTTTCTGGCTTGGATACTGGTTCTGCTGGGCTTTTATGTAGTGCGGTTGTTTTTATGATAAGGATTGTTGCTATTTTGTATGATTGGAAACTTCCTAGAATAGAATAATATTTTGTTTTAATAAATGTGTAGGAGAGGTTTTTATGCAAGATTTTAATTTGTTTGGGGTTTTGAGCATTATTTTGGCATTTATTTTTTTGGTTGTCATTTTTTCTTTATTTAGGGCTTCTAAAAAACTCTATAAGGCACTAAAGTCTAAAGGTTAGATTTCGATAGCTATGTTTGATTCTTTTTGCTTGTCTATTTTTTGTAGTTTTACATTTATAAGTTGATTTATGTCTTTTTTTGTTTGTATATACATATGAATGTAGTTCCCAGATAGTCCTATTTTTTGCCCATTTTTTTGTGAAATTATGAGTACATCTTTTAGTTCTTTGTTTAAAAATTTTTTTCTGAATTGAAAGTTTTTTTGTTCTGATAGTTCTATGAGTTCTTTGGTTCGTGCTTTTTTTTCTGTATATGATACTTTGTCGTTTAGTTTTGTTGCTTTCGTGTTTTTTCTAGGGGAGTAGGTAAATACATGTATGTATGCTAAGGGCAGGTTTTGTAATAATTTTTTTGTATTTTGGAATGCTTCTTTTGTTTCTGTTGGAAAGCCTGTTATTATGTCTGTTCCTATTGCTGTGTCAGGTCTTTTTTTGATGATTGTGTTTATTATGTTTTCGTACTGTTTTACTGTATATCCTCTTTTCATGTCTTTTAGTATTTGGTCGTCTCCTGATTGGAGCGATAGATGAAAGTGGGGGGCTATTTTTTCTTCTTGGGTTATTATGTCTAATAGCTGGTTGTCTATTTCGTTTATTCCCATTGAGGATAGTCTTATCCTTTTTAGGTTTTTTATTTTTATGAGATCTAATAATAGGTCTGCTAAGTATCCTTCTTTGTGGTCATAACCAAATTGGGAAAGCTGTGTTCCTGTTAAGACTATTTCTTTGTATCCTTTTTCTACTAGGATTTGGGCTTGATTTATTATTTCTTGTATTTTTGCGCTTCTTACTTTTCCTCTGGCATAGGGTATGATGCAAAAGGTACAAAAGCTGTTACACCCTTCTTGTACTTTTAATATAGGTCTAGCCCCTTCGTAGAAGGTACTTATTTGAAATGTTTTTAGTTCGTTTTCTTTAAAGATGTTGTCTATATATATCTTTTCTTCTCTTTTTTGGTTTATGTAGTCTTCAATTAGTTCTAATACGGCACTTTTATAGGAGTTTCCTATAACGAGGTCTATTTCTTCTATTTTTGCTAGTTCTTCTGGGGATACTTGGGCATAACAACCAGTAGCTACTACTACTGCTTTTGGATTTCGTCTTTTTGCTTGTCTTATGGTTTTCCGTGAGGTTCTATCTGCATCGTTGGTTACTGTACATGTATTTATTACATAAATATCTGCTGTATTTTTAAAGTCTGTAATCTGATAGCCTTTTTTTTCGAATTGTTCTTCTATCATTGACGTTTCAAACTGGTTCATTCTACAACCTAAGGTTGTAAATGCAACTTTTATTTTTTTCAATATGCACCTCTATTGGCAAAAATTTTTAATAAGATATTTAGATTTTAGCTATTGTGCAACTTTATAGGTTTATTTCAAAAATAACGAAGTATTCTCTGTCAAATGAAGGTACATATATAACATCATTTGTTAGGTTGTTTATGAAGGGATATTTTATCCCTTTGCCTAGTATGTTTTGACCTTTTAGGATTATTGATTTTTTTCTATCTATTTTGTATCTGAATGATAGATTTAGGTCGTAGCTGTCATCTAGGTACAAGTCTGTATTTTTTATAGTGAAACCTTTTCTATAGATAAGTTCTGTATAAAAATCGTATTTGTGATTGTATTTTAGGTATTTTAAAAATCCACCTTCTAATGGTGAGTAAGCATTTATGTTAAACATTTTGAAGTAATTAAAGCTGAATTTGGAGTTTTTGTATTTTTTTTGATAGATAAGGTTTAAACTGGAGGGGTAATAACTTTTATCTACATTCACAAATCTTAATGTTTGTATGTCCATCGCTATACTGTCTTTTATTTTTGCATAAGCGTAAAGTACACTTATTTTTTGGTTGTGGGTTTTATATTGGAGTTCTGCAGATATATAAAAAGGGATTTTTTGGGTGTCTAAGTCTTTTCCGGCAAAATCTAAATGATAAAAGAAAGGAACAAAATAATGTCTTTGGATAAAGGTTTTCATCATTATTTCCTTGGAAAATGTATGTATATACCCTAACCTAGATATATATTCTTTATAGTCTTTAAAACCTCCATTTCTATCATATATGTCGTACCTAAATGTCAAGATAGCTAGATTCTTTTTATCTATGTTTAAAATGTCTTCTACTATAAGAGAGTAGACTTTCTCTTTTGAGAAGGGTGTAATGTAATTTTTGTAAATAGATTCTCCTAAAGCTGTTATATAGTTTCTATTTCGGATTTTATAGTTATAGTACTTGTAATTTATGCCTAGTATAAGGTTGTGTTTCTTTGTTTTTATCTCTTTACTTATAAATGCTGTATATTTAAAGAAGTTTATTTTTTCTGTATAAAATACAGGATTATTAAATAGGTTGTTATTATCCCAAAAAGCCGGAATAAATATCAGATTTTGATTATATTCGTAGTAGTCTCTATTGTTGTTATCAACTGATAACTGAACTTTGAGGGATTTATTTTCTAAGAGTTTTTGAGTGATTTGCAAATATCTTTCACTTATTTTTAGCTTGGCTTCATCTGGAGCTTTATCTAGTGATAACCCAAAGAAAGAATAACGATTCACATGCCCATCTGCATACTCTATAGAAGTATCTTTATAATTTAGATGGAAAAATATGTACCTATTTAAAGAATCTCTTTTTATCTTTTTAGAAAAAAAGGAAAAATCTTTCCTTTCTATAAAACTTTGATTAATCAAAAATAGATAAGATAAGTCTTTTGAAGGTCTATCAGTAATTAATACTGCACCATCATAACTACTTCTACTGCTTATTCCAAAACGAGAACTCAAAATAACATTTTCTTTGGAGGGGTCTTTTGTATACAGTTTTATTATTAGTCCGGCAGGTTCATTACCTAATGATGTAGCTCCTGAAAAATAATATATCTCTATATGATTGATGTTATCCAAAGGTATATTTTCCCATACTAAAAAAGGAGACCCAAAATACAAAGAAGAGACCTCATGGTCGTTTATATAAAGTTTTACATAAAAAGGAACATAGTCATACAAACCAGCATAATTATAAGTATTAAAGCCAAACAAGTTAGGAAGGACATTTCCTAAGGGAATTGATTTTAAAACATCTATTAATCTATAAAAACCCATTTTCTCAATATCTTCTCTAGTAAAAACTATGTAATGCCCCAAACTTTCACGAATAGTTTTTTTAGAAGGTTCAGATACCTCTATGTACTCTTCTAATAGAGTATCTAACTCTTGAGAATATACATTTATATTAAATATTATTATAAAAATCAGTAAAAATTTTAAAATTTTCATAAATAACAACACACAAAAGTGTTATTTTCACTAACAATTTTATCACTTGAAATAAATTTTGTAACTTTATAGCTTATTTAATTATAAAAATTATCAATATTTCAATTAAATATTTAAAAATTCCACAAAAAAATATACATTATAAAACCTTACCCAAAAAACAAATCTGTGTTTTTGCACATAAAGCCTATATTACTTTAACTTAGTACAATATTACGCTATTATACTATCTAAAATAGACAAATATATCTTTTATAGAAAATTATAAAAAGCCGAAAAGTATTTTAAAAATTAACATCAATTTTGATGATAACCATTAAAATTTAAATTTAGAGGAATAAATGAAGAAAATTTTCACATTATTAGGTTTGGTTTCAACATCTCTTGCAGATGAAAGTATTTCAGCTCTGCTTGAAAAGTACGAACAAGCTGGTCGCTTAGAGTACAAAACCGTCCAAGAGGGAGAAGGACATGTAATTCTATTCTCTAAAGAAGACTTAGAGAGAATGCAAGCCTACACTCTAAAAGACGTTCTAAAAACAATAAAGTTTTACCACGTATATTCAGACAGATACGGCAGGTATCTTTTTAACTACTCTCTCTTATTTTCACAAAACGTAACCACTGTAAGACTATTCATAAACGACCATGAGGTTAGTGCAGTATCTACAAGAACACCATTTAGCATATGGGATAACATACCTTTAGACAATATCGACCACATAGAAATATATCTTGGAGAATCTGCAATAAAATTTGGGAACGAATATGCAAGTGTTCTTATAAAGCTATACACAAAAGACCCTTCAAAAGAAAATGTTATCTATACACGAATATCTAAAGACCTAAAGAGTGGATACGGTTTTAGCATATACGATGCTAGAGAAGTAAGAAGTAATCTATCTTATATGCTCATGTTTAACATATCGAAATTTGATAGGAAATCTTTTGATTCTCTATCAAGAGATGCCCAAATCCATTACGGCTATCTACATATAGACTACAGCAACTTACATCTAGAAGCTAGTTATATATCAAAAGATTCTGACATATTTTTAGGCTCTGCCTTAGACAATAGACTAGACGATGGTAATTTTGAAGGAAATCATAAATATATATCACTCACAACCCGCCTCTTAGAAGACAAATCCCTAAAATTAACAGTATCCTTTGATGAAATCAAAACTTACACATATGAAAAAGACCAAAATGGACTTTTAAGCTGTATCCCTAATCCTTCTATCATATTTCAAACAGCAAAAGTTAAAACATTAGAAAATTCATCAAATATATTTATCCAAAAAGAATACACCTTTGACAATAACAAACTTTTGATTTCAGGCATATACAAAAATAGAAGATACGAGCTAAAAAAAGAAGGTATATTGATAAACACTATCCCCCTATACACAAAAGGCAAAGCAGATGAAGAATACTTCTCGTTATTAATGCAAGGTGAGTCAAAAATCAACAAAAACATATTTTTCGTTGCAGGTATCAGGTATGATAATTATCAAAGACCAAGTAATTTTGAAGATATACAAGGATTTATGATAAAAGGAGAATTCGTTCACAAACTACCAAAAAACATATACTACAAAATATTTGGAGGTAGTTTCTTCGTACCAACAGCATTTATAGAGGTTGCAAATAATCCAAATCTCCAAGTTCAGAAAAACAAATTTATAACTGTAGAGCTAGAGAAAAAATACAAGAAAAGTGATATAATCCTTGCAGTAGGACATACCTCTATTAAAGATGGAATATACTTCAATCCATGGACATTAAAATTCCAAAATCTACAAGAAGAACTTAGCTTCACATTCTACTCAATATACGCAAAACTCAAAATAAGTAAAACAGGAAAAATACTTCTTGATATATTCAAAATAGACCCAAACAAAGATATACTCCCATTTTCTTCAAAAGAGGGTGCAGGCTTACATGTATTTGAAAAAATTGGAAAATTTGACACATATATTGGTATAATTTACAGAGATGGATACCTATTTGACAACATAGAGATAGACGATGGGATAGACCTAACAGTAGCAGTAAAATACAGATTAAACGACAAAATCAACATAGGGATTAAAGGAGAAAACCTATTAAACAAAGCCTTAAAAGTCCCTTATGTAGGTATATCCCAGATAGATACATATCCATCAATTGATAGGAAAATATATATAACATTAGTGAGTAGCTTTTAAAAAATGAACAGACACATAATCTTTGTTTTTTTATTCGTACTTAATATCTGCAACAATATAGTAAAAGCAGAACCATTAAGGTCTGAACAAGAAATAAAGATAGAAGTTAAAATTCTAGAGAAAATATCCGTAGATATAGTAAAGAAAAACCCTGTAAAAGTATATGTAATTGGATACAACAAAAACTATCTCAAAAAATACGCCAAAAAACTCTTAGTAGTAGAAAACTGCAACGAAGCAGACATCATAATAGCAAAAGAAAACAACGAACAACTTAAAAATACTTGCAAGAAAAAAATCCCGGGAATAGCTCTTAACTACCTTCTATTAAAAGAAAATCCAAACTTCATAGGAGCTTTATTTTGGTATAAAGGTAGACCAAACTTAGTATTTATCAGTTTTCGACTAGAAAAATTTAAAATAAAACTCCCAAAAAGCTACGGAAGATACATAGAAGAGAAAATATGGTGACAAAAAATAATAATCTACTTAACAAACCATACATATTAGTAATATCTTTGATAGTTACTATATCGATACTCACTAGTCTATACATAGCCGCCCCCGCGTTTAAGAAAAAACTAGAAGATGAACTAAGTAGATTAGTAATTGACGAAATTACAACAATCGTAAATAACACCAAAAAAATAATATTAAAAAAGACCCAAAACACAAATATAGTAAAAGCACTCTTAAACAATCCAAAACTAAGAGAAGAAATAGAAACAATACTATCCCTATTAGTAACCAACAACATAAAATACGTTTATATAATATTCAAAGACAAAGACGGTAAATTCAGATTCTTAGCTGACGGTTCAAAAGAGGAAAAAGCCATACCCGGTCAAAAATTCGATGTATTCAACCCCCAATGGTATGAAATATTCACAACCAAAAAAGACGTACTAATAAAACAATCAAAACTAAAAAGCTTATGGGTTACATACCTATCCCCAATAATACAAAATGGAGAAGTCAGAGCCATACTAGCAGTAGATTTTTCTATATCCAAACTAAAACAGATAAATGCCTTAATAGACAACCTAAGAATGTTTATCTTTATATTTATAGTTCTCACACTAGGACTACTAGGATTTGTAATATTTCAATTCTATAAATATTCCACCCTTAGAAGAAAAACATTTATAGACCCTCTTACTGGAGTCTACAACAGAAACTACCTAAATGACATAAGCCCTTATATAGACCTATCATCATACGCCATAGCATTAATAGACCTAGACAATTTCAAAACAATAAATGACACATACGGACACGACGTAGGAGACATAATACTTAAAACTGTAGCAGAAAGACTAAAAGAAACCTTACAAGATATTGAACACTTCATAATAAGATATGGAGGAGAAGAATTCCTCATTTTTATCAGAAAAGACTCAATAGAGCCTGTTAAAATCCTCGAAAAACTTAGACAAGCAATAGGCAACAAACCAATCAAAATAAATGAAAACGAAAAATTAAAAATCACCGTTTCCATAGGTCTATACGAAGATGTAGACAAAGCACGTTCCCTAGAACAAGCAATAAAAACAGCAGATATAGCCCTTTACAAAGCTAAAAAAGAAGGAAAGAATAGACTTATAAAATATACAGAAACAATAGGCACAGGATTTTATTCTATAAACGATATAAAAGACGCCCTTGAAGAAGATAGGATAATATGCGAATACCAACCTATACTAAACCTAGAAACAGGAGAAATACTCCACTACGAAGCATTAGTGAGAATACTAGATAAAAAAGGAAAACTGATATATCCATCTCAATTCCTATTTGAAATAAAAGGAACCTTACTATACTCCCAACTAACCCAAAAAGTATTAGAAAAGAACTTCCAAATACTGAAAAATAACCCTTCTATCAAAATAGCTATAAACCTATCAGCAGAAGACATAGTAAACCAATCTATACTAGACTTCTTAAAGAAAATCTCCACCGAAGACAAAATCCTCGTATCGAGAGTAGTACTAGAGATACTAGAAACAGAAGAAATAACAAACTACAACCTATTTAGAGACATCATAAAAGACCTAAAAAACTCTGGATACAAAATAGCCATAGATGATTTTGGCTCCGGTTACTCAAACTTCACCCACCTAATAAACCTAAATGTAGATTACCTTAAAATCGACGCTTCCTTAATTAAAAACATAGTAAAAGACAGACTAATATACCAAACAGTTAAAACAATCCATGATTTTTCCACCAACATAGGAGTAACAACTATAGCAGAATTCATATCATCAGAAGAAATACTAAAGAAAGTAAAAGAGATAGGCATAAAATACGGACAAGGATTCTACTTAGCAAAGCCAATGCCATACCATAAACTAAAAGAATTCGAAAAAAGGAGAAAACTAGCCAGCTAATATTCTTGCTAAATTTAAAGATAAAGATTAAAATTTTATAACAGCGTTTGAGAAATTTTTGGAGTAGATACATGTCTTGGATAAGTGTAGAAAAAGCAGAAAAGCTAAAACAAAAATTTGAAAACCTAACAATAGAAGAAAACAACGGATACTTGACAGTAGAAACACCAAAAGAAAACCTTATAAACCTACTAAAAACCCTAAAAGAAGACCCTGAATACCAATTTAAAATGTTCATAGACTTTACCATAATAGACCACGACACAAAATCAAATCCAAGATTCCAAGGAGTGTACATACTATACTCTCCCCAGTACAAAGAAAGAATCATAATAAAAACATGGGCTATCAACGAAGAACTACCCACCCTTACCACCCTTTGGACTGGAGCAAAATGGGCAGAAAGAGAAGCCTACGACATGTTCGGAATAAAATTCGAAGGACACGAAAACCTCGTTAGAATGTTCATGTGGGAAAACTACCCATACTATCCACTTAGAAAAGACTTCCCATTAAAAGGATATGAAGAAGTAGAACTACCCTCCCTAAATGAAGAAGAAAGAGGAGACCAATTAGAAGGTTTATTCAACTACTCGAGAATGCATACAGCAATACCAACACTACAAGACCTAGAGATAACCCAAAAAGCAAGAATGCCCAAAAAAAGCTCCCAAATAGTACTAAACTGGGGACCATTACACCCGGGAACTCACGGAACCATATGGTTCTTATTTGACTTAGACGGAGAATACGTACAAAAATGCGACATAATAATAGGACAATTACACAGAGGAGTAGAAAAAATAGCAGAAAACATAGGCTACCAACAATTTATCCCATATACAGACAGAATGGACTACATAGCATCAATAAATGAAAATCATGCATATGTAATAGCCGCAGAGAAGCTAATGGACATACATGACAAAATACCAGAAAAAGCAAAATGGATTAGAACTCTGATGGCAGAACTCTCTAGAATAAACTCCCATCTTCTATGGCTAGGAACATACGCCCTAGACTTAGGAGCTTTAACTATGTTCCTATACACCTTCAGAGAAAGAGAAAAAATTATGGACATCTTTGAAGGTATCACCGGAGCAAGATTCACCATAAACTACTTTAGAATAGGAGGAGTCTTTGCAGACTTACCATACGGAGCATTAGATGCCATCGAATCATTTATAAAAGAGTTACCAAAAAGAGTAGACGACTACGAGAGACTCCTCACAAGAAATAGAATATGGGTAAGCAGAAATAAAGACATCTGCGTAATAACAGAAGAAGATGTATATGACTATGGTTTGACAGGTGCAGTAGCTAGAGCTTCAGGAGTACCATACGACCTTAGGAAGATAGACCCATACGATATGTACACAGAAGTAGACTTTGACATACCAGTAGGAGACAAAGGAGACTCATACGACAGATACTTAGTAAGAATGGAAGAAATCAGACAAAGTAGCAAAATAGTACATCAATGTATAGAAAAACTTAGAAAATTTTCAAAAAATGACCCATATTTCTTCCAATCAGAAGACCCAAAAAAATTAAAAATATCTATAGACGGAAGAGGAATGAAACTCCCCCAAGGAGAAGTATACGCATCAACAGACAACCCAAGAGGAGAACTAGGCTTTTATATATTCAATAAAAAAGCAGGAATTAAACCGTATAGAGTAAGAATAAGGTCAGGAGCCTTCTACAATCTACAGATATTTACAAAAGCCATAATAGGTAGACCTATAGCAGATGCCATAACACTACTATCTACATTAGACCCAGTAGTAGGAGAAACAGACAGATAAAAGGAGGCAAAAAATGGGTATCAAAAAAGTAGGAACAAAATCACAAACAATAATAGAAAAAATATTCTTTTTAGACTTTATGAAAGGTCTAAGCACTACTATAAAACACCTATTCAAAAGAACCATAACAGTAACCTTCCCATACGAAATCCTTGAGCCTACTATAAGATTTAGAGGAGTCCACGGTCTTAGAAATGTAGACGGAACAGAAGCAGATGATTTTATGTCATGGATAAAAAAACTAAAAATAAAACCTCCTGAAAAAGGAGAAACAAGATGTATAGCCTGCAAATTCTGCCAAGCCGCATGCCCGGTACCTGAATTATTCACAATAAAAGCAGAAAAACTAAACGTACCAGAAGACCACCCACACCACGGACTAAAAATATTAGCTGTATTCGATATGGATTTATCAAAATGTATGTTTTGTGGACTATGTACACAAGCCTGTCCAACAGATTGTATAATCCATACAGACATATACGACCTATCATCATACACTAGAAGAAACTGGGTATTAAACAAAGAAATGCTCTCCCAAATAGCAGACGACTTCATAGCAAGGAGAGGAAAAGAAAAGTTTGATGAGAAATCAAAATGGAGAGAAGACCAAACAGTATGGCCACTACACGAAGAAGACCTAAAAATCAGAGCAAAACTATGGGACGGAAATATACCTCAACTTGGACCTAATTACTACGACCAATCAGACAAAACCACAAACTAATCAGGGGAAAAAACTTCCCCTCCAATATGAAAATATCACACAAAAAAGAAATCTTAATAGTCTTTTCCCTACTTATTGGCTCTTCAGCAGTAATACTTATCATAATATTGTCCCACTTCGTTACCAAAACATACACAGAACCATACTATAGAGAAACAGGACTCCAAAGAATAGCTATAATATACAAAGAAGCCTATCAAATAAAAGACATTATTAAAATAGAATGTTCACAAGTCCTACCAGTAGTTTATAAAAAAGTACCTCCCCTTGCAGACTTTCCAGTAAAAGAAAAAAAAGAAAAATTTATCCAAATAATTCTACCCTCAATACTTATAGCAAACCTAAGAATATCCACAAAAAGAGCAAAAATAATAAAACTAAGAAAAAAACTAGAAAAAGGGAAAAAATTAACATACACAGAAAAAAGATTTTTAACAGAACTCCTTAAAGAATACAAAACAGATACAATAGACGAACTTTTAAAAAGACTCAATATCGTTCCTGTAAGTATAGCAATAGCTCAAGCCGCCATAGAAAGTGGGTGGGGAAGTTCCAGATTCTTCACAGAAGGAAACAACGTGTACGGTATGTGGACATTCAAAAAAGAAAGAAAAAATAAACTAAAAGCCAAAAAAAACAAAGTATACCTAAAAACCTACCCAGATATTCTATCCTCTGTAGAAGACTATATATATAGCCTAAACGTTAGCTGGGCATACGAAAAATTGAGATTCGTAAGACTCAAAAGTACAGACCCAATGATTCTCTCAAACTATCTTGAAAAATACTCGATACTTAGAAAAAAATATGTTAAAAGAGTAAAAACCGTAATAATGGAGAATAAACTTGAAGAATATGACAGTTGTAAAATTCACCCTGCTTATATTTATTAGCATAACGACTCTTGTAAAAGCAAACACCAACAACTACGCAACAATACTCATCTATCACAAATTTGGAGAACAAAAATCTCCCTCTACCTCTATACCACTAGAAACATTCAAAAAACAGATGGAATTCCTCAAAAAAAATCACTATAACGTAGTCTCTCTAAAAAAACTTCTCCAATACCTAAAAACAGGCAAAATTCCGCCAAAAACAGTGATAATAACAATAGATGACGGATACAAATCCACTATGAAAGCGTACAGAATCCTAAAAAATTATAACTTTCCTTTTACAGTATTTTTGTATATGGAAGCCATCGCAAAATATCCAGACTTTCTAACCAAAGAACAGATACAAATCCTAAAATCTTACAAAAAGATAGAATTCGGAAACCATTCCTATGCACATAAGAGATTCGCAAAAATTCCCAAAAATACAGATATAAAAATCTATAAACAAAACCTATTACAAGACATAAAAAAAGCAGAAGAAAAATTTAAAGCCTTGATAGGTTACAAACCAAAATATTTCGCATATCCATATGGAGAATACAACGAAATCTTTGTAGAAGCAGTCAAAGAAACATCTTACAAAATAGCTCTAACCCAAGACCCCTATAATGTAGGAATATTCACAAACTTATATCTGACCCCTAGACAGCCAATAGTAGGAAAATGGTCTACTATGACCCACTTCAAAAGAATACTAGAAACAGAACCACTAAATATAACACCAATTAACCCAAAATTTGGGTACTTGAAAAAAAATCCACCGGGACAATTCAAAGGCATACTAAAAAATCCAACAAATTATGAAAACTGTAAGCTTTACGTATCAGAACTTGGCTGGATAAATCTAAAAAAAGAAGGAAACTTCCTAATATCTCCAAACCTACCATACCTAAAAAGATGGAAAAACAGAATTGGAGTAAAATGTAAAAATATAAAAACCAAAAAAGACGCTACCTACTTTTATATGATACTAAAAAAGGAGAAAAACCATTGATTAATTACGAACAGATAAAACAAGACTACCAATTTACTCAAGAAGACATAAAAAATATACTCAAAATGAGAGACAGCTTACTCAAATATGAAGAAGAATTCCTTGATGAGTTTTATAGATTTATTTTCCACATGCCAGATACCAAAAAATACCTAACAAAAGAAAAGCTAAAAAAACATAGAGAAAAGCTAAGACAATGGTACAGAGACCTCCTATCGGGAAGATATGATAAAAAGTACTTCCAAAACCTGTACAGAATAGGAGAAAAACATGTAGAAATTGGATTACCCACCCACTATGTAAATGCAAGCTTTAACTTTATAAGAAGATTCTTCATAAAGAAAATCAACCAAGAATACGGTTTTAGCGAAGAAGGAAACAAACTTATAGAATCTATATCAAAACTACTAGATATAAACCTAGATGTTCTAACCAGTGCTTACAGAGAAGAAGAATTGAATAGATATAAATCTATATCTCTAGTAGAGAAGAGTCTTATAAAACTATCACAGAAGTTTGCCGATATATTAGATTTCACACTTGTTATAGCCTTAATTATCGTATCCTTTTTTGTAATCGGTCTTTTTGTATACGATATATACGAATTAGTTTTCCAAAAAGTACCTTTGGAACATGGAATAATCAAAGTTTTAGGTAGTTTACTAATTCTATGGGCAGTTAGTGAACTAATGACAGAAGAGATAAAACATCTCAAAGGAGGAGGTTTTGCCCTTGGAGCATTTATAGGTCTCGCTCTTGCCGCAATGATAAGAAAAATACTTATAGCCTCTCTATCAGTTAGTAAAATACCAGAATTATTATCATACAGCGTGATAGTCCTTGCTCTAGGGATAGTGTATTGGTTGATTTCGAGAAAAAGATAAAAAGAGGGGTCAAAAGACCCCTTTAGATAATATAATTATTCTCTCATTAATTCTCTTTGCCACAAATATTTATCTGCGGCTTCTGGACCTTGTCCTATAATAGACATCCACCCAACAAAATCAGGTATCCATTCTAAAACAATATAAGAAACTGCAAAAATGATATAACCAATCCAGAACAACATCCACCATGTAGGAACTGCATCTGTTACATAAGTAATTTTATCTACTGCTTTTGGATTTTCAACAGCCATTACTTTTTCCCTCCTTTTTCTGCTTGCTGAATTTTCTCTTCTAGCTCCAAAACATCATACTTAGGAGCCTCTATGTCTTTAAAATCTCCTTTTAGATAAGAATAGATAAACAAGAAAAACCAACCTGTCAATGCTATAACATAAGTAATCACTTCAACTAAAAAACCCTTCAACTCAAAACCAGCTTGGAGATAAGCAACCGTTCTTGTAGCTATTACTGTTCCCACTACAAAGATAAAGATAAACAAAGTGAGTAAAGCTACAAGATTCTTGCTAATTTTCATAACTTAATCCTCCACTTAATCCTTTAATGCCCATTCTTTCGTAGGCTTAACTTCCCAAGAACCTAACCACATAAGATATATGAGAAGACCTAAACCACGTTCATTAGGCACAATATTTCCATTTTTATCTTTTTCAAAGAACCATGGATAGCCGGGCATATTTGTACCGGGAGATGTAGACTCTGGATTATAAAGGTGTGCAACCTGCCAACCTATATCATGAACCGCCGCCTCTCTTATTAAATCTGGACCAACCCTTTTTGTTCCCCATAGAACTGGAGCTTGAAGTTCGTTTTGATACTCTGAAGGATAAGAAACAGTATTAGAAACTCCCGGAATTCCAAATCTAAGAGTTTCGTTAGAAACAGGTCTTATAACCTGTGAATGACAGTTCCAGCAACCTTCAGCAACATACCAATGGTGTCCAATCTTTAAAGCTTTTGCAAAAGCTTCTTCTGTAGGTTCTTTATAGTACTTTTTAAACTGTTCAGGATAATACAGTTTAGCGATTCTTAAAAAGTCTGACCACGCAGAAGTGTTCTTAGCTTTGGCTTCTGCGGCTAGGTCTTCTACTTTTTTCATAGGAATATCCTTTAAAACGAACATCGGTAAAGCCCACGATACAAAATCTGCAAAAAGGAAGAATATAATACCAGCTACAAGTGCAACGAATGAAAATCTTTCCATTTTTCCCATATCAAACCCTCCTTATACTGACTCTGATTTGAGTTCAGCAGTTAATCCTTTAGCAGTTGTAGCTGTTTTGTAGAAGTTTATAGCGTACATAAGTAATCCAGTAAGCATCATAATTCCAGTGATACTTCTAAAGTACCAGAAAGGCTTTGAGAAGTTTACAGAATCAATCCATGGGTTCAGTCCTATCCAATCAAACCCTTGAACCAGCCCTGCGGCTGTGAGGTCAAAGAACATAGCAAATACACCAATAGTCAATAACCAGTATGCTCCTTCTGACATTCCTTTTGAATACATAGTCTCTTTTCCAAATAGTTTAGGCCATACATATTCCGCCATTCCAAGAACCCATAAACCGAACGTTCCAAACATTATAAGGTGAGCATGTCCAGTGACCCAGTCTGTAAAGTGGATAACTTTTTGGAATGTGAGTGTAACATGGAAAGCACATTGGAAACATGTAATCCAATAGAAGATTGCACCTGTATACATGTATCTAAGAGGAACATTATATTTTAGCTGTTCTGCAGAACCTCTAATAGTCATCATAAAGTTGATAAGAACAGAAGTAACAGCGAACTCAATGGCAACAGTTGCAAATACCGCTGAATACTGGGCAAACATTGGGATTGGAGACCAAAGGAAGTGGTGAACTCCATTCATTGGGTAGAAGAAAGCAAGTCCCCAAAAACCAAGTAGAGAAAGCCCATGAGACCACATCGGTTTTTTAAGGATTATTGGAACGAAGTAGTACATAAGTCCCCATGCAACTGGAGTAACATATAATCCAACTAGGTCGTGGATAAAGGTTGATTGCACTGCACCTGCACCTGTACCAGCTGACCAAAATCTTGGAATAAGATTACCCATAAATACAACAAGTGGAGTCCATACTAACATAGCAGATATATACCAACCAGAAACATATAGAGGACCTCTTTGAGAAGCCTTAAATAAAGGTGCTCCAAATTGAACTAGATGTAAAAGCAACCAGAAAACTATTATAGGGTCTATCCACCAAGGTGTTTCACCCCATTCTACGTTATCAGCTTGTCCTAAGAACAAAATAGCTACCACTGTGATAAGTACCGCCGCTTGGAGAGCTATAAACATAAACCACCCAAGTGCATCACTTAACACTCTGTAACCAGTAAATCTTGGAAGTGCCCAATACAATAGACCTGTAAATAGGTTTACCAAGAAACCATAAGCCGCACCGGCAGTATGAATCATTCTAACTCTTCCCGGAGATAAAAACTCTATACCCGGAAAAGGATATATACCGTCTAGCTGTAGGGAATATAAGAAACCCATAATAGCTACTATAATAAAAAATACAAGCCCCATTGCGATATGGGCTTTCACTAACCCATAGTTAACTAGGTTAGTAAGCTCTTGATTGTTAGCCATTTTTTATCCCTCCTTATTATTTGCCTTTATTCATTAGATAGGCTATGTAAGATACCAAGTGCCATCTGTCTTCTTCAGAAAGATAACTAAAAGCTGGCATTGGAGAACCTTCAAGACCTACTGTTAGAACTCTAAATGTATCCTCTGGTTTTGGACCAGCACTTCTTACTGGATAAGTCAAATCAGTTGGAGGAACAGGTAAAGTTGCCGCAACGGGACCATCTCCCCTTCCTTCTTGACCGTGACACGCGGCACAGTTAGTAGCATAGAGCTGTTTTCCTTTTTCTACAGATGCTTGGGTACCAAAAAATTCTGGAGTACCTTTGATGTCTTTGTAAACTGACACACCGGATTTTTCGTTTTTCCATCTGTCTGAAAATGTTTTGATGTAGGCTATAACCGCTCTTTTTTGAGTTTCAGGTACTAATGCAAAAGAAGGCATTGGTGTTTGTGGAAGTCCCCAGTTTAGAACATGCATAAGGTCTTCATCTGTAGGTAGTGTACCTTCTGGAGTTGATTTCCATCTGAAGATTGCAGTTCTGAAATTGGGGGGTTTGTTTTTAAAAAACGGTGCCGCTAGGCTATTTCCATCACCATTTGCTCCGTGACAGCCTACACAAAACTTGTTATACACTTTCCTTCCTGCTTCTTCCATCGCAGTAAGTTCAGCAGATTTTTTTGCTTGGGCTGGCTTTGAAGAATAAACATGCATTAAGCCATAAATGAACACTGCTGGGAGGAAGAAAAATAGAATCCACCTCAAAATACTATTCTCTCCCATAGGGATACCTCCTTAAACATATATAGTTAGTATTTATTTAAATTTTAATTCTAAATAGTCCTAAATTCTTTTTCAATTTAAAAATTTTCAACATTTAAACGTTAAATTAACACAAAATTTTTTCAACCTATTAGTACAAAACGGTTACGTCTACATCTACCATTATATAATTTTTTAATTTAAGAGGTTAGTAAAAATTAGCTCTTTGTAACATATTCAAATTTTTCTAAAAATTCAATTATTGAAATTTTGTATATCAATTTTATAATTTTAAATTAATTTTTTCCTTATCGACTTATCTGCTAAATATTTTAATTAGTACATTTATCAAAATGGTTAAAAATACACTTATCAGTATAGATGATACGATAGGAAAATATATTACATAGTTATCTCTCTTGATGTATATGTCACCGGGTAATCTACCTATACTAAGGGGAAGTTTTTCAAAGAACAGTAATAAAATTCCTATAAATAGAAAAATTATGCCAAATAGAATGAATACTCTTGCTAAGAAACTACTAATATCTTCCAAGTTTGCTTACCTTTTTGTATGTTTTGAAAAATATTTTAGGTCTAATTTGTGGATAATCAATATTTAGGTTCTATAGTTTTTCAAAAATTTTTCTACAGATTCTTCCCATGTAGGAATCTTTACATTTAGAGCTTTTGATAACTTTGAGTTATCCATAGCCGAAAATTTTGGTCTTTGGGCAGGTAAATTAAAACTTTCAGCTGATACAGGGTAGATAAATTTATCTATTCCTAGAGTGTTAAACACAAATTTAGCTAGTTCAAATCTTGAACAATAACCAGTATTTGTCAAATGGTACAGACCAGTTAGTTTTTGGTCTATCGCTTTTAGTGTTAATCCTGCTATTACCTCTGTATAAGTAGGTACAGAAATCTCGTCGTAAGATATTTTTAGATATGGATTTTGCTCTGCCCATTTTAGTAACTTGTATATAAAGTTCTGTTCTCCATCTCCGAATACCCAGCTAACTCTAAATAAAAGATAGTTGTCTGTTTCTTCTTGAAGATAAATCTCTCCTACATATTTACTTTTTGCATATTCGTTTATAGGAACAGGGGTATCTTCCTCTGTATAAAGTCCTTCTTCTTTTTTTCCATCAAATATATAATCTGTGCTGTAATGGACGATAAAGGCTTTGTGTATTCTACTTGCGTATGCTAGATTTTTTATACCTACTGCATTGGTTCTATAAGCTGTAGAATAATCTGTTTCTGCTTTATCTACAAGATTGTATGCCGCACAGTTTATAATTACTTGAGGTTTAATCTCTTCAAAAATACTAAGGGTTTGGTGGATATTACCTATGTCTAATTCTTTGTGTCCTAAAGCTACAAAGTCTGCATCTGTTTTTTGGAGTATACGAACAAACTCCCTACCTAACTGTCCATTTTTTCCTACGATGAGGTATCTCAACTGTAAACTTTCTCCCAATATTCTTTAAGAGTTTTTAGTTTTCTTTCTACCCAGTCTATATTATTAAGATACCAATTTACAGTTTTTCTTATACCTTCTTCGAATTTAACTTTAGCTTCCCAGCCTAATTCTTTTTTTATCTTATCTACATTTAGAGAATATCTAAAATCATGACCAGGTCTATCTTTTACAAACTGAATTAAACTTTGAGGTTTTCCTAATATCTGGAGTATCGAAGTTACTACATCGATATTTCTCTTTTCTTGTCCACTTCCTACATTATAAATCTCTCCTACTTTTCCTTTTTCTATAATATGGAATACTGCATCTGCGCAGTCTGACACATACAACCATTCTCTTACATTTTCTCCTGTACCGTACACAGGAATTGGTTCGTTTTTTAATGCTTTTAGTATTACAACAGGTATTAACTTTTCTGGATACTGCCATGGACCGTAGTTGTTAGATGGTCTAACAGTAACAACAGGTAGGTTGAATGTTCTATAGTAGGCTCTACCTAACATATCTGCTGAAGCTTTACTAGCTGAATAGGGAGAGTTTGGATTTAAAGGGGTTGTTTCATAAAACTGTCCTCGTTCGCCAAGTTCTCCATACACTTCATCTGTAGCTATATTGACAAATAAAGATATATCTGAATTTTTTGCTAAATCTAAGAGGACTTGTGTCCCTTTAACATTTGCATCTATAAAAGGGGTAGCGTCTAGTATACTTCTATCTACATGACTTTCTGCCGCCCAATGGACTACTATGTCTGGTTTTTCTTTTTTATATATGTATTCTACAAATTCTCTATTGGTTATGTCAGCCTTATAGAAGTTTATTTTATCTCCTACAGAGGATAGTCTTTCTAAGTCTCCTGCATATGTTAATTTGTCTACTACTACTGTTTCATAACCTTTTTCTACTGCTTGTCTTACAAATTCACTTCCTATAAAACCTGCTCCTCCGGTAACTAAAAGCTTTGCCATTTTTTTCCTCTCTATTCAAAAATTTCAGCGTCTTTTAAAAAAGGTAGATTTCTATCTTTTTCTGAAAGGAGAATCTCTTCAATCTCTTCTAAAGGCCATTTTATATTTATGTCTGGGTCATTCCATATTATACCTCTATCTAATTCAGGAGCATATTCATCAGTTGTTTTATATAAGACTTCTGCAAAATCTGTAAGTGTCAAAAAACCGTGTGCAAACCCTTCTGGTATATATAACATATGTTTGTTCTCTTCGCTAAGAGTTACTCCAACCCATTTTCTAAAAGTTTTAGAGCTTTTTCTTATATCTACTGCAACATCGAATATCTTGCCTTTTACACATCTTATAAGTTTTCCTTGAGCTTTTGGCGGTAGTTGGTAGTGGAGTCCTCTTAAAACCCCTTTTACTGATTTTGAGTGGTTATCCTGAACGAAATCTTTGGTTATTCCACTTTTTACAAAATCAGATTTCTTGTAGCTTTCAAGAAAAAAACCTCTATCATCAGAAAAAACTTTTGGCTTTATTAAAACTACCTCTGGTATGTCTAATCTCTCAAATTCAAAAGGCATAACAGCTACTCCATTAGCTTATTTATATCTACTTAGTAACTCTTCTTGAATATCTTCTAATTTTACATTTTTATCCACAAAAGCAATCAAAAGGTGAAATAATAGGTCTGAACTTTCATAAACAATTTCGCGTTTATCGTTATTTTTCAATGCTATAATCGTTTCTATAGATTCCTCTCCTACTTTCTGTATTATTTTATCACTTCCTTTTTCAAAAAGTTTAACAATATATGAGTTTTTAGGTTTATTTTGCTTCCTTTCTAGTATTTTTGTGTATAAGGCTGGTAATATTTCATAAGCATCTGGTTTTCGGTTTTCTTTTTTTAGAATACTTCGATAAAAACAACTCTCTTCTCCTGTATGACAAGCTACTCCGTAATCTTTTACTAGGTATAGTAAACTGTCCATATCACAATCTATTTTTATATCTACTATTTTTTGTTTATTTCCAGAGGTTTCTCCTTTAGTCCAGAGTTTTTGTCTTTTTCTAGAAAAATATGTAGCATACCCTGTATTTATGGTAGTTTCTATAGCTTTTTTATCTGCATAAGCTTGCATAAGGACTTTTCCAGTATAATAACTTTGGGTTGTTACAGGTATTAAACCATTTGCATCAAATTTTAATTCGTCTAAATTTATTGAAATATCCAAACTGAATACCTCATCTGTAATGATGATAATATTTATTATAAACCTCGAAGAAGGGTTAGGAAAATGAAAGATTATAAAGTCTTAGGTAGAGTAAACAGCTATAAGGATTTACAGAATCTATCTCCTGAAGAGATAAAACAATTAGCAGAAGAAGTTCGTAACTATATCATAGATATAACATCAAAAAAGGGAGGTCATATAGGACCGTCTCTTGGTGTTGTAGAGCTGACTATAGCTCTATTACTTAGTTTTGACCCTATAAAAGACAAAATCGTTTGGGACATAGGACATCAAGCCTATGCCTACAAAATACTAACAGATAGAAAGGAGAGATTTAAAACTCTTAGAGACTATGGAGGTATATCTGGCTTCACTAAAATAAAAGAAAGTATCTATGACCATTTTGGAGCTGGACACAGTAGTACATCTATCTCTGCCGCTTTAGGTATGAGAATAGGGAAAGATTTGAAAAATAAAGATGGATACACAGTAGCGGTTATTGGAGATGGAGCAATGACCGCTGGTCAAGCATTTGAAGGCTTGAATAATGCTGGTTGGCTAGACCCTTCAAAATTTATCATTATCTTGAATGACAATCAGATGTCTATCTCTGCAAATGTGGGCGCTATCTATACTTATTTTAATAGAATAATCACTAACAAGGTTTTTCAAAAGCCAAGAAGAGCTTTAAAAGTAGCCGCAAATAAGCTTTTTGGTAAATCTGCAGTATCCATATTGAGAAAACTAGAGGAATACGCAAAAGGACTGTTCACTCCGGGAATTATTTTTGAAGAGTTAGGTTTTAATTACATTGGTCCTATAGATGGACATTCTATCTTTTCTTTAAAAGAAACATTTGAAAATATAAAAAATATGCAAGGACCTATTTTGATACATGTTATCACAAAAAAAGGCAAAGGATATAAACCTGCAGAAGAAAATCCTATCTCTTACCATGGTATGTCTCCTTTTGACAAGATAACAGGAGTCCCTGTTAAAAAGAAAACAAATCAACCTACATGGAGCGAAATTTTTGGAAATGCTCTAGTAGAACTCGCTTCGAAAGATGAAAAAATCGTAGCGATAACCCCTGCCATGAAGGAAGGTTCTGGTTTGGTGAATTTTGCAAAAAACTTTCCTGATAGATTCTTTGACGTAGGTATTGCTGAACAGCATGCGGCTACCTTTGCTGGAGGGCTTGCTATAGAAGGATTAAAACCTGTATTAGCTTACTATTCTACTTTTTTACAGAGGGGGTACGACCAAGTTATTCACGATTTGGCTCTTCAAGAGCTTCCAGTCTTGTTAGCTATAGATAGAGCGGGATTAGTAGGGGAAGATGGTCCTACTCATCATGGGGTTTTTGACATTGCCTTTTTAAGATGTATCCCTAATATCGTAATCTGTGCTCCAAAAGATGCAAAAGAATTGAGAGATTTACTATTCACAGGTATAAATTCGGGTAAATTGTTCGCTATCCGCTATCCTCGAGGAACAGCCTATGGTAAGAGTGATACTCCTTTTGAAAAGATAAAGATTGGTTCTTGGGAAATCCTTGAAGAAGGAAGAGATATTGCTGTACTAGCCACTGGGAAATATGTATATCGAGGATTAAAGGTAAGAGAGATTTTAAAGAAAAAAGGCTTAAACCCGACTATCGTAAATGCAAGATTCATAAAACCTTTTGACACAGAGATTTTAGACAAAATCTTAAAAACTCACGAGTACATTGTGACGTTAGAAGATGGAGTTCTTAGTGGAGGATTTGGCTCTAGTATGATAGAATATATAACTGATAATAATTATAAAAATATAATTACACGATTTGGTATTCCTGATAGGTTTATTGAACACGGGAAAATCGATATATTAGAGGAGAAGTTAGGACTTACTTCAGAAGCTATCGCTAACCGAATAGAAAGTTTCATTCAAGATAAAAGCTTTAAGATTGTTAGCTAATTTTAATTATTTTACTGGGGGGTAATATGAGAATAGCTCCGCGTATATCTTATACCAAACCTTCCATGTTGGAGGTAAATGGTGAGATTTACAAATGTATACCTGAAGATTTATCTTTGTTTGGTATCAAATTTAGAGATAATATAGCCAATCTTGAGATTGGAGATGATGTTATAGTTCATCTTGAGCTTAATGATGAAGTGTCCTTAAATGGTATGGTATCTAGACTAATAGAGTCTGGATTTGTGGTAATGTTTAACGAAGACCCAGAAGTAATCGCAAACACTGTAGGTAAATATCTCACTGACAAAATCTTTGAATCAAAGGCATGTCCTTACTGTGGTCAGTTTCTAAAAAAGAAAGTAGAGATATGCTCAAAATGTGGTATGTACTTAGATTTTTCTAAAAAAGAAGTGGTAAAAATCACTAAAGATTTAAAATTAGGAAACTTCATATCAAAGCTGGTACACGAAAAAAGAGTAGATTACGGTGCTTTATGTACTGAAGAAAATATAGAGATGGTTGGTTCTAGTCCAAAGATGAAGCAAGTATTTTCACTTATAAGAAAGTATGCACAGACAGACTATCCGGTACTAATCCTTGGGGAAACAGGGACAGGCAAAGAGCTAACCGCTAGGGCTATTCATGAGAGAAGCAGAAGGAAAAATAAACCATTTGTAGTGGTAAACTGTGCGGCAATTCCTGAAGATTTATTAGAAGCAGAATTGTTTGGTTATGAAAAAGGAGCTTTTACTGGCGCACACCACAGGAAGATAGGAAGGGTAGAAACCGCTGATGGGGGAACTCTTTTCCTTGATGAGATTGGAGACCTACCTTACAATCTCCAAGCTAAACTCCTTAGATTCTTACAAGATGGCACTTTTGAAAGGCTTGGAGGTAATAAAACTCATAAAGTAGATGTAAGGATTATCGCCGCAACTAATATAAATTTGAAAAAAGCTATAGAGAAAGAGCGCTTTAGAAAAGACCTGTACTATCGATTATCTTCTTTGAGCATAGAGCTTCCTCCTTTAAGAGAAAGAGGTAACGATGTTATAGTACTAGCGAAGTATTTCTTAACTAAATTCTGCAAAGAGCAAAATAAAACTAATGTTATTGGTTTTACTAAAGAAGCATTAGAGTTAATGAAAAGTTATACATGGCCCGGGAACATAAGAGAGCTGATAAATGTGATAAGAAAGACCTGTGTATTAGTTGAGAAAGATATTATTGATGTGAACGATTTAGATATAAGGTTTGAAAATATAAACTTAGCAGAAGCAGAAGAGGGAATCCTCAACTTAAATAAACATATAGAAAATCTAGAGAAAGAGTTAGTAAAAAAAGCTTTTATCTTAGCTGGGGGAAATATTACAAAAATGGCTTCTTTACTATCTGTTAGCAGACCAAAGGTGTATAAACTTATAGAAAAATACAAAATTGGAAGGGTAAAAGAGAATATTAATTAACGATTTTCTTCTTCGTTTAAGATTTCATAGGCTTCTTTTGCGGCTTTGATTTCTGCTTCTTTTTTAGACCTACCTTTTCCTCTCGTTTTTAGAGCCTTATCTACTATACATTCCATCTCAAAAATTTTTTCGTGTTCTGGACCTTTTGCAGAGATAAATCTATATTTTGGTACAGTTCCAAATTTCCTTTGGGTTATTATCTGAAGTAGAGACTTGTAGTCTCTAGGGATTTTCCCTTTTTCTATACTTTCTATAATAAAATCCTTGAATAGTTTATTAAATATCTGCCTTGGAGGGTCAATAAAGTAGTCACTGTCTACATAGATAGCTCCAAAAACAGCTTCAAATACATCACACAAAAGAGAATCTCTTTCCATTCCTCTTTGGGCTATCTCTCCTTTGCTAAGTAAAACGACTTCTTGGAGATTTATCTTTCGTGCTAATTTTGATAGGAAAGCTTCACTAACTATTGCAGACCTAAGTTGAGATAGCTCCCCTTCTCTAGCTTGGGGATACTTTTTGATTAGTATTTCACTAACTATAAGTGATAAAACTGCGTCGCCTAAGAACTCAAGAACTTCGTAGTCTTCTAGTCCTTTATTACTCTCTGCAATAAAAGACTTGTGGGTTATTGCAGACAAGGCTAACTTTTTATTTTTGAATGTATATCCTAACTTTTTCTCTAAAAGCTCTATTTTTTTTCTAAATTCTGGATTCGAGAGAATATCATTCATACGCCTTAAATACTAAACATGCATTTGTTCCACCAAAGCCAAAAGAGTTTGACACTGCAACTTTGACAGGATATTCAATAGCTTTATTTGGAACATAGTCTAAATCACATTCCGGGTCAGGATATTCGTAGTTTATAGTAGGAGGAATGATACCTTCTTTTATAGTTTTTACTGTAGCTATCGCTTCTACAGCTCCAGCGGCTCCTAGAAGGTGACCTATCATAGATTTTATAGAGCTTATTTTTAACTCGTAGGCGTGTTTTCCAAAAACTTCTTTTATTGCAAGAGTTTCTACCCTGTCATTAAGAGGGGTCGATGTTCCGTGAGCATTTATGTAATCTACTTCTGGAGGGTTTATTCTTGCATCGTTTAAAGCCATTTTGATAACTCTAACTGCTCCATCAGCATCAGCACAAGGAGCGGTGATGTGATATGCATCTCCAGTCATTCCATATCCTAATACTTCTGCATATATCTTTGCTCCTCTCTTTTTTGCGTGTTCTAACTCTTCTAAAATGAGAATCCCAGAGCCTTCACCCATAACAAACCCATCTCTTTGAGCGTCAAACGGTCTAGATGCTTTTTGAGGTTCTTCATTTCTCGTGGATAAGGCTTTCATACTTGCAAATCCTGCTAACCCTAGAGGAGTTATAGCCGCTTCAGAACCTCCAGCTATCATTATGTCTGCATCGCCTCTTTGGATTATTTTAAGGGCATCTCCTACCGCATGAGTACCTGTTGCACAAGCGGTGACCACACAAGTGTTTGGACCTTTAAATCCGTATTCTATGGAGATATACCCAGAAGCTATATTTGATATACCAGAAGGTATAAAGAACGGAGAGACTCTTCTAGCTCCTTTTTCTAGTATAACAGAATGCTGTGCCTCTATATCTCTCAATCCTCCTATGCCGGTACCTACGATTACTCCTGCTTTATTATGGTCTATTTTGTCTAATTCTAGTCCTGAATCTTTCATGGCTTCTTTCGCGGCGGCAAAGGCATATTGTACATATCTGCTCATTCGTTTTGCATCTTTGGCGTCCATATAATCAGAAGGATTAAAATTTTTTATCTCTGCTCCTATCTTTACAGATAGATTATAGTCTTCAGGGTTAAACTCTTTTATGTAGTCTACACCGCTTTTTCCTTCTATTAATCCTTGCCAAAATTCTTCTACACTGTTGCCTAGGGGGGTGACAGCACCAACCCCTGTTACAACAACTCTCCTCATATATTATGCTCCCTGTTTTTCTCTGATATAGTTAAGTACGTCTCCTACTGTCGCAATTTTTTCTGCATCTTCATCTGGAATTTCTATTCCAAACTCTTCTTCAAAAGCCATTATTAGCTCTACTACATCTAAAGAGTCTGCTCCAAGGTCGTCTACAAATTTTGATTCAGGTTTTATCTGCTCAATGTCTACTCCTAGCTGGTCTGCAATTATTTCTTTAACTCTTTGCTCGATATTATTTGCCATATTTATACCTCCTATAATTATTATTTTTAATACATACCACCATTTACATGGATTGTTTCACCTGTTATGTAAGATGCCATATCTGACGCTAAGAATAAAACTGCATCTGCTACATCTCTTGGTTTGCCAAATCTTTTTAGAGGAATCTGGTCTAGATATTTTTCTTTTAGCTCTGCTGGAAGGTTTTCTGTCATGTCTGTTTCTATAAATCCGGGGGCAACTGCATTAACAGTTATATTTCTTGGGGCTAGCTCTTTTGCTAGGGATTTTGTAAATCCGATTAACCCTGCTTTTGTGGTAGCGTAGTTTGTTTGACCTACATTCCCTATAAATCCTATAATAGAGGATATATTGATGATTTTTCCTGTTTTTCTCTTTATCATGTCTTTTACTACTAGTTTTGTTATCTTGAACGTTCCATTTAGATTTACATTTATAACTTGTTCCCAGTCTTCATCTTTCATTCTTATAAAGAGGGTATCTTTGGTGATACCTGCATTGTTTACGAGTATGTCGACAAAGTCTACATGTTTTTTTATCTCCTGCCACGCTGTTTCTACATCTGAACTAAGGTCTAATGTAAATCCGTACGCATTGACTCCATATTCGTTTTTTATATTGTCTGCTACTATCTGGGTAGTTCCTTTATCTCTTCCTGTTATAATGACATCTGCACCTTTTTCTGCAAATGCAGATGCTATGGCTTTTCCTATACCTCGGGTAGACCCTGTTACTAGAACTGTTTTCCCTTTAAAGTCCACTTAATATCCTCTTAGATTTCGATATTTGAATCATTATATCAAATTGTTACTAAAAACTCTATTTTCTTAATGGTTTTATCTCTTTGTAATGTTTTAGAATCACTTCCTTAAAAAGCTCGTCTAAAATTTTTTCATAATCTATCTGATTTTTTTCTACTTTGTCCATGAGTTCTTCTAATTCTCTTGTGAAGTTTTCGTTTACAAATCTGTAAAAGTCTTCTCTAGCTTTTATAATTTTTATTACTAGCCTTCCTAGTTTTGTTGGGAATAAGTATCCGTTTCTTTCTATTATGTAATGTTTTTCTAGTAGTTTTTCTATGGTTACTGCATATGTTGATGGTCTTCCTATACCTTTTTCTTTCATATCTTGTATAACTGTAGCATATGTGTAGTAGGGTACTTTTGGTTTTAGGCTAAATTTTTTGGTATTTGTTACTTCGTATTTTCCTGCTTCTATTTTGTAGGTTTTTATAGGAAGGATAAGGTTGTATCCATCTTTTATGATATTGGTTATGACTTCTTCTGTTTTTTCTATATTTTGTGCTTTTATTATATATACTGTTTTTTCTACTACTGTTTCTCTCATCTGGGAAGCGATAAACTGTCTAAATATTAGGTCGTATAGGTTTATGTGGTCTTTTGTTATGTTTGATATGTTCATGGTTATAATGACAGATTTTAGCTCTTCTGCATCTATTGGACGGGTAGGTCTTATACATTCATGAGCTCCTCCTGCTGTAGAGAAAGTCCTTATTTTTAGATATTCTTCTCCAAAGTTATCTATTATGTACTCTTTTGCTACAGATACCCCTACAGGGGATACTCTTATGCTGTCTGTTCTGTGATATGTTATAAATCCTGTCTCAAATAGTTCTTGGGCTAGCTCCATCGTTTTTTGGGGAGGATATTTTAGTTTTGATGAGGCTTGTGATAGTAGAGTATCTGTAGAAAATGGTTTTTCAAAAAGCTCTTCTGATTTTTTTTCTTTTTCTTCTATGGTTATAGATTCTAAGGTTTTGAAGAACTGTTTTCCCTCTTTTTTATCTTCGAATATGAACTCTATTGGGTAATCTTGGATTAGGATTCTAATTACAGCTACTTTTTGTTTTGCTTCATCTGTTCTGTTTACTATCCATTCTAGTACTGGTGTCTGTACTCTTCCTGCTGATAACCAGTGTTTGTGAAGTTTCTTCTGTACATACTGGGATATGGTAAATCCTATCCACCTGTCTGCGATTCTCCTTACGAGCTGGGCTTTTACTAGGGATTCGTCAATCTCTCGTGGATATTGTATCGCTTCTAGAAAAGCTTTTTTTGTTACTTCGTGGAATTCTGCTCTTTTGATGGTTGGGTTGTACGGTAGTGAATTTAGAAATATGTCAAACGCTATTTTCTCTCCTTCTGTGTCTGGGTCTGTTGCTATGAATATCTCTTTTACTTCAAGGTCTAGTTCTCTAATACTGTCTATAATATCTTTTTTGTTTTGATTGTTTTCTTCTATTGGTTCAAATATAGGTATATATATGTTTTCTTTTTTTAGAACTCCGTAATAATACTGCTCTTTGTTTAGGTCGTAAAGGTGACCTTTACTTGCTACTATTGTTAGGAATCTCTCTCCTACTGCTATCTCATAAGCATCTACATGTTTTAGTTTTCTTCTTAGAGGTCTTCCAAAGAAAGAAGATATTGTCCTTGCTTTGTTAGGGGATTCTACTATAATTAAAGTGGTTTTAAATGACTGTTTTTCTTCTGGTATATACTCTCCTGCTAGGAGCTTTTTTACTTTTTCCCTGTCTTTATCTATCATTTTTAGTATCTGTTTTAGGTTTACTTGAGATACTGGTTTGAATTCTATATCTTCACTAAACCATCTTACTTTTTTCTGTAGGGAAAAAAATGCCTTTTCATCATCTACTAGAAGGTAAGAAAGACCTTTTGTTAGACCTCCGGGATATAGTCTAGATGTTCTACCTGATGCTTGAATATAGCCAGTAACGTCTGCTGTTATTAATATAAAATTCCCCTGCTCTTCTTTTATTGTAACTTCTGGGGAGTTTTTAATCGCATTAAAAATCTCTTCTTGCTGGAGAAGGGATATTGTGAACTGCTGTATCTCCTTTAGTTTTTGGAGTTTGTCTTGGGGGAGTTTTTCTACAGGTAGGAAACTGTAATTTTTTAAAAAGTTTATATTTTCGTACAGTTTTGTTTGGGTTTTCCAATCTATCAATCTCTTTTTGACTAAGAATGGGGTAATAATAAGTAAAAAGTAATAAAGGTGTGTAAATTTCTCTTCTATTGATATATTAAACATCAGTTTTGGGACTCCAATAAAAAGGGCATATCTGATTACATCTGGTAAGTCTACGCCTCTGGCAAGAGGGTTTCTATAGCTGGCAAATCCTACAGCTACAGGAGCTTTACCGCTTCTAAACTCATCTATTCTATCCCAAAATTCTTCATAATGAATCGCATTTATACCGTTTGATTTTAGAAATTGTATGTATCTGTTTAGGTTTTCTCTTGTTTCTGAAGAGGACATAAACACTAAACCACCTGTACCTAACTGTTTTATCTTTTTTATCGATTCTTCCCATAACTTGTCTATTGGTAGCTTCTCGTATACATCCTCTATATTTCGTAAGGTTAAGGAAGGTCTTCCAACCTCAAATCCTAAAAGCTCCCTAAATAGAAGAACTCTTTTGGAACGAGGATTTGAAGTTGCTGAAGATACTATTAAAACTCCTTTTCTCTTTTTTGCTATGTTTTCTATCTTTTTTTGGAAATTTTGGTATATCTCTAATATTTTTTCGTCAGGTTGTCCTTGGGAAAATATTTTCTGTTTAAAATTTATAAATTTTAAAGTTTGCTCTATATCTTCTTCAGAAAATCCAAGTAACATTAAAACTTTATCTATATTTTTTGCACTTTTTAAAATACTGTCCACATCATCGATGAATACTAATTGATAGATTCCTTTTGGTATAATGTCTATGTTTTTGTACAGGAACATAGATGTAGTTATCAAGATTTTGAAATCTTGATTTTTTATCTTCTCTTTTAGTGTTTCTTTTTTGGATTTTGTTTTTGCAAACTTTGAGGAGTAAGCTACTATATCCTCTGGGGATACTCCAAATTTTATAAGCCTATCATAAGCTTGATTGACTAGTATCTGGGTGGGAAATATAAGATACACTTTTTGGTTTTTCTTTTCTATCAAATACTTGGATAAAACGAGACCAAATGTAGTTTTTCCTATACCGGTTGGTGCTAAAAGTGCATGAGATATTCCCAAAAAGAATCTAATCGCCCATGTTTCTTGAACAGACCACAGGTCATTTTTTACTAGGGACTTAAAATATTCATTAAAATCTTTTATTGTTTCCCAAAGGCTACAGACTGTTTTAAACTGTCCATGCTCTATATATCTACACAGCTGTTCTCTTGGTACTTCTTGGGGCAGACATCTTTCACATACGAGTCCTTTGTATAATCTATCTGATGTTATATCCCCCTCACAGTTTGGACACATATTTTTATATATAACAGGTACCATAACCCCTCCTAACTACTTTTACCATTATTTTGATATAATTAACGGCTTTTTTCTACACCTACTTTCTCACAGTATTTTCCTACTGGACATTTTGAGCAGATTGGAGATATAGGTTTACATATAGTTTGTCCAAAGGCTACTAGTATTTCATTTAGTTTTGACCAGTAATCTTTAGGAACTTTTTTCATAAGCTCAAACTCTGTTTCTTCAGGAGTCTTAGTTTGAACAAAACCTAATCTGTTCGTTATTCTGTGAACATGGGTATCTACACATATCGCTGGTTTTTGGTATCCTTTGCTTAAGACAAGATTTGCTGTTTTTCTACCTACACCTTTTAGCTTTAGAAGCTGGTCTAACGTATCTGGGACTTTTCCTCCAAAGTTCTGTATAAGGTTTTGGGAAATCTCCTTTATGATTTTTGCTTTGTTTTTATAGAAACCTGCAGGATATATCAGTTTTTGGATTTCTTCTTCGGAGAGATTCACCATTTTATATGGATTATCTGCTTTTTTAAAAAGCTTTTTAGATACTTCGTGGGTAACTTCATCTCTCGTTCTTAAACTTATTATTGTAGAAATTAATACTTTATAGGGGTCTTTTGTTTCGTCTGCCAAGTTTGCAACCACTGGAGCATTCCATTTTTTATACTCCCTTTCTAAGGTATGCAAAACCTTCAAAAATGTGTCTTTATCCATGTTTACTGCTCTTTTCTGTGAGTATTTATTGCATATCTTATTTTATGCTAATTTTTGATTGAGGTTCTGCATGAAACATACAAACGCTCAAACGGTCTTTATTGTAGAAAATTGTCTATTTTTACTTATAAAAGAAAAAGAGATGTTTAATTACATCAATACAATCAAAAATTATGATATTGGACTGAAAATAAAAAAACCAAAAGAGCAGACAGTTCCTCTTTATTTTTATATCTTGTTAAAAGACAGACATACAGAAGAAAGTTTTAAGATAAATATAAACATAAATGAAAAAATGTTAAAAACCTTATCTTCTTCTCTCGACTTTGTAGAGAATATAGTGTTTGTAGACCAAGAATCTGGGAAAATGACAAAAGCTTACAAAATCAATAAATTTTTGAAAAAAAATTGGAATGAGAGTATAAAAGCCCTACAAGAGATATATCTGCTAAAGAAGATGCTAAGAGAGATTAGATAATTTCTTGTATACTTCTAAAACTGCAGAAAAATCCAAATCACCAAGATTATAAGCCCTTGCACCATTGTAGAGCTGATGAGAAGTTGAAGTGATAACGATAGGTACTTTTACCTCTTGGGCTAAATCTACAGCGTAGCTAAGGTCTTTATGTATCAAGTTTACTGAAAAATGAGTCTGATAATCTTCATTTAAGAGTTTTTCCATTTTAGCATCTAAAATCATAGATTTTCCTGCACCATTTGCCAGTACACTAAGAGCCATTTTTCTTGATATTCCAGATTTTTCTGCAAGCACTAACGCCTCACACAAAGAAGAAAGAAAATTTCCCAATACAGTATTATTAACCAATTTCATAGTGGAAGCCATACCATAATCACCAAGATAAAAAATCTGCTTACCTAAAACAGAAAATATATCATAATACCTTTCAAATATCTCCTTATCCCCACTTACAACGATAGTGAGCAATCCCTTTTCAGCTGGAATTACACTTCCTATAACAGGAGCTTCTAAAAATTCAGCTCCTTCTTTTATCAACATCTCTGCTATTCTTTTTGCTGTTTCTGGATATATAGTGGTCATATCTATGAAAACTTTTCCTTTTATAGATTTTCCGCTATTAATAATCTTTTGATATACCTCTTCTACAGAGCTTGAATCAAACAACATAGTTATTATCACATCTCTATCTTCTAATAAATCTTCCAAAGATTCTACATAAGGTAGTCCACTTTCTATAGCCTTTCCTAGACTTCTATTCCACACTTTTACATCGTAACCAGCTTTATACAGGTTAGTTGCCATAGGAAGCCCCATATGTCCTAAGCCTATCCACCCTATTTTCACAGTGATAACCTCTACTCAAAGTTTTTAAAATTATACTACCGAAAAAAGACAAAGATGGAAGGAAATAAATTGAATTACAAAGAGACATTCCTTTTTTTTAGTAAGTATCTTAGCTCTTCACATTTCTTTGTCCATGTTCCTCTCTTTCTCCTAAAAACACCTACAAAATCGAGGGATATTTCATCTGCACAGTACAAGTCCACTAATATATAAATCTGACTGATAATACTACTTGACTCGAATTTAATACTGTATTTGTCTATGATAGTAAAAAATTTTTCTGGTTCACAGAAAAGCACATATATATATAAAACTGCTTTTTCTTTTTGATTTAATTCCAGTAACTTAATATTACTTTTTAGTAATTTTTCTTTAAAATCTTTCTTATTTATACCAAACAAATCACATAATTCGTCCAAATTATTAATAGTCCTATCAAATCCTAATTCAGATTCAGAAAAAGCAAACTGTCTCATATTTAGCCCCAAATTCGTTTTTAACTGATTTTATTTTCGGAATAACCTAAAGGAAATTTAATCAGGAATTTTACCAGATAAAATTGCAGAAATTTCAGATACTTCATCTAGGATATGTTTAATTTCGATGATTTTTTCCAAAAATTTTGGCTCTTTTTTAAAAGAAAGAACAAAATCATTAATCAATTCATCTACACCCTTTTTCTCTTTTAACCAATATTCTATATCTAGACTGTTTATCAACCTTTCTATTCCTTCTAAGGCAAACTGAATCCAGTTATAAACAGATACACTATCAGTAAGAGTTTCGTGGTGTTCTTTTATAGAGTCTAGGATTTTTTTCAGTTTGAATAACTGTCTATCCAAAAGATAGTACAGATTAGGGTTGGTAGATTTTAAAGCTAAAAGACTAGCTTTTGTATTATCTATTTTTGAAAATAAAAAAGATGCCTTTTCCATAAAGGAATTATATCATAATTATGATAGATAAAATCTAAGCTGGAGGAATAAATTGAAAAATATACTAGTTACTGGTATCGCTGGTTTTATAGGTTGGAAAACAGGAGAAAAACTATTAGAAAAAGGTATAAACGTTATAGGTATTGACAATATGAATGATTACTATGATGTAAGATTGAAAGAATGGAGGTTAAACCAACTAAAAAAATACGAAAATTTTAAGTTTTATCATACAGATATAGAGAATCTTGGAGCTTTGGAAGTGCTATTTAACGACAACAAGATAGACGCAGTTATAAATCTTGCCGCAAGAGCCGGCGTAAGATACAGTATAATAAATCCCCACATATACATGAGTACTAATGCTCAAGGTACCTTAAATCTACTAGAAGTAATGAAAAAACATCATATAAAAAAAATGGTTCTAGCTTCTACATCTTCCCTATACGCTGGACAACCTATGCCATTTAAAGAAGATTTGCCAGTTAACACCCCCATATCACCATACGCCGCATCAAAAAAAGCCGCCGAAGTTACCGCCTACACTTATCACTATCTATACGGGATAGATGTAACAATAGTTAGATATTTCACCGTTTACGGACCTGCAGGAAGACCTGATATGAGTATCTTCAGGTTTATAAAATGGGTAGATGAGGGAACACCTATAGAGCTTTTTGGAGACGGCTCTCAATCTAGAGATTTTACATATGTAGACGATATTGCAGAAGGTACTATCAAAGCACTCAAAGAAGTTGGATATGAGATTATAAACCTCGGAGGGGGAAAGAATCCTATATCTTTAAACTATGTAATTAGTAAAATAGAAGAATACCTAGGAAAAAAGGCTAAAATAGAATACAAACCTTTCCACAAAGCAGACCTAAAAGAGACATGGGCAGACATAACAAAAGCAGAAAAGATACTCAACTGGAAACCTAAAATAACGTTTGAAGAAGGATTAAAAAGAACAATAGAATGGTATTTAGAAAACAAAGATTGGTTAAAAGATATAAAACTATAAGGAGATAAAGATGATTAAATACTTAGAAATCTATACAGAAAAAAGAACTCACTTTGTAGACATCACAGACGAAATAAAAAAATTAGTAGAAGAAAGTGCCGTCTTAGAAGGGGTATGCTACATATATGTACCCCATACAACCGCTGGTATCTTCATAAATGAAAATGCTGACCCTGATGTAAAATGGGACATAGAAAATACATTAGAAAAATTGATACCTTGGGAAAACAACTATCAACATTTAGAAGGAAATGCGGCGGCTCACATTAAATCAGTGTTAGTAGGAACAAACACCTCAATTCCTATTTTAAAAGGACATCTTCTACTTGGAACTTGGCAAGGTATATTCTTTGCAGAATTCGATGGTCCAAGAACAAGAAAAGTAATAGTTAAAATTATGCAGGGATAAATATATAATATAACCACCTAATATCTATCAAGTGAGGCTTTAACTTGCTAAAAAATATTAAGAGGATTCTAATAGCTAACAGAGGCGAAATAGCTGTTAGAGCAATACGGTCTGTAAGAGAATTAGGAGGAGAATCCATAGCGATATACTCTGAAGCTGACAGAGATTCGATGCATCAAAAGCTTGCAGATATATCTATATGTATCGGCGCACCTCCAACAGAACAAAGCTATCTAAACATACCCTCAATTCTCGCGGCTGTAGAGATTACAAACGCTGACGCAATTTATCCCGGGTATGGCTTTCTAGCAGAAAATCCAAGATTTGCAGAGATATGTGAAAAAAGTGAGATAAAATTCATAGGACCTCCTTCCCAAACGATAAAATTAACAGGGGACAAAGCCGCCGCAAGAGAAGCCGCTATAGAAGCAGGAGTACCTGTAATCCCCGGAAGCCCCCCAGTCAAAACACTAAAAGATGCGTTAAAATCTGCCAAAGAGATTGGTTACCCTGTTCTTATAAAAGCGGCCGCTGGAGGCGGTGGCAGAGGAATGAGAGTAGCCCACAACGAACAAGAACTAACAAGACTACTTCCTATCGCTCAAAGAGAAGCAGAAACCTCTTTTGGAGATTCTCGGGTCTACATAGAAAAATTTATACTAGACCCAAAGCATGTAGAAGTACAAATACTAGCAGACGAATATGGAAATGTAATATACCTTGGAGATAGAGAATGTTCTATCCAGCGTAGACATCAGAAATTGTTAGAAGAGTCTCCATCTCCATTTATAACCCAAGAAATCAGGAAAAAAATGGGAGATGCGGCTGTAAAATTTGCAAAACATGTAAATTTTATCGGAGCAGGAACAGTAGAGTTCATTGTAGATAAACAGATGAACTTCTATTTTATAGAGATGAACGGAAGAATCCAAGTAGAACACCCTGTAACAGAAATGGTTACAGGAATAGATATAGTAGCTTGGCAGTTGAAAATAGCAGATGGTCAAAAACTAACGATAAACCAAAAAGATATAAACCTAAAAGGTCACTCTATAGAATTTAGAATAAATGCAGAAAATCCAAATACTTTCATACCAAACCCCGGAACAGTAGAAAAACTATACCTTCCGGGAGGATACGGTATCAGAGTAGATACACATATCTACCAAGGATACAAAATACCTCCATATTACGACTCCTTAGTGGCAAAACTCATAGTATGGGGAAAAGATAGAGAAGAAGCTATAAGGAGAGGAAGAAGAGCTTTAAAAGAGTTTATCCTAAAGGGCTTTGATACAACGATACCTTTTCATAAGAAAATTTTACAAGATAAAGAATTTTTAGATGGAAGTTACACCACAACCCTTGTAGATAGCAAATATATCAAAAGTAAATAATTTATAATACCTAAAATCAAAAAGGAGTCCCAATGATAAAAGTTTTTGCTGTAGGACCTTTACAAGAAAATACAGTGATAATAGCTGACGACACTACAAAAGAAGCTGTTATAGTAGACCCGGGAGCAGAAGGAGAGAAAATCTTATCAAAATTAGAAGGGTTAAAACCAGTAGCTATAATAAATACCCACGGTCATCTAGACCATGTAGGACAAGTTGGTTTTTTGAAAAAAAAGCTAGATATACCCTTTTATCTAAACAAAAAAGATACCTATCTGATAAACAACGACATATTTCCCGGTTTTGCTCAACTCATAGGTGCTGTACCTTGTCCAGCACCAGACTACAACTTAGAAGAAGGAGATGAGATTCCTTTTGGAAAAAGAAAATTCGTCGTAATCGAAACACCGGGACACACCCCCGGAGGAGTTTGTTTTTATGACCCAGATAACAAAATCCTTATATCTGGAGACACACTCTTTAGAAGAGGAGTAGGGAGAACAGACCTACCCGGTGGAGATGCAGATACATTAAAAAACTCTCTAAAAAAACTTATGGAACTCCCCGAAGACACAGTGGTCATAGCAGGACACGGAGATACCACCACTATAGGAGAAGAAAAACACCACAATCCCTTTATAACAGGAAGGATAGAGTTATGGTAAGAATAGGCGCTCACGTCTCATCATCTAAATCATTAGACCTAGTATTCGACAGAGCTATAGATATTGGAGCTGATACTATACAGTTTTTTCTAAATTCTCCTCGTTCATGGAAAACCAAAACAAGAACAGAACAAGAAATAGAAGATTTTCACACAAAAAAAAATAAATACAAAATAAAACCAACCGTTGTACACGCATCTTATCTGTACAATCTTGCATCAGAAGATAAACACCTAAGAGAAAAATCCATAAAAGGTGTGATAAACGACCTTCACCTTTGTGAAGAACTAGATATAGATTATTACGTGATTCACCCGGGAAAAGCAAAAGGACAGACAGAGCAACAAGCTATAGAACACATAAAACGCTCACTAGATTATATTTTTTCAAAAACTCAAACAAAAACAGTTTTTCTATTAGAAACCCTAGCAGGACAAAAAGGAGAAATAGGGAAAACTACCCAAGAACTAAAAGAACTTCTAGAAGCTGTGCCAGACCAAAGAGCAGGGATATGTATAGATACCTGTCACATATTTTCAGCAGGATACAGAATAAATACAGAAGAAGGATTTGATGCATACAAAACAGAACTGGAAGCATTAATAGGACTAGACAGAGTAAAACTTATCCACTGTAACGACTCAAAAACTCCTTTTAACTCAAGGAAAGACAGACACCAGCATATAGGAGAAGGATACATAGGTATAAAAGGATTTGAAATATTCTTAAATGATTCATATCTTGGAAAGTTACCATATATAATAGAAACTCCAAAAGTAGGAAACTATGACCAGATTAATATAGAAAAATTAAGAAAAACTGTAAAATATGCACAATGCGTCCGTAGCTCAAATGGATAGAGCATCAGCCTCCGGAGCTGATGGTTGCGGGTTCAAATCCCGCCGGACGCATAAAGAGGTATAAATATGGAAATAAAAACTAGCGAAATAAAGAAAATTGAAGATGAGCTTTCAAAGTACATCGATTCAAATGTAGAATTCATACTAAAAATAGGTAATTATATACTCTCTAGTGGAGGAAAACGTCTTAGACCTATACTTGTACTAACCTTTTCAAAAGGACTAAAAGGAGAAAACTCCCCAAACGATTACCCTATAGCTATAGCTATGGAATACCTACATACAGCATCACTACTACACGATGACGTGGTTGACGGAGCGAAATTAAGGAGAAAAAAACCTTCGGCAAATGTAGTATTTGGGAATGACACAGTTGTACTAACTGGAGACTACATGTATGCAAATGCATTATATCTATTTTCTATCTACGGAAATATAGATATGATAAAAAATGTAAGTAATACTGTGAAGAAAATGGCAGAAGGTCAGCTATTAGAATTAAAAAGCATTGGAGACCTAAATATAACCATGCAAGACTATTACCAGATAATAGAAGGTAAAACAGCCGTCTTATTTGCAAGCTGTTGTTATGTGGGTGCAGAGCTTGCGAATGCTGATAATAAAATCAAACAAAATGCGTATAACTATGGTTTGTACCTTGGCTATGCATTCCAGATTATCGATGACCTTTTAGACTACATAGGAAATAAAAATAAAGTAGGTAAACCTGTATTCAATGACCTAAGAGAAGGAAAAGTGACCTATCCACTACTGTCTATAAAAGATAAACTAAGCCAAGATGAAAAAGAATTTGTCAAAAAAACGATAAGAACCCAAAATCCTGATGAAAAACATATTGAAAAAGTGGTAAATATGGTAATAGATAAAGGTGGCGTAGAAAACTCCTTAGGCAAAGCAAAAGAATACGTTAATAAAGCTATAAGAGAACTTGATATTTTTCCACAAAACGAATATTTTTCTAATCTAAGAAAACTAGCAAAATACATTGTAGAGAGGGAATTTTAATGAGAAGAATTTTGTTAAAATCAAAAGTACACAGACTCACTGTCACAGGAGCAGACCTTCATTATGAAGGAAGTTTAACTCTTGATGAAGCTCTAATGGAAGCCGCTAACCTCGTTCCTTTTGAAAAAGTAGAAGTTTATAACATAAATAACGGAAAGAGATTTTCCACATATGTAATTCCCGGAGTAAGATACGGAGGAGAATGTATCTTAAACGGTGCCGCCGCAAGAATGGGACACTACGGAGACCTTATTATCATAGCCTCTTATGCAGATGTAGACGACAAAGAACTAAAAAATTACAGTGTAGATTTGGTATTTGTTGACGATAACAATAATATAAAAGAGCATAAAAAAGTCCCTATCTTCTCACAAGAGCTTGCAAGAGACTAAGGCGGAGATAGAAAAATGACAAAAAAAGGCTGGATAATTTCTATCATATGTATGCCAGCCTTAATTTTTTCCTGTAGTCCACAGAAAAAAGATATAGCAGTATATTACGAAGAAAAACCATACCTTCTCTTGAAAGATTCTAATCCAAAAAGAATACCACCAGTACCAGCATTTGATATAGCACTTTTAAAACTACAAGGAAAAGAGCTAAAAATAGACCTAGACGAAGAAGAAGAGCAGTTTCTTATATACGAATCTCACAAATTTGGGATTAAAATCCCTCCAAAAAGAGATATTAAAAAGTATCTATACTACTACGCAGTAAAAAACAAAAAATTCACTGAAAATGCCCTACAAAGAGGAGTATATTTCATTCCTCTAATCAAACAGATATTCAAAGAACATAACCTACCCCCAGAGCTAGCGTATCTGCCTGTTATAGAGAGTGGGTTTAACCCCTTTGCCACTTCAAAAACAGGAGCCGCAGGGATATGGCAGTTTGTACCATCAACCGCTAAAAGATTTGGACTAAAGATAAATTCAAAAGTCGATGAAAGGAGAGACCCCTACAAATCAACTGTAGCCGCCGCAAAATATCTACAATATCTGTACAAATATCTAAAAAAATGGGATTTAGCCATTGCCGCATACAACTGTGGAGAAGGGTGTATAAAAGAAAAATTAGGTATATTCTCTAACAACTTCTGGGATATAAAGCACAAACTACCAAAACAGACAAGGGAATACGTACCCCGTTTTTATGCTATAGCCTTAATAATAAGAAAACCTGAAAAGTATGGAATACACATAGATGGTAAAAGTTACAATCTAAAAAGGAAACTAGCAAAAAGAAACCTACCTTTAAAAACCCTAAGCAAAATATACAGCATGGACTATCAGACCCTAAAGCTATATAATGCACACTTCATAAAAAAAATAGCTATAAAAGGATATTACGTAAATATCCCTACAACTTCAATAAGACTAACCCTTAAAACATCTGACAAAATAAAGAAAGTGTCCTACAAAAGAAATTATCTATACTACAAAGTAAAAAAAGGAGATACCCTCTACAAAGTAGCAAAAAAGTTTAATATATCTATAAACAAAATAAAACAGATAAACAAACTAAAGAAAAATACAATATATGAAGGGCAAATCTTAAAAATACCTAGCAAAAAATACAGTCTAAATTTTTAAAAATTTCTTTGGTAAATCTAACGGAGGTCGTCAACTATTGGAAATAAAAAAAGTCCGTGGATTTCAAGACATCTATGGAAAAGAAGCAAAAAAATACAGATACATAGTAGACACAGCAAGGAACATTTTTGAAAATTATAACTTTGAAGAAATAATACTTCCATACATAGAAGATATATCTTTATTCATACGTTCTGTAGGAGAAGCAACAGATATAGTCCAAAAAGAGATGTACACTTTTGAAGACAAAGGCGGAAGAAAAGTCGCCCTTAGACCAGAAGGGACTGCTTCAGCAGTTAGAGCTTTTATAGAAAATAAACTATACACAAAAGGTAGCTATCACAAACTCTTTTATGAAGGAGCGATGTTTAGGTATGAAAGACCCCAAGCAGGAAGATATAGACAGTTCCACCAGATAGGAGCTGAAATCTTTGGAGTAGAAACACCACTAGCCGATGCAGAACTGATTAAAATGGTAAAAGACCTTCTTGATAGATTATCAATAAATGCAAGACTAGAGATAAATACCCTTGGAGATTTTGAATCTAGGAAGAGATACATACAAACATTAAAAGAGTATTTAAACAAAACAAAAGAAAATCTGTGTGATGTTTGTAAGACAAGGATAGATACAAATCCCCTTAGAGTACTGGATTGTAAAGTAAAAGCCTGTAAACAATCAATCAAAGATGCTCCAAAACTTATAGATTTTCTTCCAGAAGAAAGCTTAAAAAGATACCAAAGACTAAAAGAATATCTAAAAGAACTAAAAATTGAGTTTGTAGAAAACCCAAGACTCGTTAGAGGGTTAGACTACTACACAGATACAGTGTTTGAATTTGTATCTGATGAGATAGGAGCCCAAGGAACTATTGCGGCAGGAGGGAGATACGATAACCTCGTAGAACAACTAGGAGGTCCTCCTACCCCAGCTTTAGGATTTGCGGCGGGAATAGAAAGATTAATGATACTTCTAAAGCAGACACCTCCAGAAAAACAGTTAACTGTAATCATACCTATGATACAGGAGTTTGAGCCACAAGCTCTAAAATTAGCCTCTTTACTTAGAAAAAAAGACCTAAGAACAGAACTTTTACTAAAAACAGGAAGTCTAAAATCAAAAATGAAAACAGCAAATAAACTTGGAGCTAAATATGTCATTTTCTTACACGAAAAACCAGAACTAAAAGATATGGAAACAGGAGAACAAGAGATTTTTCAAACAGAAGAAGATTTGGTAGATGTATTGTTAAAAAGAACCACTCAAACTTCGTGAATTACTGTTTTTCTATTAGAACAGAAAAGCCAACAGCAACAAACTTGTACACAAAAAACAGTACTGTAGCAAAAAAACTGATAAGCAGAGAATAAAGGAAGAGAGAAAAGTTAGATTTCCTCTCCTCTACTGGTTTTCTTTTATTAAAAACAAAAAGTACAAAGAACGATAAGATACCTATAACAAGTATAGTTACTGCCAAAAATACAAGGGTTTTTACATGAGTAGAGCCAAACTCGACCAAAAGCTCTTGAGCTTGCTTTGTAGTAGTCACCCTAAAACTACCTCTTTAAACCATGCAAATTCATGTCTTTGAGGTCCAGTAGATAACATAACTATCGGCGTTTCTGTTTCTTCTTCAATCGTTTCAATAAAATTTCTAGCTTCTTTTGGTAAGTTTTCAATAGCAGTTAGACCTTTTGTGATACCTTTCCACCCTTTTAAGGTTTTGTATACAGGTTTACAATTTTCTAAAACCTTCAAAGAAGAAGGAAAATCTTTTATAATCTCTCCTTCATATTCATACGCTACACACACTTTTATATAATCAAAGCTATCTAGGACATCTAACTTTGTTAGAATAAGACCGTCTATACCATTTATTCTACATGCAAACTTAAGAGCAACAAGGTCTAACCAACCACATCTCCTTGGTCTTCCTGTAGTTGAACCAAACTCATTCCCCTCTTCTCTTAGTTTTATACCGTCTTCATCTTTCAGTTCAGTAGGAAAAGGTCCTTCTCCTACTCGTGTAACGTATGCTTTACAGACACCAAATATAGTAGACTTACCTATCAATTTGGGAGATATTCCAGTACCGTTAGAAAGACCTAAAGCTGAAGAGTTTGATGAAGTTACATAAGGATATGTTCCCATATCTATATCTAACATAGTTCCTTGGGCGCCTTCAAAAAGAACCTTTTTTTCATCTTTTATAGCTTTATCTAACATCAAAGAAGTATCTTTTACTAGTGAAGAAACCTTCTCAAAATGTTTTAAAGTATCTGTATAGACTTTTTCAAGAGAGATATTCATCTCTTGGTTATATATCTTTTCTGCAATTTCTTTTGCTTCGTTAAAAGATTTTTCTAATCTTTCCCTAAAATAAGCAGGGTCAAACAGGTCAACCATTCTTATACCAGTTCTTGCATATTTAGCCATATATGCTGGACCAATACCTCTTAGTGTTGTTCCTACCTTTCCTTTACCTCTTGCTTTCTCTGTCAGTCCATCGAGTACCTTATGATAGGGAAAAACGATATGAGACCTGTCACTTATGAACAATCTACCTTCAAAATTTTTAACTTTATCAGATACAGAGTCCATCTCTTTTATCAGCTCTTCCAAATCAACAACAACCCCATTGGATATTATATTCTTTTTACCTTCATGTAAAATTCCAGAAGGTATCAAATGTAAGGTATATTTTTTACCTTGAACGATAACCGTATGACCTGCATTACTTCCTCCTTGGTATCTAACAACATACTCAAAATAAGGGGCAAGTAAATCAACGATTTTTCCTTTCCCTTCATCTCCCCATTGAGCGCCAAGTATAACTAGTTGATGCATAAAATCCTCCTAAAAGGAAAAATCAAAAACCTATAAATTATACATATTTGTTATTAAATTTCAAAAATTACTTTTTTTCTAAAACGATATTTATCTCTTCAGGTAAATCCCACATAGCTCCTGTCTTATAATCCACAATCATTCCTAGCGGGAAAAATAGCAGGTTCGCCCAAAACCATGAAGATACTTTTTTCTCCAATTTTACCTCTTTTGGAGGAAAACCTTTTTTGTATAGGTACAGTTTCTCTACCTTTCGTGATACTTCTACATCACAAGGGGTTAGACATGTCTTCCCATCTATATAAACTGTTGCAGAAGAAGGCTGACTGAATATAGAGATTTCTTTTTTTGAACCTTCTACATAAGAAGCACAAGAGACAACTAAAAAAGACACAGCTAATAGAAGTTTAACCTTCATCTAAAAATTTAAACTCTTTAATGTCTTTTCTTTCCCAATGGTTCAAAGACGGTACCCCTTCTATAAACTGCTTTTGAACTTTTAGAAGTTTTTCTATGCCAATCTTTCCATAATCTAACATCTTATTGAACTGTTCTTGAGAAAAAGAATATTCTTCGCCTGTAGCTTGAACTTCTACATATTCTCCTTTTCCTGTCATAACTAGATTCATATCTACTTTTGCTGATGAGTCTTCTTTAAAATTCAAATCTAAAACTACTTCTTTTCCAACCACTCCTACGCTAATAGCACTGACAAAATCTTTTAGAGGGTTTTGCTTTAGTACTCCTTTTTGGGTAAGTTTTATCATTGCATCTGCAACCGCTATAAAAGCTCCTGTTATGGAAGCAACTCTTGTTCCTCCATCTGCCTGAATAACATCACAATCTACCCAAAGAGTTCTCTCTCCAAGTTTTCTAAGGTCTACCACACCTCTTAGAGAACGCCCTATTAGCCTTTGAATCTCTTGAGTTCTACCAGAAGGAGAGCCTTTTACAACCTCTCTTATACTTCTACTCTCTGTTGCTCTAGGCAACATAGAATATTCTGCAGTTATCCAACCTTGTCCTGAACCTTTTAAAAAAGGTGGGACTTTCTCATCTACAGAAGCAGTAATAATAACTTTTGTATTTCCCATCTCTATGAGTACAGAGCCTTCTGCATAAATATTAAAATCTCTTACAACCCTTATTGGTCTTAATTGGGTAGGCTTTCTTCCATCTGGACGCAAAATCTTTTCCTCCGATTATTTTTGCAGGGTAACATTTTATCACAAGCCTAATCTAGAAGTGCATTAACAAATGTTTCTGGGTCAAAGGGCAGTAAATCTTCTACAGATTCTCCTACCCCTATAAATTTTATTGGAATTTTTAGTTTCTGACAGATAGGTATAACAGCTCCTCCTTTTGCAGTACCATCTAATTTTGTGATTATTATCCCTGTAACATCTGTAGCTTCTTTGAACACTTTTGCTTGATTTATAGAATTCTGTCCTATTGTCCCATCTAAAACAAGCAATGTTTCACAAGGTTGATTTGGGGAAAATTTTTTTATAGTTCTTTTTATCTTTTGGAGTTCTTTTATGAGATGTTCTTTTGTATGTAGTCTCCCAGCTGTATCCACTAGTACTATATCATCTCCTCTACTCTTTGCACTGTTTACAGCATCGAAAACTACGGCAGAAGGGTCAGCCCCTTGCTGATGTTTTACTATCCTAGCACCTGTTCTTTTAGCCCATACCTCTAACTGTTCAACCGCCGCCGCTCTAAAAGTATCAGCCGCCGCTAAAACTACTGTCTTTCCTTCTTTTATAAATTTGTAAGCTAGCTTACCAACGGTAGTAGTTTTGCCACTTCCGTTTATCCCTAAAAACAAAATAACATCTGGTTTCTCTCCTAATAAGTTAAGCTCCCCTTTACAGTGTGAAAGCATAGATATAAGCTTCTCTTTTAGTAGTTCCTTTAGTTGGTCTCCTGTTTTTAACCCTCTTTTCCTAGATTCTCTTTTTAAAAAATCTATTATCTCTTCAGTGGCTTCTACTCCAACATCTGCCTTTAGGAGAGCTATCTCTAATTCTTCAAATAATGTTTCATCTATCTGCCTTGATATATTTAATTCGCTAATACCTATTCGGGCTTGTTCTTTTGTTTTTTCTAGACCTTTTTTAAGATGCTGGTATATTGCCTTAAGCATGATTTTCCTCAAATTTAAATTTATGTAATAATTATTTTAGCACTTGACGAAAAAAATAATGATAGTCTGTGTGGAGGGAAGTTATGAGAAAATTTATTGCTGTACTTATGTGTGGACTTTTTTATATGTCTTCATATGCTACTGAAGTTGGGGATACGACTGTTTCAGAACTTTTAGATGAGGCTAGGACTTCTCTAAAAAGGGCATATGAGGTTCAAGCGGATAAAAAAGCCAAATACGAGTTCAATAGAGCTAAGTCGTTTTTTGAAATAGCTCAAGAACAAACATCAAAGCTAAACCTAAAGGTTGGCAAAGCCGCCGCTCTTGAATCTATAGAGTGGAGTATAAAAGCTATCTCAAAATCTATTTCAGGGGGGGCAAAATGAGAAAGAAAATACTTTTACTAGGGATAGTACTTGGTATAAGTATATCTAGTGTCTATTCAGCTACAGAAAAGCTATCTTTAGAAGAAAAAATAAAAAAATTAGAAGAAAATTATGGTCTAGAATGTGCTCCTGAAGAAATAGCTTATGCAAAAACCTACATAGAAGTGGCAAAAGGTCTTAAGTTAGCAGACGAATCTGTAAAAGTTTCAAAATTTGACAGATATAAACTACTAAAAAACGCTGAATTGAAGCTAGAGCTAGCTGAAGCAAAAATAAACGCTGATTTTGATAGAGATGGGGTTCCTTGTTATTTAGAGGTAAAAAATGGAACAGACCCCTTTAAACCAGATATTGCAAGAACAGACACCTCTCCTAAAGTTTCCCAAGAAAAACAAGATAAAGAGATTTCAAAAGAAGAAAAGAAATCTCAAGTTAAAGCTGTAACAGAAGAACCTCTAAAACTCCATGCTAGAGTACATTTTGAGTTTGATAAAGCTAATATTAAAAGAGAGTATCTACCTTACTTAAATGTTATTGTTAGGTACTTGAAAAGACACCCAGATATTAAAATCAAGATAGTAGGTTATACAGACAGCATAGGGTCAAAAGCTTACAACGAAAAGCTAGCTCTAAAAAGAGCAAAATCTGTTAAACAGTACCTTGTAAAAAGAGGTATATCCCCTTCTAGAATAGAAATAGAAGGAATAGGAAAGGACAAGTATCTGTTTGACAATAAAACCGCTTTAAATAGATTTACTAACAGAAGGGCAGAATTCTTTATAATGAAGATAGATTAGGTTAGGCGTTGGCTTCAGGTAGAACTCACGATATAATAAACCTTCTTGCTTTACCTCCATTAGTATATTACCTGAAGCCTTCTGATTATATAGGTTTTTCTACTGGTTATCTGATAGGGACTTTTTTCTTATCTCCAGATAACGATATATATCATTCTCTACCAAATAAAAGATGGAAATTTTTGAAGGTCTTATGGAAGCCTTATACTAAGCTTTTCTCTCATAGAGGTATATCTCATCTACCAGTAGTAGGTGTCCTATCTAAGCTTTTGTACCTTTTTTTTATTTTTTTTGTAATAGTTTTGTCTGTTTATATATTGTTAGGATATTTTTATCCAGAGGGAAAAAAAGCTGTTTCTAAGATAGCTATTGACTATTCTTATTTAACTTCTCCTTTTTTCGTATCTTTTTTGGTTGGTTTGTTTCTATCTGAAATCATACACATATTAACAGATATAGTGTATTCTCTTTTTAAAAAGTTATTTCCTAAAAGGATACTGTAATGTTTGCAAAAACGATTCCTCTTTTTAGATTGTTTGGAATCCAAATAAATCTTGATTACAGCTGGTTTATCGTTTTTTTTCTAATTACTTCTGTGTTAGCTTTGGGATATTTTCCTTATGCTTATCCTCATTACCCTTTTATAGTCTATTGGATAGTAGGTGCTTTTTCTGCTGTATTACTCTTTTTGTCTGTGTTGCTCCATGAGTTAGCCCATTCTTTGGTAGCTTTGAGATTTGGCTTAACAGTAAAAGAGATAGACCTTTTTATATTTGGTGGGGTTGCTTTGATAGAAGAAGAAGCTCCCAATCCAAAGGTTGAGTTCCTAATTGCTATCGCAGGACCTATCGCAAGCTTTTTTATTGGTAGTTTTTTCTTTTTGTTAGCTGTTTTATATCCGGTAGATGACATCATAAATGGTGTTATAAATTATCTCATGTTTGTGAATTTTATTATAGCTTTGTTCAACTTGGTACCTGCATTTCCCCTTGACGGGGGAAGGATACTTAGAGCTATTATCTGGGCGAAAAAAGACCTTTTGACAGCTACAAAGATAAGTGCCAAAACAGGCACTATCTTTGCTTATTTTTTGATGTTTATGGGTCTGCTATCCCTTTTTAAGGGAAATTTTTTAAACGGTATGTGGTATGGCTTAATCGGACTTTTCTTAAAACAAGCCTCCCAAAGGAGTTACGAACAAACAAAAATATCTTATATATTATCCAAATACAAAGTTCAGCATTTCTTAGTTACAGTAAAACCTCTACTACCAGAACAAACTCTTTATGAAGTCTTTAGTTATTACTACCCTTTTTATCACCTAAGGATATACCCTGTAATAGGTAAAGATGGAAAAATATATGTGATAGACATCTTAAAGTTCAAAAACCTACCTCAAGAACAATTAATGAAAATAAAAGTAGGAGATGTAGCAGAACCTATAAAAGTCTATGTTTCACCTTTTGACAATCTAACAAAAGCCCTTAGACTAATGAATAAATATGGATCAGATGAACTTCCAGTTATCTATGAAAATACGATTCTAGGAGTGATTAGAAGGATTACTATAGAATCTGTTATAGAAAAAGAGCTTTCAAAAGGGGCGTAACGCCCCCTTTCTTTAATTATTCCTTTTTCTGATGATAAAAATTCCTAAGACAGCTATAAGAGATAATATCAACCCTGCATCAGTATACCTACTGCTCAATGTACAACCACCTCCACTATCAATCGTTTTTGAAACTTCTCCTGTTACATATACAGGTAAACTCTGTGCTTCTACCGCTTCTAAGTCTATCCATTCATCTTCCGTTACAGGTACTATACCTGTTGCACCTATTTTGTGATAGTACGCTTTTAACTCTGCCTTTATACCATCTTTGTCTACTCCTTCTGGTAGCTCAAACTCTACTTCATAAATCTCTATCTCATTTGGAGATAGTCTATTGTCTTTGGAGGTATTTGCCGCAAAACCCGGTTGTATTATCCCTGTATTTATGTCAAACAGTTCTCTACCATATACCCGGGCAAATTTGTATTGAGTTTTGTCACATTCATCTATTATCCTTTTTGTTCCTGTTGATGTTTGAATATCAAAGTCTATCCATTGAGAGCATACAGTATCTCCCTCTAAATCAGGAACTTTTCCAAGAAAGTCTACTGTTTCATCTCTCTTTTTTACTTCTACATTTATCTCTTGGGCAAAACCTTCTTTGTTGTATGTATATACTACATCTTGAAAATCAGATATTCCTGTAGCAGAAAGTAATTTTAGCGGATTTCCTTCTTTGTCATACACTTTTAGTATAGTAATAACCCTTCTCATTGGATGTGCGCCGGGGAACATATGTGCAGTTTTATTTTTAAGATGATATTTAACCTTTACTTTTCCATCTTCTACAGAAAGGTCTAATATCTTTATCTCCATACCAGAAGCGACTTTGTCTGGGTAAGAAGCCCCTTCAAACCCATGACTATAGAATATTCCTTCTTGTGCTATCTTCTTTATACCATCTGTTGGAATCGCATCTATATCCCATGCTACCCCTTCTTTTTTCCATTGATTGATAAGGATACCATCTCTAGCTTCCATATGACATTTTGTACATTTTGGAGTGTATTCTGTGGATTCTGGATTTTGGTCTATAGCATTAAAAGTAGTACAAAGCTCCATAAATAGCCCTAAGGTATTATCTGGATTTTGGTCTATAGTTCCTGCTGACCTTTGGTGACAAGATAAACACAGAGTCTTAACATATTCATAGTAATGGTTTTTTTCAGGCAAAAATCCAGAATTGTTTGCTATAGCCTCTCTATCTGTAGCATCATCATCTTCTATGTTATCAAGGGCTGTAACTCCAAAAGGTCCGTAGTATGGACCTCCTGCATAGTAAATCCCTGCTACCCCATACAAGAATATAGGCTTTATTCTAAATCTACCGTCTCTAATTTTTTGTGAGTTTCTCGTGTCATAATATTCTAAGTACATTTCAGGACCTACAATTTTGAAAAAAGCATTCATCTCTTTTAAATCTCCATAATGAAGAACTGTTCCTGCGTCGAAGACTATAGGTCCTATAGGACCTATCTTTATAGGAGCGGTGAGGGTATATGTATCTCCCGGGTGAGCCATCTTTATTTCTTCTATACTGTGACATAATGCACAATTTATACCCTCCCTGTTATTTGGGTTTCCAATGTGATAAGAAATTTTGTATGTTTTCCCATTTCCTTGATTTGTAGCATACAAGATAGATAACAAATTAGGGTCAAAAGAAGAATATAGATTTTGTTCAGGACCAACTTGGGATACTTCCTCTATCTCAATCTTAAAATCTTGAGAATACAAAGCATTTGGAGCGTGACAACCTAAGCATATCTTTCCAAGCTTTTCTGCTGTAGCTTCAGTAAAAGTCCCAGTTGGACCTGTAGCTCCTAGCTTATTCATCACCATGTACTTTAAAAATGCTTGATACAATTTTTGAAATATTGGGTCTTGCCAAGAATTAGCATGCATAGATTTAGACCATGTATCATGAAGGTCATAATGACAATGCATACAATACTCATTTGCACTCTCAAAAAGAGTGTTACCGTATCCAATACTAGCTCTAGGTGGTGTGTAGTCTTGTTTTACTTCAGGAGGAACTTCACCAAAGGAACTACTAGCCAAAACGATAGAAAAAAAGCTCAAAACAAACTTCCTCATACTGTTACCTCCTAACATCTAATTTTCATTTAAATTTCATAACTTAAAATTCTCATGTCAATCCTAAATTAAGGATAAAATATTAAGTAAAGCTAAACTTTGGAGGAAATATAAAAAAGATGAAAATAGTGAGTGGTATGAGACCTACTGGAAGACTTCATCTTGGTCATTATTTTGGAGTTATAAAAAATTGGCTAGAACTGCAAGAAAAACACGAATGTTTGTTTTTTATCGCTGACTGGCATGCACTAACAAACAAATACAAAGACACTTCAGACCTTAAAGAAAACATAAAACAGATGATAATAGATTGGCTATCTACAGGAATAAATCCAGAAAAATCGATACTTTTTATCCAATCTGGGGTAAAAGAACACGCAGAACTTGCTCTCCTATTTAGCATGTTTACTCCAAAAAGCTGGCTAGAACTAAATCCTACCTACAAAGATTTAAAATTTAATCTATTTTTCCAATATTTAAAAGATTTCTTAATCGGTAAAAAGATAAAGATAAACAATATTACCCCTTCAGAGAGCTTAGATATAGCTTTAGAAAAAGCTACAGGAAAACAAAAAAATAAAATCTTTGAAGACTATTTAAGAGAGCTATTCTTTCGAGCTTTTTATAATCAAAAGGGAATAGACTTTAAAAGTCTAAAAGAAAACCTAATAAAGTTAGGTCTAAATAGAAGAGTAGTTGAAGAAGCGATAAACAGTTTAGAAAAAGGGGACATAGGAAAAGATATAGACACTTTAGGTTTTCTATCATACCCAGTCCTACAAGCCGCAGACATATTAATTTACAAGGCAGATGCCGTCCCTGTAGGAGAAGACCAACTTCCTCACATTGAGTTAACTAGAGAAATAGCTAGGAGATTCAATAGTTTATACAAACATATATTCCCAGAGCCAAAGCATATAATAACCGAAGAGGCTAAATTAGTAGGTATAGACGGTAGAAAAATGTCAAAATCTTATAATAACGCTATATATCTATCTGACGATGAAAAAACTGTTACAGAAAAAGTTTTACAGATGAAAACAGACCCTCAAAGAGTAAAAAAAACTGACAAAGGAAATCCTGATGTATGTACTGTATTTAGTTACCATAAATTATTCACAGACCAAAAAACAGTTCAAGACATAGACAAAAAGTGTAGAAATGCAGAGATAGGGTGTGTAGACTGCAAAAAAATACTTGCTGAAAATATAAACAGATTTTTAACTCCTATAAGGAAGAAAAGAGCAGAAATAGAAAAAGATATAGATAGATACGAAAAATTATTCTTAGAAGGTACTTTAACTGCTAGGAAATTGGCAAAGACAACGATGAAAGAAGTTAGAAAAGCTATGAATCTATATGATATATAAGAAATTAATGTGAAAAATAAACTCGAGCTAATATTAAAACAACAACAATAAACCCAAAAAACAAAGATAGTTTTACAGATTTGATATGTCTATATTTCCACACAATAAAACTGCCTACAGCAGACCAAATCGTAAAAAAAATAAGATACCCAGATGGAGCTGTAGAAATAAAAGAATCCCTCATCTGTCTACTAAATATAACTTCTGTTAATTCATAAGAAATAAAACCTATCTTGTATCCTAAAATAACACAGCACCAAAAAATAGCCGGAAAGAGGGAGAAAGCTACAAAATTAATTATAAACTTCTCCCTACTTTCCATTTTATTTATTCCTTCATTATTGGGAAAACAAATCGGTCAGTAGATTGTAAACTCTGGCTGTTAGTATCTCCTACAACTTCAATAACCCATATTTTGGTAACACCAGCAGTAAGGTCTGTACCACTAGTAGGAGGTCCTGAAATTATCCTTACATTACTTGAAAAGTATATGCAATAAGTCCCAATATTATCAGGTGCAGTTATACCTACTAATCTAACTTCATGAGTACCAACAGATAAGCTAACATTTACATCAAAAGGTCTTGCTGGTGCAGACATGCTATATTCTAATTCTCCATCTATATATAGAGCGAAGGTATCATCATTAACAGGACCACAATCTCCAAATGTTATAGTTACGTTCGCTTTTTCTACAGTAAATAACAGACTATTGCTAACAGCATCTTTTACTTTGACATATACATCTCCAGTAACTACTCCATTAGGAACTACTACCTCTAGGACTCCACTAGAAGACCTTAATACAAAACCTCTAATTTCTTCTCCATTCTCTCCAGAGAAATAAACTTCATTTAAGGAAGGATCATAACTAAAACCACAACCATATATTTTTATCACATCTCCCTCTTGTCCCTTCGATGGTTCTAAATTGGTTATTCTAATCTTATTTTCTCCAAGAATTTCAATCTCTTCATTAAAGGTAGCTTCTTGCCCTTGATGCTTAACCTTAACTGAATAATTACCATCAGAAAAGTCGTTGATATTAAATATTGAATGAATCAATGTACCATCTTGATTTACATTAAATACTTTACCCTTAACATTACCCAAATAAACCTCTGGATAAATAGTCTTTTTAAAGAAAAGAATGCCTTCTGAATATGGAGTAAATCCTTTACCTTCTATTAAAAGAGCAAATTTATCCAATAAATACTCGTTTTTACTAACACAAAGAGGTTTAACATCTGTAATCTCTAGAGGAAAATCTACTTCAAACTCTACATATCCGGGAGTTTTCATCATATCTGATATAGTAACTAAAACCCCAGAAACAGTATTAACCGCTCCGAGGACGTCTAGAGCTAATTTTATTTGACCTATAGCTGGAGTTAATCTAGCCGCTATCTCCTTGCCAATTGTTTTTGTTAACAAGTTAAATATCGTATCTTGATTAATACCAGCAACTCTGGCAATACCTATTGCCAACTGTTGACATGTAGCTCCAGGAGGAATTTGAAGACAACTGTCAACTGCTACTTTAAAAGGACTCAAAATATAATCTTCCACCGCTTTTCCTATGCTATCTGGAGAAGGATTACTAATCAAGGTAGATACCAATTCTGCAAATGAATCCAAACGACCCTTATTTAACTCGAGGATTATCGATGCTATGGCATCACTTCCAAGTTTTTTACCTAATAGTTTTTGGAAAACAAAGTCATTTAAAGGTGGATATACTATACCATCAAAAATCGTTCTAAATATCACATACCTATAAGCATCTACAAGCTGTTTAGGGTCTATTAGACCAGAGGTAATCACTTCTACTTCCGAATCTCTACCTGATGTTTTAATGTCAGTTTTCTTTGCTAAGAACAATAGTCCTCCCCATTGAGGGCCAACTATATTTTTATCCCAAGGACTACTGATATGTTTTCTTATTTCAGTTCCTGTTTTGGTTTTAGCTTGAACACTTAAAAACAGTTTTGTGTCATTTGCTAATTCTATATCAGCTCCTTTTGGGGTTAAAGATATATCATATTGAACATCAGAAGGTCTAATTTCTGGCTCTAATTCCAAAGTAGATAAAAAGTTAGAAACATTATTTATAACTGCTTGCAAAGCAGTTTTATATTTTTCATGAAGAGTTGGGTCATCAAACTTATATAAAGCCGAAATGTCGTTGGACAATAGCTCATCTATATAGTCTGCTAAATCATCTACCTCTGGGGTCGTTTCTATCACAGATTTTATATTTCCCCACTGACTAGGAGGTTGGGTCAAGTGGTATCCAAGTATAAAGAACATCCACTTTACAGCTGTGGTTTTACTATCTAAAACTACATAAGTATCAGTTGGCAAAACTATACCTTCATAAAAAGGTAAAATATCTATATTTCCATCATTATCTATATCTTGTTCTATAGATGTTGTGATAAACTCCACAAAGTTATTCTCTACTGGTATCTGGGTTGAATAGCTACTATCAAAGGTAAATTCATTTCCTTTTGTATATATCCTTAATAAATCATTACTAACATCTATTGAAGAAGGAATCTGTAAGCTTACATTTACATTTCTATTTACTACAACTGGAATTTTATTACTTTGTTTATTTCCTATTTGTACATACAGTAAACCACTAACCGCATCATAAGGTACAGAAAATTCTATTTGAGTTCCATTTGACCTTCCTATTACTGATACAGTATTAATTCCATTTGTAAAGATAAGGGTAACATCACCAGATAATAAATTTAATCCTTCGATAGTTACATACTCACCAGGAGTTAGTATCCTTTCTAAAGGATATATAATTGGGTCTACATTTTTGTTCTTAACTTCTATATATAAGCCATTACTTAACTTATTATTCTTATTGTCATACAGATATATATATCCATCTACTACATTATTTGGAACTTTAACTATAAGAGTTCCTTTTTGAATATCTATGTTATCTGGTAGAACAGCTATAGTACCTGTCTCTATAGGAAAAATTACATATAGAGAATCTGGTAGATTCAAAGCATATATTCTCAAAGATTCTCCGGGAATCATAATATCCTTTATCACATAATTTTCTAAAACTGTTTCAGCTTGAGATATATAAATAGCACCGTTTTCAAAGATATAGTTAGAAATCGTTTGCTGTTCATTATTAGCATCTATATTATTTGGAATACCGTCATTATCTATATCCATATCAGCAAAATCAAATATTCCGTCACCATCTACATCTGAAGGTGTTTGGAAACTTTCTCCAGCCTCTTTTGTATCTGGAATATCATCTTGATTAGAATCTGTATCTAGAAAGTTAGGGATAAAATCAAAATCATTATCCGATGCTCCTTCTATCCTATCTGGTGGTCCATCTCCATCTGAATCCACATCATACCAGTTTGGGATATTATCCTTATCCATATCCCACCACTGAACATCAGCAGAATTTGTAGATGTACATTTATTAAAAAGTCCACCATCACTACCTAGGAATACATAAACTTCTTCAAAATCACTAATCCCATCACTATCAGTATCCTGTAGATTCTCATTAGAATTTAAAACTTTTTCTAATAAGTCACTAACACCATCTAAATCCTTATCTTCTTGAATCAATATCACATACGGATAATTGTAATTTTTAGAGAAAATCTGCTCACTTGATATTTCTAAGTAAAAATCCCCATCATAAGGAAGAACCACACCAATTCCACTTATACCAATATCTGTTTTGTCTATAATCTGCAAACCTGCTACCTTTTTACCGGTATTAGTCAAAAGAGCTAATTTAAATTGTATTTTATCTTGAGGAATGGTTATCTCTAAACCACTACTATTTTGATTTATTTCCCCGTTAAAAGCTACTATAGATAGTCTATCCCCCTTTTTCCCAGTTATTTTGAAAACATCATTATCATAGTAATAGTTTGTACCTTCTGCTAAGCTTCCTACTACCACCACAGGATACGTGCCTCCATTAGCTAAATCTGTAGCATCAACAATATTATTGTTAAACTCAACCTCGGAACTAATAGTAGGTAAACTTTTCGTGTTATCACTAGGATACAAATCTACATAATCACAAATCCCATCTCCATCACTATCTTGTGTTAAAAGAACAGGATTTCCCGTATAAGCTGGTTGTTCTTCATAGTCAGTTGGAAGAATTGTTTGACTATCTCCTCCGCTACATGATGAAATGAAAGAGATAATTAAGATAGGTAATACTAAAAAAGAAATTAAACGGAAAAATAATCCTTTTGACATCTAAACCCCTCCTAAACTTTTATATAAAAAGTCTTCTTCCACAGTTTTGTTAAGGATTTATATTAAAAGAAATTTCCCCATTTCTATTTTTGTTATCCTAGCTATAAGTTGAAAGACAACAAAATTAGGCATTTTTTTATTTATATTTTTGTTTGTTATTTTCGTAGTAGAATTAAATTATAATGACATTTATAAATAAAACAAGACCTAAGATGAAAAAAATACTGATATATGGAAAAGGAAAAACTGGAGAAGCAGTTAAAAACTTTTGCGATAAAAATAAAATAGAAAATGACCTAGTAGATGACCACACCTATAATCCTAATCTACTAAAAAACTATACCACTATAGTAGTGTCTCCCGGGATACCTTTTTTTCATAGAATCTTTAAAGATGCTAAAAAAAACAATAAAGAAATAATAGGAGAGATTGAGTTTGCATACAGATTCTTAGATAAAAAAAACAAAATAATCGTAATAACAGGAACAGATGGAAAATCCACCACCACAAAATTAATAGCCCACATTCTAAAAAGTTTCTACACTGTGTACATAGGAGGTAATTATGGGATTCCTTTTATCCAAATAGTAGACAAAGCAAATAGACAACCGGGAATCATAGTCCTAGAACTATCTTCCTTTCAGATATATTCGCTAAAAACTTTTAAACCTGATACTGCTGTGTTTTTGAATTTTTCTAAAGACCATTTAAATTGGCACAAAAAATTATCTCACTATTTTTTGTCAAAAGAAAAACTTTTTAAGAGGCTAGACAAAATGGGTACTGCTATACTAAATTACGATAATGATTGTATTAAACATGTAAAGACTTCTGGAAATAAGATGTTTTTCTCCCAAAAAAACCCCCAATCAGATATTTTTATAAAAGATAAAAAAATTCGTATAAATATCCACAATCGATTGGTGACAATAGAAAATACAAACAAAAAATTGATAGGTACTCACAATAGTACAAATATTGGAGTATCTTCAGCTATAGCTCTTTTGTACAAAGTAGATTTAAAAACGATAAAAAAACAAATATCTACTTTTGAACCTCTTCCCCATAGACTCGAATTTGTAAAACAGATAAACGGTGTATCATTTTACAATGATTCAAAATCTACCACAGTCCAATCCCTAGAAAGCGCTGTAAAATCTTTTGATAAAGATATAATCTTAATATTAGGTGGAATCAATAAAGGGGGAGAATTTTCTGCTATAAAAAAACTTCTATCTAAAAAAGTAAAAAAAGCTTTTATTTTAGGTAAAAGCAAAAATGAAATAAAAAATATGATTGAAGGCTGTTGTAAAATAGAATTAGTCACTAATATAGAAGAAGCGGTAATAAAAGCTTACAGCAGTGCCGAAACAGGTGATATAGTACTTCTCTCTCCTGCCTGTGCTAGCTTCGATATGTTTAAAAATTATGAAGAAAGAGGGGAAGCTTTTAAAAAAGCCCTTTTTAAGATAGATGGTTAGAGATTTTTATTTTGATAAAGGCATCTTTATAAGTTTTCTTTTTTTACTTATAACAGGTCTTATTTTTATGTTTAGTGCCTCTTCCATACATGGAGTAGAAAACAACTCTTTTCCGTATATAGAAAAACATATCATCATAGTTATGATAGGTTTTGTAGCTATGTTTATAGCATACCTAATACCTATATCTGTATGGAAAAAGTTTGCCTATCCTTCTATTTTGATAGCTATCTTTTTACTTATTCTTGTTTTGGTATTACCTCCTATAGAGTTAAAAAGCGGAGCGCAAATCCACAGATGGATAAAAATAGGACCATTTAGCTTTCAGCCGTCAGAATTCGCAAAATTTGCCATAGTTTTGTTCTTAGCAAGGTTCATAGAACTAAAAAAAGACAGATATTTACAGCAGTTCAAAGCTATCCTTACAGTAGGATTTGTTACAAGCATTGTTATGATTCTCATATTAATAGAACCTCATAACAGCGGAGCTTTATTTATCGCATTACTGGTACTTTTAATCATGCTGTCTTCGAATTTTTCATTTAAATACATAGCTATACTAGGTTCTATATTTATACCTATAATCATTGTAGGAATACTAACCAACAGCTATGCCCTGAACAGATTTTTATCAGTGATTGATCCTTTAAAATATAGAAGCTCTGAAACTTATCAGCCTTTCGAAGCTATCTTAGCATTTGTCAAAGGAGGTTTTTTTGGAGAAGGTTTTGGAGAAGGAACTCAAAAATTCTACTACCTCCCAAAGATTCATACAGACTACATCTACGCTCTTATAGGAGAAGAAACAGGTTTTATTGGAGCAGTGATTGTACTGATACTATTTTTGTACCTCTTAATAAGAGGTATCTCTATTTCTTTACAAAAAGAAGATAGATTTGTCCAAGCCCTTGGGGTAGGAATCACATACATAATCTCTCTACAAGCTTTTTTACATATATTGATAAATCTAAGCTTGTTCCCTTCTACCGGATACACTTTACCATTTATTAGCTATGGGGGTTCATCTCTTGTACTAAATATGGCATATATAGGCATTTTACTTAGAATATCAAAAGAGAGAAACAAACCTAAACTAGCAGGAGGAATTAATTATCGAAAAAGGTAAAGTCTTCATAGCTGGAGGAGGTACTGGAGGACATTTCTATCCAGCTTTATCCCTTGCGGAAAAGTTATATAACGAAGGGTATCAGATACTATTCCTAGGAGGAGAAAGAGGAATAGAAGCCGTAGAAAATTTTCCCTATGGGGAAAAACTCTTATTCGACATATCTGCAGTAAGAGGAAAAGATATAAAATCAAAAATAAACTCTATCTACAGGTTATTAAAATCTTCTCAAAAAGTAAAAAAACTGATAAAAGAAGAAAAACCAATATTCTCCATAGTATTTGGCGGATATACAGCAGTACCTTTAGGACTTGCCTCTTTTTTTTCAAGAACTCCGCTATTTATACACGAACAAAACTCAATACCCTCCTCTTCCAATCAATTATTATCAAAATTTTCAAAAAAGATTTTTTATACTTTTGATTACACTCAAAAATTTTTTAGAAAAAAATCTATAAAATCTGGCATACCTTTAAGAAAGAAAATAAAAGAAAGACTATCCCTATCAAAACAAGAAGCTAGAAGTATCTTAAACCTCTCCCAAGAAGATAAAATAATACTTATCTTAGGGGGAAGCCAAGGAGCAAAAATATTTGAAGACGTAACTTGGCGGTTGTCTAAAGAGTTAAAAGATTTTAAATTTATTTTAATACGAGGAAAAAATATAAAAAGAGATTTTTTTGAGAAAAACGTGATTACATATGATTATCTTCAAGACATAGGTCTTGTGTATAAGGCTTCTGACCTAGTAATATCAAGAGCTGGAGCAAGTACTGTAAATGAGCTAATCGCTTACGGTAAATACGCAATATACATACCTTATCGGTTAGCTACATCAGACCACCAATACTACAACGTGAGATGGTTAGCAGATAAAGGTCTATCAAAAGTTATTAGAGAAGAAGACCTCTCTATAGAAAGACTAAAAGCAAACATAAATGAATTTTTCAAAAAAAATCCAGAAGATATACAAACAAAACTAAAATCCTATGCCATACTAAATAGTGAAGAAATAATACTAAGAGAGATAGAAAATGTCATCTTTAAAAAAGATTGATACCTTAGAAAATGTTAACTTAGAAAAGTTATGTACAATAAAAATTGGAGGCATCGGTAAACACATTTTTTTCCCAAAAACAGAAGAAGAATTCAAAATAATCCAATCACAATCACTAGACAAGGACAAAAAACTAATCCTCCTAGGTATAGGAAGCAACACAATTTTTAAAGATGGGAAATTAGATTACTTCTTCATATCAACAAGAAAATTTAAATACATAAAATACTGGGAAAAAGGAGATTACTTTTATATACACACATCAGCAGGAGTTTCTTTTAAAGAGATAACATCTATAGTAAAAGAAAAAAACTTAGAAGGTTTTGAGAATCTCGCTGGTATACCAGCAACCATCGGAGGGGCTATATCTATGAATGCTGGTGCATTTAACACAGAAATTTTTGATATAGTAGAAAAAGTATACTGGCTAAATAGACATAACGAAATAATCGAGAGCAAAAAAGAAGACATACTGTATGGATATAGGTATACCCAGTTCCAACAGGAAGGCATAGTACTCTCTGCTATTTTAAAACTAAAAAAAACAAACAAACCTATCTCAAAAATAATAAAACAGATAATAATAAATAGAAACAAAAAACAGCCAGTAAACATACATACCTGTGGCTCTACCTATAAAAATCCAAAACAGTACCCTGCTGGATTTTTACTAGAACAATCTGGACTAAAAGGATACAAAATAAAAGAGATAGCCTTCTCTAATAAACACGCAAACTTCCTTGTAAACCTTGGAAAAGCAACCTACAGCGACTTAATAAAACTGTTAGAATACGCCGAAAATCTTGTAAATTCTAACTTTGGCATAAAACTTCAAAGAGAGGTAAAAATAGTTGAATAAAAACTTAAAAATAGCACTTTTATACGGAGGAGCATCTTCAGAAAGAGAAATATCTATAAAAAGTGGAAAAGCGGTAGAAAACTCCCTAAAAAGACTAGGGATACCTTACAAAGTTTTTGACCCTATAGACAAAAAAAGATTTATAGACAAAATAGTCCAATACCAGCCAGACCTTGCATTTATAGCTCTCCACGGTAAAGGAGGAGAAGATGGAACTATTCAAAGTTTACTAGAATTTTTAAACATAAAATATACTGGTTCTGACCCAAAAGCTAGCGCTATAACTATAGATAAAAGTATAACAAAAAGTATACTTTCAGCATATAAAATCCCTGTACCAAGTGGAATAACCCTAACTTCTTCCCAAAGAGAGATACCAAAAATAGAATTTCCAGCTGTAGTAAAACCTGCTACAGAAGGCTCTTCCGTAGGAGTATTTATAGTTAGAAACAGACAGGAACTAGAAAAAGCGGTAAAAGAAGCCTACAAACTAGATTCTAAAATTGTAATAGAAAAATATATAGAAGGTCGAGAAATTACAGTAGGTATACTAAACGAAGAACCCTTAGAGATTGTAGAAATCTTAGTAGAAGAAGGTTTTTACGATTACAAAAACAAATATCTATCTACAAAGACAAAATATATCTGTCCAGCAGAAATAGAAAAAAATACATACCAGTTGATAAAAGCAATAGCCAAGAGAAGCTGTGAGCTATTAGGAGTAAAAGGAACAGCAAGAGTAGACTTCATTTTAGACAAAAATGATACACCTTATCTACTAGAGATAAATACGATACCCGGTATGACAGACCACAGCTTACTGCCAAAATCAGCATTAGCATCAGGATTAGATTTTGATACACTTATAGAAAACATAATAATGGGGGCTTTATATGGTAAAGAAAAAAAGAAAACCTAAAAAGGTTATAAAACTGCGATTCATACTTGTATCAATCTGGCTTATCATATGTGCATCTTTAGGTTTATTTTTACCACAGATACCAATAATAAACGAGCTAATAAAAATCGACAAAATAGAAATAGAAGGATATACCAAAATAAATCAAAAAGAAATAAAAAAAATTTTTGAAAAAGAAAGCTGGGTATTTTTAAACACAAATAAAATAGAAAAAAAGATAAAAGAAAAATATCCAATATTAGAGAATGTGAACATCAAAGTAATCAAGCCTAAAGTCATAAAAATAAAACTCCAAAAGAGAACTCCCTTAGCCTTGATTAAATTTAGAAAGGAAAAGTTCGTTTTAGACAACAAATTTGAAATAATTGGTTTAAAATATTTTAATCAAGAGGATTTAGAAAACATAAAATATAAAATTATTTATAATGATTCTATGATGGATAAAAAAACTATAAAAAATATACAAAAAATAAGTGAATCGTTTAATGACTTAAATATAAAAAAATATATAATAAATATTAGTCAGATTGCATGTATTTTAGAAGATGGAAAAACGTTAGTATTTAGCAAAGAAAACTTAAACAAAAGTATAAAAAGGGCGAAAAGCTTTTTTAGAAAAGTAGATATTAGTAAATATAAATATATAGATTTTAGTTTTGATTCAATAGTAGTGGCAAGGAGATAAAAATGGAAAAAGAAAAAGTTATAGTAGCTATTGATATTGGAACATCAAAAGTTACTACTGTTGTAGGAGAAGTTGATGAATTAGGAGATTTACATATTATTGGATTTGGCGAATCTAAATCAAAAGGCATAGACAAAGGAGTAATCACAAATAGAAACGACGCTATAAAATCAATTAGAGAATCTGTAAACTTAGCAGAAACAACATCAGGATTTAAAATAGTAGACGCAATAGTAAATATAGGAGGTCCCCACATAGAGTATCAAAACGACAAAGAGTTTTTGACATTTGGAGTAAGCCAAAAAGAAATCACACATGAAGATATAGAAAGCCTACACGCAAAAGTTATATCAAAAGCATCAAAAGAAAACTACGAAATAATCCACGCTCTAGCAAAGAGATACATAATAGACGATGAAAATGATGTTCTTGACCCTGAAGGAATGATAGCATCTAAATTAGAAGCAGAATTTCACATAATATTAGATAAACAAACTTCATACTACAACCTCAAAAAAGTTATAGAAAGTGCCGGAATCTTTCCTGCTGAATTCGTTGCAAATTCAGTAGCTTCTGCTACATCAGTTTTATACAATGAAGAAAAAGAAATGGGAGTTATCCTCTTAGATATAGGAGCTGGCACGACAGACATCGCAATATACATAGAAGGAGCTATAGAATACACAAAATCAATACCTATAGGTGGAAACCAGATAACTATGGACATAGCTCATAGATTCAAAGTCTCCAAAGAAGATGCAGAAGCCCTAAAAAAAGAACATGGAGTAGCGATAGTAGAAGCGGTTGACCCCGAGGAAACTATTAACATATACCCAAGAGGTTACGAAGAACCTATAGAAATAAATAAAAGTTTACTAGTAGAAACAATAGAAGCAAGAGTTTTAGACATCTTTGACCTTATCAAAAAAGAACTCCAGTTAACCCAGCTCCTAGGAAAAGTAAACGCAGGAATAGTCATAACAGGAGGAGTTGCAAATATTCAGCATCTAAAAACCTTAGCAGAAGCTTCCTTTGGAACTGATGTAAGAATAGGAAAACCAAAAGATTACAGAGGATTCAGTGAAAAACTATCCTTCCCCCAATACGCAACATCAATAGGAATGTTAACAATGTTAAGAGACAGTACTAATATAATTTCATCTCCAGAACTAAACAGAAATCACGGCTTTTTTAACAAAATAAAAGAATTTATGGATACAGTTAGAAACTGGTTCTATTGATACAAAGAAGATTCAGCTTTATGGAGGATAAAATTATGGAAAATTTTAACTATGATGCTAAAAATCCCTGTACAATTAAAGTGATTGGTGTAGGAGGAGGAGGAAGTAACGCAGTAGCAAGAATGTACAACGAAGGTCTCCAAGATGTAGACTTATACATAGTAAACACAGACCTTCAGCACCTTAACTCCCTTCCTGTACCAAATAAAATCCATATAGGAGAAAACATAACAAAAGGAAGAGGAGCAGGTTCAAAACCAGAGTTAGGAGAAGCCGCCGCAAAAGAAAACCTAGAAGAGATAAAAAGCGCTATGGAAGGAGCTGACATGATATTTATAGCGGCTGGACTAGGAGGTGGTACAGGAACAGGAGCCGCACCAGTAATAGCAGAAGCCGCAAAAGAGATGGGAATATTAACTGTCGCAGTAGTAACAAAACCATTTAACTTTGAAGGAAAGATAAGAGCGCAGTTAGCAGAAGAAGGACTAAACAAACTAAAAGAAAAAGTTGACACTTATATAGTAATTCACAACCAAAGAATCCTATCTATAGCAGGAAGGAACCTAGCCTTCTCACAAGCTTTCAAACTAGTAGATGACATACTATACAGAGCAGTAAAAGGAATAACAGACCTAGTACTAGTACCGGGACTTATAAATGCAGACTTTGCAGACATAAAAACCATTATGGAAAACGGTGGAAAAGCATTAATAGGTGTAGGAAGTGGGAAAGGAGAAAATAAAATAGCAGAATCAGTACTAGCCTCCACAACCTCCCCACTACTTGAGGATACCACCATAGACGGAGCTAGAAGACTTATTATAAATATAGAAGTAAGCCCTGACTTATCTATAGTAGAAGTAGAAGAAGCAGTATCCCAGATAAAAGAAAAAGCCCACGAAGAAGCCCACATAATATTTGGAGCATCTATGTCTGATAGTCTAGACAACGAAATGAAAATAACAGTGATAGCCACAGATTTTGCCCAAGAAAAAACCGCTGACATAAAACCAAAAGAAGCCATTAAAACAAGACTAAAGAGCAAAGATAAAAAAGAAGAAAAAGTCGATGATAATTCAGGAATAAAAAGTCCCTTTATAAAAGAGACTATATATGATGACCTAGACATACCTGCTTACATACGAAGGAAAGGTGGCATAAATTGATAAACGTTGCTAATCTTGTTACTCTCTCAAGATTAGCAATTATACCAGTCTTGATATATTCAATCCAGCAGGAGATATACCTCCTGTCTGGATTTTTAGTTTTATCTGCACTTGTATCTGACTGGTTAGATGGAATCATAGCTAGAAAAACAAACGAAGTAACCCAGCATGGAAAATTGCTAGACCCAGCAATAGACAAAATATTTATAATATCGGTTCTTGTAGCTTTCGTAGAAAAACATTATATAAACAGTTATCCTGTTTTCCTTATAGTAACACGAGAATTCTTAGTTACATGGCTTAGAAGCGTAATGGTAAACAAAGGTATAGTTATTCCTGCATTTTTTCTTGGGAAACTCAAAACGACCTTTCAACTATTGGCAGTATTCTTATTATCCATAGGATACATAACTATAGGAGCAGTAGTCTTATGGATTTCGATTATTATGGCTTATGTATCAGCTATCCAATATTTTCAAATCTTCTATAAAAACCGGGCTTGGGCATGATAGACTACACACTTTTATTTTATTTAACAGTTACTTACCTTATAACATCTATTCCTTTTGGATACATAGTAGGAAAAATCTTTGGTAAAGATGTTACAAAAGAAGGTAGCGGTAATATAGGAGCAACAAACGTAGCAAGAACCATAGGAAAAAAAGCGGGTATCTTGGTACTGATTTTAGATGCACTAAAAGGATACATACCTGTTTACTACGCTTACGATTATTTCTTCTACGATACACGAGCAGTGATGCTTGTAGCTATTGTGGCAATCCTTGGACACTGCTTCTCAATATTTATGAAATTCAAAGGAGGAAAAGGTGTAGCAACAGGTTTTGGAGTACTTTTGGCACTTTCACCTCAAACAGCGTTAATAGTGTTTCTATTTTGGTTGGGAGTTTTCCTTGTATCTGGGTATGTATCTTTGGCGTCTATAATGGCATCTTCTATCTCTTGGGTAATACTTTTTTATATAGAAAAGGACATATATTTGGCTTTAGGAGCATTTATCGTATCTTTGATAATCATTATAAAACATTCATCTAACATAGAAAGACTTATAAAAGGTACAGAAAACAGATTTTTATACAAAGCAAAAATCAAGGAGGATTAAGATTGGTTAGAGTTAGATTCGCACCTAGCCCAACTGGTTATCTTCACGTTGGAAATGCTAGAACAGCTTTATTTAACTATCTATTTGCAAAACACAACAGAGGAAAGCTAATCCTTAGAGTCGAAGACACAGACAAAGAACGTTCCAAAAAAGAGTATGAAGATATGCTTATAGAAGACCTAAAATGGCTTGGTATCCAATGGGACGAAGGTCCAGATGTTGGTGGAGAATATGCTCCATATAGGCAGTCTGAAAGATTAGATATATACAAAACATATATAGAAAAACTCTTAGAAACTGGACACGCATACTACTGTTACTGTCTACCAGAAGAGTTAGAAAAAGAAAGACAAAAAGCTCTATCAGAAGGAAGACCCCCTAGGTACAGCGGAAAATGTAGACATCTAACCCCAGAAGAAAAAAAACGATATGAAGAAAAAGGTATAAAACCTGTAGTTAGATTCAAAGTTCCAGATGGAAGGACAATAATATTCGATGACCTTATAAGAGGTCATATAGAAATAAATGTAGATGAGTTTGGAGATTTTGTAATAGTAAGACAAGATGGAATGCCTACCTACAATTTTGTAGTGGTTGTAGATGACGCTTTAATGAAAATATCTCATGTTATAAGAGGAGAAGACCACCTATCAAATACTCCAAAACAGATATTAATCTATGAAGCATTAGAGTTTCCAATACCAGAATTTGCCCACTTGCCAATAATATTAGGAGAAGATAGAAGTAAACTGTCTAAGAGACATGGGGCTGTATCTGTACGAGCATTTAAAGAAGAAGGGTATATGCCAGAAGCATTATTTAATTTTTTAGCCCTTCTTGGTTGGCACCCAAAAGAAGACAGAGAAATCCTATCAAAAGAAGAAATCATAAAAGAGTTCGATATTAAAGATGTACACAAGTCTCCAGCAGTCTTTGATAGAACAAAACTAAGATGGCTAAATGGAGTGTATATAAGGGAGATAATCTCTCTAGATGAGCTTACAAGAAGAGCTGAACCCTTTTTTAAAAAGTTTGGATACATAGCAGATTTTGAGTATTACAAAAAAGTTCTTAATGCTATAAGAGACAGTATAGAGACGCTAAGTGAGATAAAAGATAGGGCGCGTCCATTTTTCGTTCAGGAGTTCGAATTTGATGAAAAAACAAAAGAAGAGTTAAAAAGTGAAACCGCTTATAAAGTTATCCAAAAGTTTTATGAAAAAATAAAAGACAGAGACAGCCTAACAAGCCAAGATTTTAAAAAAATTATGAAAGAGATACAAAAAGAACTAGGAGTCAAAGGAAAACAGTTATACCACCCGATAAGACTAGCATTAACAGGAGAACACTCTGGTGTAGGGTTAGACCTTCTGATTGATGTAATCGGTGTAGAGGAAGTAAAAGCCCGTATCAAAAGGGTTTTAGAGCTATTTGAATAAAAAGTTATGAACTTTTGGAAGTGGTTATTAACTTTTTGTAAAAGTTATTGACAATAAATTTTAGTTATTATAAATTAATTAGAACCTCCCCCCTTCCCTCCCCCAAATCCTGGGGCCTCGCAATGAGGCCTCTTTTTTAGAAATTTTAATCTTAGTAGTTATTATTATAATTAAGAAGTTGTGAAACTCTAAAAACTGGGTAAAATTCTAGACCTTCTTTTTTTATATTTTCAGCTCCCCCTTCTTCTCTATCAACAAGAGCGATTATACCTAAAACCTCTAAGCCACTTTCCTTTGCCACTTTTGCGGCTTTTAAACAAGAAGAAGCTGTAGTGACAACATCTTCTACAATAAAAACCTTCTCTCCTTTTTTAATATTTCCTTCTATCTGTTTTCCTGTTCCATGTTTTTTAGGTTCTTTTCTTACAATAAATGGCTTTATAGGTTTATTCCTTATGTAAGATACTATAGCAGTAGCATAAGATATTGGGTCTGCTCCTAAAGTAAGACCTCCTATAGCATCTGGATTCTTTTCTTTCACCATATCAAAAATGACATTACCAATGATATATCCCCCTTGTGAATCTAATGTAACTGTTCTAAGGTCAAGATAATATGTGCTAAGCTTTCCAGAGGAAAGCTTGAATATAGGTTTATCTGAAACCTTTAAAGCTCTCTCTAAAATAAGCTTTTTTAACTCTTCTTTCATCATTCTCTCCTTTTGTATTGATAAAACCAATATAATATTATAAAAGCTACTAACGGAGGATTTTAATGAAGCTTTATAATGTGGCTATTTTAGGAGCTACTGGAGCTGTAGGACAAACGATGCTTAAAGTACTAGAAGAAAGAAATTTTCCTATAGGTAAACTAAAGCTCCTTGCCTCTAAGCAGTCAGCAGGAAAAGAAATAAACTTCAAAGGAGATACCTATACAGTAGAACCAGTAAGTAGTGAATCCTTTGAAGGTATAGATATAGCCCTATTTTCAGCAGGCTCTACAAGGAGCAAAACATGGGCTCCAATAGCTGTAGAGAAAGGAGCGGTAGTTATAGATAACAGTTCAGCTTTTAGAATGGAGCCTCAAGTCCCTCTAGTAGTACCAGAAGTAAATCCTGAAGATGTTAAAAACCATCAAGGAATAATAGCAAACCCTAACTGTTCTACTATTCAGATGGTAGTAGCTTTGTATCCAATACACAGAAAAAAAACGATTAAAAGAGTAATAGTATCTACATATCAAGCTGTATCTGGAGCTGGAGCAAAAGCTATAGAAGACTTACAAAAAGAAGTGAAGGCTAGATTTGAGGGAGAACACTACACCCCACAAGCTCTTCCAGCTAGTATAGCTTTTAATGTCATTCCAAGGATAGATATATTTTTAGAGAATGACTACACAAAAGAAGAGATGAAAATGCTAAATGAAACACGAAAAATCATGCATGCTCCAGACATAAAGGTTTCTGCTACTTGTGTTCGAGTCCCTGTATTTATAGGGCATAGTGAAAGTGTAACAATAGAAACCCAAGAACCTATAACCCCTCAAGAAGCAAAACAGATTTTGTCTTCTGCTCCGGGAATAATTATGGAAGATGACCCTAAAAATAATGTATATCCTATGCCTATAGATGTGGAAGGCAAAGATGATGTTTTTGTAGGTAGAATCCGAAAAGATTTGGCTTTTGATAATGGGTTGTCTATGTGGGTTGTGGCAGATAACCTAAGAAAAGGTGCGGCTACAAACGCTGTACAAATAGCACAGCTACTCGTTGATTATGGTCTTGTTTAAGGAGGTAAGAATATGAAGTTTTTAATTGGTATGTTTGCAGTTTTGTTTATGTTTTTCAATACTTTTGCAGAAGAAAAAAACCCAGTAGTTTTATTAAAAACTAATTTAGGTGAGATTTATATAGAGCTGTATCCAAAAAAAGCTCCAAAAACTGTAAAACAATTCTTAAGATATGTCAAAGAAGGGTTTTACGATGGTTTAATATTTCACAGAGTCATACCTAACTTTGTAATCCAAGCTGGAGGATTTGATAAAAACTTTAAATACCGGGAACCAAAATATCCTCCTATACCAAATGAAGCTGATAATGGTCTGAAAAACCTTAGAGGAACTGTAGCTATGGCAAGGTCTTCAGACCCTCACAGTGCAAATGCCCAATTTTTTATAAACCTAAAGGACAACCATTTCTTGGATTTTAAAAGCAAAACACCTCAAGGTTGGGGATATACAGTCTTTGGAAAAGTAATAAAAGGAATGGAAGTAGTAGACAAAATAGCCAAGATACCTACAAAAACAGCTATAACTCCTTATGGTTATATGAGAGACGTACCTACCAAGCCAGTGGTTATAGAAAAAGCTGTAATTTTAAAATGATGAAACCTGAAAATATAGACATTAAAGATTTAGAAAAAGAACAGATAAGACTCTCTTCAAAAATAAATCTTAAAGATAAGATTCCTCCACAGAAAGTAAAACTTGTAGCTGGTGTAGATGTAACTTTTACAAATATCTGGACTAACCCAACTACTAGTATTGCATGTATAACTGTATTTGATATAGATACTTTTGAGCTAAAAGATATTGTTTATGCTGAAAAGAAGATAGATTTTCCCTATATACCTACCTTTTTGGCATACAGGGAGCTTCCTGTTATATTAGAAGCTTATAAAAAACTCAAGATAAAACCAGACGTTTTCCTTATCGATGGTCAAGGTATTCTTCACCCTAGAATGATGGGAATAGCATCTCATTTTGGTGTTGTTACAGACGAAGTATCTGTAGGAGTCGCAAAATCGAAACTTGTAGGGAATTTTAAAGAGCCTGAAAACAAAAAATTTTCAGCTAAGCCTATCTACATAGATAAACAGTTAAGAGGTTATGCAGTTAGAACAAGAAAAAACTCAAAACCTCTCTTTATCTCTCCGGGGAATAATATATCTGTAGACAGCGCTGTAAAAGTAGCTATCCGTTCTATAAAAGGTGACTATAAACTCCCTGAACCTATACGAACTGCTCATAACTCTCTTCAAGAGTATAGAAAAAATCTTTTGAAGAAAAAGTATAAATCGTAACAGTAAAATTATTGTTTTATTAGTTTGTTTGCTAGCTGAATAGAGCTTTCGTCTATACTTCCGCTAAGCATTCGTGCTATCTCTTTCCTTTTTTCTTCTAATGAAAGCTCTTTAACCACAGCTATAGTTTCTTTTGGGTGTGTTAATTTATCTACATAGATATGTTTATCTGCTACTGCGGCTACTTGTGGTAGATGGGTAATAAGTATCACTTGGAATTTAGATGCAAGAGACTTTAGTTTGTCAGCCATAAGGATTCCTGTTTTTCCACCTATGCCTGTATCAATCTCATCAAAAATCATACAGTCTACAGATTGACCAGATACTAATTTTAGGGCAAGGGCTAGTCTAGATATTTCACCTCCAGATGCAGTCTCATCTATAGGCTTTGGCTCAAAACCGGGATTGGCAGAGAATAAGAATAATATCCTATCTTTTCCGTACTGGTCTAATGGTTTTTCTTCGATTAAAACTTTAAAAATGCTATTTTTTAGTGCTAAATCTTTTAGATGTTCATTTATCTGCTTACTAAATTTTGAGGAAGCTTCTTTTCTTTTTTTAGAGATTTTTTCAGCTAATTCAACTACTTTTTCGTATACTTTTTTTCTTTTTTCTTCTATTATTGGAAGTCGCTCTTCTAAGTTCTCTAAAGCAGAGATTCTATTTTGAATTTGGTCTATTAACTGTATTAAACCTTTTTCATCTGTATTATACTTCTTCTCTAACCAATTGATAGTATCTAGCCTTGATTCTATAAATTCTAATTCCTTTGGGTCTACCTCTATCTCTATCTTTGATAAAGAGTAGGATACATCAGATAGTATAGATAGGGCAGTATCAAGGTTTTCTAGTATTTGTTTTATATCTCCGCTAACGTTGGAAATTTTTTCGAGAAGTTTTTTTACTGAAGAGATTTGGATATTTACACTTTTTTCATCTTCTTCTAAGAGATGAAGGGCAGAGTATATATTCTCTTTTATAAAGTTTATGTTAGATAGATATTCGTACCTTTTCTCTAACTCTTCTTTCTCTCCTTCTTTTAAAGATGCAGACTCTAGTTCATTAAGCTGAAATTTTAGTATATCAAGCTCTTTTAGGCTGTTTATCTGCTGATTTTTAATATCTTCCTCTTCTTTTAGCAACTTTTTATACTCATTGTACAGCTCGCTATACCTATCTAAAAGAGGTTTTATCTGGGCAAAACTATCTAGTATCTGTCTGTTAAACTCTTTTTTTAATAGTTTTTGCTGATGGTGCTGGCTGTGTAGCTCTATTATGTTTGAAGTAGCTTCTTTTAGAGTAGATAAAGTAGCTCTTCTACCGTTTATATAGTAGACATTTTTCCCATTTTTAACCTGCCTTGCCACGATAAGGGTACTGTCTTCTGCATACTCATTTTCTACATTGTCAAACACAAGCTCTACATAGTCTCCCTCTTCAAATTTACCTCTTTCTCCTAAGGCAAACAAGATAGCATCTATAATCAAAGATTTACCTGCTCCTGTTTCCCCTGTTATAACATTTAGTTTTTCTGAAAAGGAGACTTCTATATCTTTAAAATATAAAAATTTTTTTATGAAAATCTGTGAAAGCATCTTTCCTGTTGTTTTCCCGATTTTAAAAATTTTGATTTAAGATAAAGATTTTACCATTTTTTTTATAAAAACTATAATTTTGGTATAATGTTTACCAAAAAAATAACAAGGAGAACTTGATGGACAAAGTGTTAGAGGGGAAGTTAGCTTTTATAACAGGAGGAAGCAGAGGGATAGGCAAAGCAGTGGCTCTCAAACTTGCAGACTGGGGAGCTGATGTAATAATAAACTATTACAAAAATAAGGAAAAAGCTGACCAAGTAATTAAAGAGATAGAAGCAAAAGGAAGAAAAGGTTATGCGATTCAAGGAGATTTTGGGAAAAAAGAAGACATAGATAGAGTCTTTGAGGAGATTAAAGATAAGTTTGGATATTTGGACATCTTTGTAAGTAATGCTGTTGCTTCAGGTAGAGAGGTGGTTGGAGGATTTGCACCTTTTTTAAAACTAAGAGAAAAAGGTACAGATAGGATATTTAACATAACGGTAAAAGGTTTTATTTGGTCTGCACAAAAAGCGGTACCTTTGATGAAAGATAGGAAGGGTAAAATTATAGCTATCTCTTCCACAGGGACAAAAGACTACATGCCTTATTACGCTATTCATGCGGCGGCTAAATCTGCTCTAGAGGCACTCGTAAGGTACTTAGCTGTAGAGGTTGGTCCTATGGGTATTAATGTGAATACTGTATCTGGAGGTCCTGTTGATACAGAAGCTCTTCAGCTTTTTCCTGATTATGAGCTTATCAAAGAAAGAGTATCCAAAATGACTCCGTTAGGCAGATTTGGTACTGCTGAAGATTTGGCTAATGTTGTAGCTTTACTGTGTCTTCCTGAAGCTGAATGGATTCAAGGGCAGACTATCGTTGTTGACGGTGGGTTATCTCTTATAAGGGGAACTAAAGAGAGTTAATGCTCTTTTTGTGATTCTTTTATAAGCTTTTGCACGTATCCAAAACTCATATTTAGGTCTTGCATAGAGTCTATAATGTCTGGATAGAAAAATTTTAGTTTATCTGGTTTGTCTATTAGTTCATCTAAAAGTATCAAGTTCTCCCCAAGATGGTCTATTATATGTTTTTTTCCGATTTTAAAATCGTACATCAGTATTTCTAAATTTTTTTCTATAGAGGGGAAGGAAAATATTATCCACGAAAGCATCTCTGATGATAGTATACATACATCTCGTATAAGATTTGGATTTTTTGTCTCTTTTAGATGTTTGAAAAGGTTTGTTGTTTTATCAAAGCCTTCTACTAGGTAGTCAAAGATAAATATACTGTCTTTATAAGTTATAAATTGTTTATCTTTTATGTACTCATCTATCTTTTGTCTTTTAGAAAAAAGAAAAAACTCTAAATCACTTATTAGATACTCTAGATATGTATTATTTTCCTTCATTGGATAGATATTTATGTATCATGTTCCTTATTTTCATCATAGTTTTCGTATGTATCTGGGAGATTCTCGATTCAGTAAGACCTAAAACCTCTCCAATCTCTTTCATTGAAAGCTCTTCATAGTAATAAAGGCTGATAACTAATCTCTCCTTTTCGTTTAATTTAGATATTATATCAGATAATATCTCTTTCAACTGCTGTTCCTCTACAAATTTATCAGGGGTATCATCATTGATAGCTATAATCTGCCAAAGTTTTGTAGTACCTTCTTCGTCATTTCCAATACCTTTTTCTATAGATACTAATGTGGAGTTAGATACTTTTTGTGCATATTTCATATACTCTTCTACAGAAATTCCTAGATATTTAGCCACTTCTTCAGCTGTAGCTTCTCTCCCTAGTCTGCTTTCTACCTCTAGGATTGCATTTTCTATCTCTCTAGCTTTTTGTCTTACATTTCTTGGAACCCAATCAAGCTTCCTAAGACTATCTATTATGTGACCTCTGATTCTAATCTCTGCATATGTAGATAGTTTTACTCCTTTTGATGGGTCGTATTTTTCTATAGCATCTATAAGCCCAAGAACTCCTGTATTTATGAGGTCTTCTTCTGTAACTGTTGGGGGTAAAGATTCTTGTTTTAGTCTATTTACTATGTAATTTATCCTTGGAAGGAACTCCATTATTATTTTGTTTCTCTCTTCTGTTGATATTTTCATTTTGATACCTCCAAAGTTTCTTTTTGGAGGATATGTATATCAAGTTGTGTGCCAAAAATGAGAATCGCTTTAAAATCAAGCAATTGCGGTTTTTTTTCTTTTTCATGGTGCATATTTTTTTCTGCATTAAACTATGATAATTACCGCTATAGCTACTGAATAATTCTTTTCATGAGAAAGGGAAATCCTTATTTTAAAAGGCTTGTTTAGGAGTTTTTTATTTTTGTCTTTGAGGTGCAGTAAAATTTCTGCAGGGCTGTTCTCTTTTCCTTTTACCTCTATCTCTTTAAAAGAGAGATTTACCCCAAAAGCTAAATTAACAGCCTTTATAGTGGCTTCTTTTGCCGCAAATCTTACTGCAAGACATTCATATTTATTTATTTTTTTCTTACAGTATTGGATTTCGGAGTCAAAATAGATTTTCTTTAAAAATCTATCTCCATATCTTTTGCAAGCCCTTTCTATCCTTATGTTTTCTACAATGTCTATACCTGTAAACAAATCTGTCATAGTATCCCTGCTAATTTTAATAAAAATGTGATTTCTTTGACAGTATCTTCTGGAGTTTGTTTTTCTGTATCTATTTTAAAGTCTGCCAATTTATAGATAGTTTCCCTTTCTTTGAACAGTTGCGTTAACTTATCTTTTGGTAAATTTAAAATAGGTCTTGTTTTGTCGTTTATGCATCTTTTTAAGACTGTATCTAAAGATACCTTTAACCATATGACTGTACCTGTTTTTTTCATAAGGTTCATATTTTCAATATCTGCTCCAAGACCGCCTCCTGTAGACACTATCAATCCTTTTTTTTGGGATATTTCTTTCATCTTTTCTTTTTCTAGCTGTCTAAAATATTCTTCTCCATAGTTTTTAAATATATCTGCTATTTCGGTTTTTGTTTCTTCCTCTATTAATTTATCTATATCCACAAATTTTAAACCTGTCTCTTTTGATAGTAGCTTTCCGATGGTGGTTTTCCCACTACACATAAAACCAACTAAATATATATTACTCATACTTTATATACTCCTGAATATTTGTGGTATGATAAAATTATCTGTCAAAAAAATTATAGAATACAAATGGGGTTAAAGATGAGGTTTCTCTTTATCGCTTTTTCTAGTTTATTTATTACTAGTTTTTCCTCTGGAAAAGATAACACTTACCTGTATGAGAATTATGCATACAAAGACTTAAGCAGAAAAATAATAGTAAAAGGCAAAGTTTGGGACGAAATAGTAGCGTTAGAAGCTAGTACAAGATACGAATTTATAATACCTATCTCTGTTTTTCTAAACAAAGAGCCTTTTTTCTTATTTAGGAACAAATATCTAAAAAATCCTAACTACAAAAGATGCTTCCTAAATGGGAAAGCAGGTTCTAATCTAGAATTAAAGAAGGTATTTGTTATCCTCAACGAGTTAGTCTGTGTGAATTCAGATGGAGTTCCCACTTTGAAAAAACCGATAAAAGGTTACCTTTTAGATGAAAATACTGACCTTGGTGTGTCTGGAAAAGTTGTAAAAATAGAACTGTTAAAAGGAAAAAAGTTAAAAGCTATAAAACTAAATGGAAATCAAAAGGTTATATCTGTATTTGAACTAGAGTGACATCATTTTCGTAATGATTTAAAAAATTCTTGTAAAAGCTCTTTTGGTTTATCCATCTGGATAAACTCATAATCCACACGAAAAGGAAGTCCTGAATCAAAGATATTTAGATTACTTACAACCGCTCCCCCTTTTGTATCAGTTACACAAAATATGACCTTTTTGATTCTTGCCTGCATTACAGCTCCAGCACACATCGCACATGGTTCTAAAGTGGTATACAAAATACAGTCATCAAGACGCCAGCTGTTTAGTTTTTTTGATGCTTCTTGTATGGCTACTATCTCTGCATGGTATAGAGGGTTTTGTTTAGATATTCTTTGATTATGCCCTTTGGATATGATTTTCCCATCTTTAACGACTACTGCACCTACAGGAACTTCTCCTTTTTTTAGTGCTTTTATAGATTCTAAATAGGCTTGCTCCAAAAATCGTTTGTGTTCCAATATCTTTTCCATAGAATATAATTATTTATAAAAATTTTTTTTGTTCAAGAGGAAAAAGATATGAAATGGATAAAAATAGATAGAACCAAAATAAAAGTATACGGCAAAAAGGGGAAAGTTTTACCAAAAGGCTTTTTAGAAGAACATATATCTTTCTTACAAAGTACTCTAACAAATGATATAGCATCTTTAAAAAGTGGGGAGTTTAACTACAACCTATGGCTAACTGGAAACGGTCAACCTAAAGAAGAGTTCTATGTGTATAGAGATGATAACTTCTTTATATTAGATACTTGTGCTGATGCAAAAAAGATAATAGATGAGTTTACAAAAATAAAACTCTCTCTTCAAGTATTTTTTGAAGATTTAACATTAGAATACGCACACATCTATATCTTTGGAGAAGACAGTGAAAAATTTCTAAAAAACATATTTGAAAATATACCTGAAAAATTTAAATTTTTCAAAAAGGATAACATCTACATAGCACAAAACCCTCTTAGGATAGGAGAAACAGGATTTGATATTTTTGGAAAAATCGAAAAGATAAGAGACCTTTTCCCGAAAAACCAAAAAATAGAAGAGGAAGAATTCGAAGATATAAGGATAAAAAACTGTGTGCCTAAAATACACAAAGAGTTAAAAGAAGGTTTTCACCCACTAGAAGCGAATATAGGACAGTACGCTTTTTCATTTACAAAAGGCTGTTATATAGGACAAGAAGCGATAGCTAGAGTACATTTTAGAGGAAGGACTCCAAGAACCCTTACCAAGTTTGTACTACAAGGAGATATTAAAGAAGATGACCAGATATTTGAAGGTGAAAAAAAAGTAGGAGTTATAACTTCAGTTAGTCCAAAATCAGAAGTAGGTCTTGGCTACATATTAAGAACAAAATTAAAAGAAGATACCCAGTTTCTTACACAAAAAGGAAAAGTAAAACCACAAAAAGAATGTGTTCTAAAACTATAAGGAGAAAAATATGGAAAAACCAGTATTTTTAAGACCTATAGACACAAAAATATACAAAGCCTACTTTAAAGACCCTTTTTTAAAACCTATAGAGATAAGGAACAAAGAAGACCTAAAAGATTTGGTTTCATACCTAAAATCAGAAGGAAAAAATGAAACAGCAAAAGAGATAACCCAACAGTGGGTCAACTTACACAAACAGCATTTTAAGATAAACTACAAAGGAAAATTTCTAAATTTGGGAACAAGAACAGCAATAATGGGGATACTAAATGTTACCCCTGATTCTTTTTCAGACGGAGGCAACTTTTACAAAGATGTAGATAGAGCTGTCAGTAGAGCTTCAAAAATGCTAGAAGAAGGAGCTGACATAATAGATATAGGAGGGGAATCTACCAGACCCGGTGCAAAACAGATAACTCAAGAAGAAGAACTACAAAGAGTAATCCCTGTAATAAAAGCTATAAGAAAAGAGCTAGGAGATAACTTTCTTATATCTGTAGATACATACAAAGCACCAGTAGCTCAAGCTTCTTTAGATGCAGGAGCAGACATTGTAAACGACATAAGCGGACTTAGCTTTGATAAAAACATGCCAAAAGTAGTAGCAAGGTATGACTGTCCCGTTGTGATAAATCACATCAAAGGTCGTCCTGAAGACATGCAAAAAGGAGAAATATACTATGATGATGTAGTAGAAGAAATCATAAACTTCCTAGATACACAGATAAACTACGCCAAAAATTACGGTATAAGAGAAGATAGATTTATAATAGATGTAGGTATAGGTTTTGGAAAAAAAGTAGAACACAATGTAGAAATAATAAAAAGGTTGGAAGAGTTCAAAATATTAGGATTTCCTATTTTGATAGGAATATCTAGAAAATCATTTATAGGGACTATTTTAAAAAACCTACTAAGTTACCTAGATATTCCTAGTCCAAAAGACAGACTCTTTGGAGGATTGGGAGCTACCGCCATAGCGGTACTAAATGGAGCAAACATTATAAGAACCCATGACGTAAAAGAAACAAGAGAATTTCTTACCATGTTAGATGTGATTAGAGGATACAAACTTGTATAAAAATTTTTACTGGATTTTAGAAAAAATTCAAAATATGGGATTTAACGATATACTAGATATACTGATAATATCTGTTCTCATATATCAACTGCTAAAATTCCTATCAGGTACTAGAGGTTGGCAGATACTCATAGGCTTGATTTTTATACTTTCTATATGGCTGTTTGCAAAGATACTTCAGCTTCCCACTGTATTATGGATATTTGACAATATCTGGCAGATAGCATTATTCTTGCTTATAGTAGTGTTTCAACCAGAGCTAAGGAGAGGTTTGGCAAAACTAGGAGAAAGTGGGCTATTCAGCCTTGGAGCCCAATCCCAAAAGAGAGTTATAGATGAAGTTGTAAGGGCGGTTACCTTTCTCGCAGAGAGAAAAATAGGAGCATTGATAGTCTTTGAAAGAAGTGTAGACCTTGAAAACTACATAGAAGGTTGTGTAAAAATAAACGCAGAGGTAAATCTAGAGTTACTTATAACCATTTTTATACCCCAAACACCTCTGCACGACGGAGCGGTTATCATAAAAGACAAAAAAATAGCATCTGCCCACTGTTTTCTCCCACTTACCATAAACCCAAACATACCCAAACATATGGGAACACGACACAGAGCGGCTATAGGTATTTCAGAAGAAACAGACGCTATAGCTATAGTAGTATCAGAAGAAAGAGGAGAAATCTCAATAGCTGTGGACGGTAAACTGATAAAAAATCTAGATGCAATCTCTTTAAAACAACACCTTATAAAATTCTTAGGTCAGCCTCCACCTTTAATGGAACAGATAAAAAGGAAATTCAAGAAAAAAGGTAAAAAATCATGAAATTCCTAAAAAATCTAATATTCCACAACTTCCATTTAAAACTGTTATCTTTAATCGTAGCGTTTTTAATGTGGCTAAATGTAACCTCCCAAAAACAGACCCATCTAGAGATATACAGTTATATAGATGTTATAAACCTTAGAGAAGACCTAGAGATAGAAGCTATTGAACCAGAAAGAGTAAAAATCATACTAGAAAGCACAGCAAAAAATATACAAGAGCTAGACATCTCAAAGATACATGTCTTTATAGACGGCTCTAAACTAAAAGAGGGAGAGAACAAACTCCCAGTAAAAGTTGCAGTAGAAGGTCTAGAACATATTAAAATAATTACTATATCTCCTCCAGAAGTAATAGTTTATGCTAGGAAAAAACATTGAAATCTTACCTAAAGATTTATAGATTATTATAATATTCTAATATCAGTGGAGGTACAAAATGAGTTACTCGATAGATGTAAATGAAGATAACTTTGAAGAAGCTGTAATCGAAAAATCTTATGAAAAACCTGTAGTGATAGATTTTTGGGCGCAGTGGTGCGGACCTTGTCAGATATTAAAACCAATACTAGAAAAGCTTGCACAAGAATATGGCTTTGTTTTAGCAAAAGTAAACGTAGATGAAAATCAAAACCTTGCACATCAGTTTGGAGTTCAAGGGATTCCAGATGTAAAAATTATGATAAATGGAAAAGTAGTAGATGAATTTGTAGGAGCTTTACCAGAATCAAAAATAAGAGAGATTCTATCAAAACATATCAAGACAGATGTAGACAAACTCTTAGAAGAAGCAAAAATAGAAGTATTAAACGGAAACAGAGAAAAAGCAGAAGAGATTTTTAGATACCTACTAGACAAACATCCCCAAAACAAAAAAGTGATTCTAGAAGCCGCAAAATTCTTTATAAATGAAAACAAATTAGACATTGCCCAAAAACTTATAGATGAGATAAAAGAATACGATAGAGAATATTTTAACGAAGCCCAAGCTATAAAAGAGCTAATAACCTTCAAAAAGGTATGTGAGTCTTCCCAACCAGAAACAGAACTAGACAAACTATTCAAAGAAGCTTCCTGCGCAGTTTTAGAAGGAGATTACAAAAAAGCTCTAGATTTATTTTTGAAAATCGTCCAAACAGATAGAAAATACCGAGATGATGGAGCAAGGAAAGCCATGATAGCCATATTTAATCTTCTTGGGGAAAACGACCCTCTAACTAAAGAGTACAGAAAAAAACTAGCTATGGCTCTGTACTAATGGTCAAGAAAATATTTTTAACTTTACTTTTGATATTCTCTCTATCAAAAGCTAACTCTTTTGAAGAGTTTATAGAAAAAGCAAAAAAACACAAAGGTGTATATATAGAGTTTACCCAGATTTCTCTAATAGAAGGGTTTGACCAGCAAACTTTCGAAGGAAAAGCTTTTATACTAAAAGACAAAAAAATAAAAATCGAATACACCTCACCACAAAAACAGTATATCCTCATAGAGGGAGAAAAATCTATAACCTATATACCCTCTGAAAATCAAGTAATTATAACAAAGTTAGACCAAGACCTAGCACTTATAGATATATTCAAACTACTAAGCGGTGCTTTAGAGCTAGAAAAAATATTTTCTATAAAAGCTGAAAAAGATAAATATATCCTGTTACCTAAAAACCCAAAAATAAAAGAGATAAAAAAAATTGTGATACATTTCAAAGATAAAAAACCCCATGAAATAAAGCTGTACGATACAGAAAACAATGTAGTAATAATAAAGATAAAAAAGATAAAATATCTTGATAGTGAACCGAACCTTGATATAAATTATCCAATAGATGTAGAAATCATAACTTATTAGGAGCTAATATGAGTTTAGGAAAGATTGTTGCGATTATTATTACGATAACAGCCTTGGCTATTGTGCTATCTTTTGTTTTCTTAAAAACCAAGTACAGCTATACTGTAGCTTTGATAGGGTCTTCTATAATTGTCTTTTCTTTCCTTATATGGCTAAACGATAAACATTTTAACGAAAGGATAAATATAAGGGTATTCTCTATAAAAGATAAAAAATTTGTCCAAGATGTAATAACAAGACAGATGAATATGCACGGAATCACAAAAGTGGTAGAAAAAGAAAACACTGTTGAGTACTACAGAGGAAAACATCTAGCTGGAAAAGTAAAATTTAGAACAGACCAAGAGGGAAAACCTGTAAAAGTTGATGATAAATATATTATAGAAGTAGAAGCCCCAGAATACATACTTCATAATATAGACCATGAAGTATGGAGTCTCATAGGTAAAAGAAAATGAGTGTAAGCGTAAAAAGGACAAACATTATAGACAAAGAAAAGATAAAAAAACTTTTACAAAAAGAAGGCTACACAAACATATATATATGGTGTGATGATAAAGATACTTTTTACGACTGGCATACCCACCAATACAATGAAGTAAGGTGGGTGTATGACGGCTCTATCATAATAGGACATAAAGAGGGAGAGATAAAATTAGAACCCGGAGATAGATTAGAGATAAAAGCAGGAACTAAACATTGGGCTAAAACAGACACAGGTGTATGTTATGTATGTGCAAGTAAGTATGAGTCATAAAAAAACCTTTTGAGGTTTTAGAATATCTTGAGAATCTATCTCCCCAATACCTAAAAAATCCCCTCCTTTACCAAAGACTTGAACCAGTCCTATCTTGTCAAAAGGTACTTTGAATCTCTGTCCATACAGAAACCTTTTGTCAAAACCTTCATCGAGGATAACTTTAGGTAAAAATCTGATAGATTTTTCTAGAGGAATTATCATATCTTTTATCTGTCCTACAGACATTTTTAACAAGCTTTCTAGTGGTAACGCCTCATCTATATGGTAACCATCTATCCTTGTTCTACGCAAAGAGAAAAGATACGCTCCACAACTCGTTTTATCTCCTATCTCTTTTATCAAAGTTCTTATGTATGTTCCTGAAGAACAGCTCACTTTTATCTCAAAGAATGGAAGGTCTACACTTAAAATATCGATTTTTGATACTGTTATAATTTTCGGTTTTAGCTGGACTTCTACCCCTTTTTTAGCAAGCTGATAAGCTCTTTTTCCTTTTATCCTTTTCGATGAGAAAGGAGGTGGGTATTGAGGATAAGTACCCTGAAAGGATTTTATCGTTTCTATCAATTGGTCTTTTGAGATTTTGCACTCCCTTTGCTCTAAAATTTTACCTTCTTTATCATAAGTATCTGTTATCTTTCCAAGTTCCCCAACAGCTATATACTCTTTATCTAATCCTTGAAAGTATTCTGTTAGCTTTGTTGCTTTTCCAACTGTAAGAATCATAAGTCCAGTAGCCGCAAAATCTAATGTTCCTGTATGACCTACCTTTTCCTGAAGTTTTTTCCTTACCTTAACAGTAAGGTCATTAGAAGTTATACCGTATGGTTTATCTACCAATAAAATCCCGTCCATATATCTCTCTTAAAAGATTTATTTTTGCATCAGTTTAAGAACTTCTCCTACCAGATACAAAGACCCGGTAACAAACAAAATAGTGTCGCTGTCTATTCCATCTAGTCCTGTCTTAAGAGCTTTTTCTATAGAGTCTATATATTCCACCTCTGTAATACCCAAAATATCTTCTCTATCAATTGTTCTACTCACTGGCATTTTTGTCAAAATAAGTCTATCACTGTAGTTTTTTATAATATTTAACATTTTTTTGTACTTCTTGTCTTTCATTGCTGAATAGATAGTGGTAATTTTTTTGTTTGGATACATATCTTTTAATTCTTGGAAACTTTTTTTGACAGCATCTTCGTTATGGGCTCCATCTACGATAACTATAGGATTATCACTTAAAACCTGTAATCTCCCTAACCAGTAACTATCTTTTAAAGCTTTTTTTACCTTTTCTATGTCGTATTTTCTCCAATAAGATAAAAACCCTGTCAAAGCGGTAGCACTATTTATAGCTTGGTATCTTCCTAGCATAGAGATAGATAAATCATTTTGGACTATTTCTTTGAATCTATAGTCAAAAACTATAGGGTTTGTAGATTTTATTTTTATATCAAAATCTTTCTTATATGCTAAGATAGGTTTTATTTGCTTTTTTTGAGCTAGCTCTAACAGTTCTTTTTGGTTAGAACCTAATATTAAAGGTTTATCTTTTCTAGCAATACCTAACTTCTCTTCAGCTATCTGTCTAAGGGTGTCTCCTAATAGATGAGTATGGTCTAAGGAAACATTTGTAATTATTGAAAATTCTGGCTCTAAAATATTTGTAGAATCCCACCTTCCACCAAGTCCTACTTCAAACACACCAATATCCACTTTTTCATCACGAAAATACAAAAAAGCTAACAGTGTACAAGCTTCAAAGTATGTTAGGTTGTATCTATCTATAACAGGCTTTATTTGAGATATATAAAACTCTAACTTCTCATCAGATATTTCTCTCCTGTTTATCTGCCATCTTTCGTTTTCTTTCAAAAGATGGGGAGATGTAAATAGTCCCGTCTTAAGGTTGTGATGCCGAAATAGAGACTCTAAAAACACAGCGGTAGAGCCTTTTCCATTTGTCCCAGATATAAGTACAGACTTAAAGGTGCTATGAGGATTGCCAAAAGCTTTGGAAGCTTTTTTTATTCTCTCTAGTCCCGGGTTGATAAAAAACTCTTTTTTCTGAAAAAGAGAGTAAAGTTTCATAATCGGTTTTCTATAATTGATTCTAATATAGAAAGTCCATCTACAGAACCTAAGATGCTTTCTGATGCCCTTTCTGGGTGAGGCATAAGTCCAAAAACATTACCTTCTTTATTTGTTATTCCAGCTATATTTTGTATAGAGCCGTTAGGATTAGCTTCTTTAGAGATATTGCCATCTTTGTCACAGTATCTAAGGATTATCTGTCCATTTTTTTCCATAGATTCTAAAGTCTCTTCATCACAAAAATAGTTACCGTCATGGTGAGCTATAGGGATTTTTAGTATCTGTCCTTTTTTGGTTTTCTTAGTAAAGATACTGTTATCATTTTCTACCTTTAGGTACTGATGTTTGCATATAAACCTTCCGTGGATATTTGGAAGCAAAGCTCCCGGTAATAGATGTGCTTCTGTTAGTATCTGGAATCCGTTACATATACCAATAACGATTCCACCTCCTTGTGCAAAATCAACTACTGCTTGGGTCAAAGGGGTATGTGCGGCTAATGTCCCGGGTCTTAGATAATCTCCAAAAGAGAAACCTCCCGGCAGTATCATACAGTCTATATTTTGGATTTTTGTCTCTCTATAGTCTAAAAATTTGGCTTCTTTTTTTAGAATGCCTGTAATTATCCTGTAAGTATCATAATCACAGTTAGACCCCGGATAAACAGCTATTCCGAATCTCATCAGCTCTCCACTATCTCTATTTCATATTCTTCTATAAGCTCATTAACTAAAACTTTTTTTGCCATTTGATACGCTTGTTTTTCAGCTTCTTCTTTAGGAATATCTGTTATATAGACTTCGATATATTTTCCTACTTTTACATCTTTTACATTCTCAAATCCAAGGGAACGAAGACTCTCTGCAACAGCTCTACCTTCGGGGTCTAACACTCCTTTCCTTGGTTTTATAAAAAATTTAATGAGCATAGATAGACCTCTTTATGTTTTGAACTACCTAATTATATCACTGTTACAACGAATAGTTATAGCTGTTTAACACATCACACAAGTCATCAGGTTCTTTTATGATAATTTTTGTATCTATATCTTTATTATGTTCATTTTGATTTAATATAAACTGAACATTTTTCTGTTCCTCTTTATTGAAGTTCTCTACCATCTGCTTGTCTGAAATAGTATCCCCTATGTAGAAAACTGGCTCTGTATACTGGAATTTTTCAAAGAATAACTTTAACGGATAAGCAGAAGGTTTCCTAAGGTGAGGTTTTGGTATATCATCTTCTGTAATCACTAAATCAAAATATTTATAAAGGTCGAAATGTCTAAAAGAAAAGTCCAAATCTTCATACGGTCTTCCTGTAATAACCCCTGTTATGTCTGCTTTTTCTCTTATTCTCTCTAAAGCTTCGTGGGGGAAAATCATCTCTTCTTTTAATCGATGTTTTCTGTAGCTGTTTTCAAAGTAATCTACCAGCTCTTTATACTTGGGAAGGTTTAGGTTGTTTTCTTTGGCATACTGATACATCTGCTCTAAAGTAGAAGCATACTTTTTAAAATCTTCCTTGAACTGTTCTAAAGTCAGTTGGGAATTTGCATATAAAATACCTGCTACAGATACGTCCCAATCGTTGTTAATACCGAAGCTAAATTTTATATCTCTTAACTGTTCAAGGGGAACATCTCTTTTAGTAAAAAAGTCAACTGTATCTTTTATAGAAAGATGATAAGATTTTGAAACATCTATCAAAACTCCGTCAACATCAAATATAACTATCATCTTAGTTCCTCTTATTTTTTTCTAATATTTTTTTTCTTATTCTAACAGCATCAGGAGTAACCTCTACCAGTTCATCGTCATTTATCCATTCTATAGCTTTTTCGAAATCCATCTTTTTAGGGGGTGCTATCTTTATCGCCTCATCTGCCGCCGCCGCTCTAACATTAGTCAGTTTTTTCCCTTTTGTTATGTTTACATCAAGGTCTTTGTCTCTATTATGCTCTCCTATCACCATTCCTTCGTAAACTTGGGTACCTACTTCTATAAAGAAAACACCCCTATCTTGTAAACTATGTATAGCGTAAGCTGTAGCTGTACCGCTTCTATCAGCTATGATAGCTCCGTTTATCCTTGTTCTTATATCTCCTTGCCATTCTTCCCACCCTTCTAATACTGTATTTATAATGCCTTCGCCTTTGGTGTCTGTTTTAAACTCTGACCTATAACCTATAAGCCCTCGAGATGGAATTATAAATTCAAGTCTAACTCTACCATACCCGTGATTTGTCATGTTTATCATTTTGCCTTTTCTTGCTCCAAGTTTTTGGGTAACAGTACCTACAAACTCTTCTGGAATATCTATTATCGCTTTTTCTACTGGTTCGTATTTTCTTCCATCTTTTTCTTTTATTATTACCTCTGGTCTTGAGACTTGAAATTCGTAACCTTCTCTTCTCATCATTTCAGCTAAAATAGAGAGCTGTAGCTCTCCTCTTCCTTTTACTAAAAAGGCTTCAGGACTGTTTGTAGGTTCTACCTGTAGAGCTACATTTGTAAGAGTTTCTTTTTCTAATCTTTCTTTTAGATGTCTTGAGGTCAAGAATTTTCCGCTTTTCCCTGCAAAAGGGGAGTCATTCACAGAAAAGACCATAGATATGGTAGGTTCTTCTACTGTAATAGGCTCAAGAGGCTGTGGATTTTCATAATCGGTGATTGTATCTCCGATGTTTATATCTTCTAATCCTGCTATAGCTACTATATCTCCTGCTTTTGCTTCTTTTGTTTCTACTTTTTTTAAACCTTCGTATGTATAAAGTTTTCTCACAGTCCCTTTTACTACTGTTCCATCTTTTTTTATAAGAGATACTTGCTGGTTTAGTTTAACTGTCCCGTTAAAGATTCTCCCTATTGCTAATCTCCCTACAAAGTTGTCATAATCTAAAGATGTTATTAGAAACTGAAGGACTTTATCTTCATCGTACCTTGGGGCTGGTATGTAGTTTATTATCTTTTCAAAGAGAGGTTTAAGGTCTTTACTAGAATCTTCTAAGCTCTCCTTTGCTATCCCTTCTTTTGCCACTGTGTACAAAATAGGAAAATCTAACTGTTCTTCTTCAGCGTCAAGGTCTATAAACAGGTCGTATATCTCATCGATAACTTGGTTTATTCTTGCATCAGGTCTATCTATCTTGTTTATAACAACCAATGGTGTTAAACCTGCTTCTAACGCCTTTTTTAGTACAAATCTCGTTTGAGGCATTGGACCTTCTGCCGCATCTACTAAAAGCAGTACTCCATCTACCATTTTTAGTGTCCTTTCCACTTCTCCTCCAAAGTCTGCGTGTCCCGGAGTATCTACTATATTTATTTTTATGTTTTTGTACCTAATTGCTGTATTCTTCGCCATAATAGTTATGCCTCTTTCTTTTTCTAGGTCTATATTATCTAGAACTCTCTCTTCTACTTCCTCATTCTCTCTAAAAATCCCACTCTGTTTTAAAAGGGCATCTACTAAGGTTGTTTTCCCATGGTCTACATGAGCTATTATGGCTATGTTTCTTATGTCTTCTCTTACTGCTTTTCTTTCTTTTGTTTGATACATTTTTACCTCTTTTATTATTTTATTTTTCTTGCTATTAGAATATATCTATATTCTTTTTTAACATATTCACTTTCAAAATGAAAATCTTTTAAAAGGTGTTTTAGTTTTTTGGGTTCAAAAAAGTTCGCTGGTTCTCCAAACATTTTTTCAAATCTGTATATAAGTCTGCCTTTTTTCTGGGTTGGGTCAAAATCAAAAATAAAAAGGTAACCATCTTTTTTCATAACCCGGTTTATCTCTCTAAGTCCTGTTTCTATATCTTTTATGTGATGTAGGGTTTCTCCCAAAGTTACCATAGAGAAAGTATTTTCTTTAAATGGTAAATACTCGGCTTTTGCTACAACTTTTTCTACAGGTTTTTGTATGTATTTTAACATTCCATAAGCAGGGTCTACGGCTACATACCTTGGATTTGGGTTCTGCTTAAAAGCTTCTTCTATCAATACTCCTGTTCCTGCTCCTATGTCCAAAAAGTAATCATCTTTTTGTAGGTTGCTAACGAGTTTTTCCAAAGCAGAAAATACCCAACTAGGGTATATACCTTTTCCAAATAGCTTAAAAGCCCACCCTAAGTAATTAAAAGGAATCAAACTTTATCCCTTTTCCTTTCTTTGAGTATCAGTTTTATTGGAGCATGGTGCATATCTAACATCTGTCTTAGGTTGTTTTCTATAAATTTTATGTACGATTCTTTAAATCCTTCTGGATAATTTACAAATATGAGAAAAGCTGGGGGTTTTCCTTCTAACTGTGTTCCATAAAACATCTTTAGAGGTTTGCCATTGTAAGATGGTGGTTGTCTTAATTTCATAATCTTTTGTAAGGCTCTGTTTAATTTTCCTGTATTTACCCTTTTCCAAGCTTCTTCGTATACTTGTACTATCGTTTGTAATAAATTCTTTATACCTTGTCTGTTTTTTGCGGATACTAGGACTATTGGAGCATAGGATATAAAATAGAGTCTATCTTTTACCTGTTTTATCAGTCTGTTTCTAGCTTCTGAAGAGGGAGGTATTTTATCTATTTTGTTTATCACTATAACTGCAGGTTTGTGATATTTTTGAATCAGTCCTGCTATCTTTGTATCTTGTTCTGTAACTCCTTGCTCTGCATCTATAACAAGTACTACTACATCTGCTTTTTTTATGGCATCTAAAGTACGACCTACACTAAAAAATTCTATTCCGTAATCTACTTTGGACTTTTTTCTCAAACCAGCTGTATCAAGAAACAAAAATTCTCTATCTTTCCATTTAAAGTAGGTATCTACCACATCTGTGGTAGTTCCGGGTATGTCAGAGACTACCGCTCTTTCCTCTCCTAAAATCGCATTTAATAAAGATGATTTTCCAGCGTTTGGCTTCCCTACTATAGCTACCTTTATCTTACGGGTTCTATCCTTTTCTTTTTCTTCTTCAAAATCTTCTGCCTTTTCTCTTGGTATATTTTCAACGATAGCATCTAAAAGGTCTGCTACTCCATATTTTTGTATGGAGGAAACAGGATAAACTTGGTCAAAACCTAATTCATAAAACTCATATATCCTATCTTCCATATTTGGATTATCTATTTTATTAACCGCTATGTAGACAGGTTTTTTTTCTTTTTTCAATAAAAGAGCTATATCCTTATCTGCAGGGGTCAGCCCTTCTTTCCCATCAACTACCAAAACAAAGGCATCTGCATCTTTTAACTCTTTTTCTATCTGTTTTCTTATATAAGAGGCAAAGCTATCTCTGTCTGCCTGTATGTATCCTCCTGTATCTACTAGCTCAAAAGGTACACCTCTCCATTTTGCCTTGGACACTAATCTATCCCTTGTTACACCCGGTATATCTTCTATAATTGCTTTTCTTTTTCCTATAATCCTATTAAAAAGTGATGATTTCCCCACATTTGGTCTTCCTACTATCGCTACTCTATACATAATTTCCCCTTTTTGTTAAAATTTAGTTTAAATTTAAAATCTTGGAGTAGATAATGCCTAAAAATATATTGATACTCTTTATTGTAGCATTATCTTTCGGTCTTTCTTACGGAGAAAGCAACCTAAAATTTATCGCAAAAAAAGAAAAATTCAAGGTTGGGGAAGATGTCTGTTTTGAACTTATAAATGAAGACAATAAAACCTACTATCTCCCCTCTTCAGCCCCTTGGGCTGTTTTTGATGCTGAATCTGACAAAATCATATACTCTCCTATCGCTTTACAGAGGATAGTTAAACTAAAACCAAACCAAAAAAAACAGTGGTGCTGGAAACAGGTTGATATAAATGGGGAGAAAGTTCCTACAGGTAGATATAAGATACGTATCACTATATTTGACGATAAGGGACACAAGATTTTTAAATCTTTAGAAGTGGAGATAATACCGGAATATAAAAATTGAGGTTTATTAAATACACTCTCTCTTTTTCCTTTGCTACTCTTATCAGTAGGATTCTTGGTTATATAAGAGATTTGGTAATAGCTTATATCTTTGGAGCTAATGGGTTAACTGATGCTTTTTTTATAGCTTGGAGACTTCCTAACACATTTAGACAAGTCCTAGGAGAAGGTAGTCTAAATGCTGTATTTATTCCTATCTATAAAAAGTTAGAAAGAGAAGGAAAGGATACTTCAAAATTTGCAAATGCAGTTTTTACATATCTATCTGTAGCACTTTTTGGGATTACTATATTTTTTGTGAGTTTTGCTCCTTATATTACTGCTGTTTTAGCTCCGGGTTTTGTTGGAGAAGCTTTTTTTGATGATGCAGTAAATATAGTAAGGTTAGTATTTCCTTACATCATTCTTATTGGGTGGGTTGCCTTTTTTATGGCTCTTTTAAACATCAAAGGCAATTTTTTCCTTCCAGCTTTGACTCCGGCTTTACTCAATATCTCTTTTATCTTTAGTGCTATATTTTTGGCTTCTTATTTAGATATATATGCTCTTGTAGTTGGGGCTATTTTAGGGGGGGTACTTCAAGTTTTGATATTATTAAAACCTGTACTTTCTTTTTTTAAACCTAAGGTTATTCTTTCTTTTGATGATGATATTAAAAGTTTTTTTAAAAGAATTCTACCTACCACAGCCTCGTTTGGGGTTACACAGGTAGGTTTTGTTATAGATACAGTGATAGCATCTATGGTTATGCCCGGAGCGATTTCTTATCTGTACTACGCAAATAGACTCTTACAGCTACCTTTAGGTATATTTGGTATCGGTTTAGGGAATGCTGTTTTAGTATCTGTGTCTAATTATTCTATAGATGAAGAAGCAGAAAAAATAAAAAGAGAGCTTACGTTAGCTGTTAGATTAGCTGTACTTATCTCTATTCCAGCTACTATTGGACTTGTACTTCTATCTACTGAAATAATAGATATTCTGTTTCATAGGGGTAAATTTTCACTACAAGACCTAAATCAGACCTCTCTAGCTGTTATAGGTTTATCCATCGGTCTTATTCCTATCATCATACAAAAACCTATAAAAAGTGTGTTCTTCTCTTTGGAAGATGTCAAAACTCCTCTATATGCAACCACGGTTGGTGTACTTACTGGAGTAATTTTTGCCCTTTTTTTGGTTTTTGTTTTTGATTTAGGTGTTTTTGGACTTGCGGTAGCTACCAGTATAAATTATTTTGTAACTCTCTTATATCTGTATATATTCCTACCAATAAATATCTCTACTGTGGACATACTAAAAACTCTCTACAAATCTACTATTTCAGGTATTTCTATGGGGTTATTTATCTTTTGGATAAAATCCTTTTTCCAAGATAGTCTACTCATTGTGACAATATCAATTTTTATTGGAAGTTTGATATACTTTTTGACAGCTCTTATACTAAGAGAAAGTAGTCTAAAGATAATCTTTAGGATAAGAAGATAACTATTTTTTGTAAGTTTTTCTTCTAAAAAGGTCTTTTGTGGAAAAGATTCTATCTAAAAACAGTTTTCCTTCCAAATGGTCTAACTCATGCTGGATTACTACCGCCTCAAAACCTTGTGTATCGAAAGATATATATTTACCATACTGGTCGTAAGCTTCCACTTTTATCCAGTTGTACCTTTTTACATTTCCAGTATAGTCTGGAACACTTAGACAGCCTTCTCTTAGAATGATTTCTCCATCTTTCTGTACAATTCTTGGATTGCACAGCACCATAAGACCGTGGTTGGTTTTATTCTTTTTGTGTTTATAGTTAGATGCATCTATGATAATCGCCCTTATATGTTTATTAACTTGAGGTGCCGCAATTCCTACTCCTGCTGGTGAGTTATACATAGTGTATACTAGGTTATCTATAAATTGATGTAGGTCTTTATCAAACTGCTGTATCTCTTTAGACTTTATCTTTAGACGTTTATCTGGATATGTAAGAATCTCTAGTTTCTTCACGGCTACATCTCTACTGTATCTATCTTTTTACAGCTTATATCTACATTTAGTTTCTCTTTCAAATTCTGTAACTGCTCTTCTAAATCTGAAAGGTTGATATTCTGTGGAAGCTCTGCTTCTATAAGCATTACATAGAGGTCTTCCGCTTTTTCTGTCCGAAGGTCTGATATGTTTATCCCTCTGTCTGCCAGAAGATTCGCAACGTTGAACACTATTCCCGGTTTATCTGCTCCATAAACTATCAAATTTATAATTTCTTTAGGCTTTTTCTCTTTTTGAATCTGCTCTACAGGAATCTGTTTCACTGTAATAGTAAGTCCCAAACTATCAGAAAGAGCTTTTAGCTCTCTTTTTAAATCTTCTTCCTTTGTGATGTCGTCTGTTTGAACGATGAGCATAATAGCAAACTCATTGTTTAACCTTGTCATAGCAGAATCTTCTATATTAAACCCATGCTTATACAGTATCTCGGCAACAGCCTTTACTATCCCCGGTTTATCTTCTCCAAAAGCGGTAATCAAGAAATGTTTCATTCCTCTTCCTCTGCTAAAAGCTCCTCTAGATATGCTTCGTAGTCCTGTGAGGTCATTAGGTCTTCTACTTCTGTAGGGTCTGCCATCTGCATTTCGTATATCCAGCCGTCTCCATAAGGGTCTGTATTTATCAAGCTAGGCTCTTCTTTTAATTCTTCATTTACAGACAGTATCTTTCCGGTAAGTGGAGAAAACACATCTACAACCGCTTTTATAGATTCTACTGATGCCACTTTTTCCCCTGCCTCTACTTCTTTTTCTGGTTCAGGAAGCTCTACAAAAACCACATCTCCAAGTTGAGCTTGTCCATAATCAGAGATACCTATTACAGCTATATTTTCGTCTATTTTCACCCATAGGTGGTCTTTTGTGTAGTACAGTCCCGGTTCTACTTTGTACTGGTCTTGCATAATTACCCCCTCTTTAATATTTGAAATTTAATAAGAATTAAATTATATATTATTTTCCCCGTTGGCTACATTAATATTGAAACAGGTTGAAAATCTGTGTTAAATTTAATCTAAAATCCTAAGGTTTTATCTTCTTTTAGTATTAAAGGTTTTATGAGCATAAAACACAATTTAGAAAAAATCTTTGAAATAGTTAAGCTCTCCGCAGAAAAATCTGGAAGAAAATTTGAAGATATTACTGTTCTTGGAGCCTCTAAAACCCAGCCTCCAGAAAAACTGTTTGAGGCTTACAAAGCTGGTCTTAGATACTTTGGAGAAAACAAAGTCCAAGAAGGAATAAAAAAGATAGATTTACTAAAGGACAAAATGCCAGATGCTCACTGGCACCTTATAGGCGGACTTCAAACAAATAAAGCAAAGTACGCAGTTAAATATTTTGAGCTTATACATTCCCTTGATAGGGAATCCCTTGCAGACGAGTTAGACAAAAGAGCAAAAAAGATAAACCGTATTCAAGATGTCCTAATTGAGGTTAACATAGGGGAGGAAGACACCAAGTACGGCGTCCACCCAAATGACTTAAAAGCTCTATTTGAATACACCTTGACCAAAAAAAACCTTAATGTCCAAGGTCTTATGTGTATCCCTCCCTATTTTGAAAACAAAGAAAGCTCAAGACCTTACTTCGTAAAACTTAGACATTTAAAAGAGAATCTAGAAAAGGAGTTTGGGATTGAACTTCCTCATCTTTCTATGGGAATGTCTCACGATTTTGACATAGCGGTAGAAGAAGGAGCAACTATCGTTAGAATAGGAACAGCTATTTTTGGAGAGAGGGATTACTAAACTTGAAAGAAAAAAAACCTTATACAAAAAGCTTAACGATAATTTTATTAATGCTCATATTTTTTTCTTCTTCTTACTCTAAAGTGATAGTTGCAAAATGGAGTGATGCTGTTACTCCTGTTATGGCAGACTATATAAAAAGAGTGGTTCAAAAAGCAGAAAAAGAAAACGCATCTGTAATAGTCTTAGAGCTAGACACTCCCGGCGGATTAGATACAGCTATGAGAGATATAATAAAAACGATAATGGGAACACATATCCCTTTTGTAGTGTTTGTGTATCCCCCGGGAGCAAGAGCCGCATCAGCAGGAGCGATTATCACCATATCCGCAGATATTGCAGTGATGGCACCTTCTACAAATATAGGTTCTGCCAGTCCTGTTCAGATGGGAGGTAAAGACATAGATGAAACGATGAAAAAAAAGATAGTAAACGATATGGTTGCATATGTGAAGTCTATAGCAAAACAAAAAGGAAGAAATGTAGATGTTATAGTAAAAATGGTTACAGAGAGTATAAACCTACCAGCAGAGGAAGCTCTAAAAAAGAAAGTTATAGACCTTATAGCCAATGATATATACGACCTACTCCAAAAAATAGACGGAAAGAAGATAAAAAAAGGAAGTTACCAAATTACCATAAAAACAAAAGACCAGAGTATAGAATATACAAACCCGGGATTTAGAGAAAAATTCTTATCAATCATCGCAAACCCAACCTTAGCATACCTACTTCTCATGATAGGGTTTTATGGTATATTCTTTGAACTTTACAACCCGGGAGCGATTATTCCGGGTACTATAGGAGCTATATCTCTTCTATTAGCCCTCTATGCTCTTAACGCAATATCTGTAAATTGGCTTGGAGTCCTATTGATAGCCCTTGGAATACTGTTCTTTGCTCTTGAGATGATAACACCTACCTTTGGAGCTTTAGCTATTAGTGGTGTAATATCTATGTTGATAGGCTCTATAACCCTTATAAATCCAGATTCACCATACGGAGATATTTCCCTTCAAGTTATCGTTCCTGTAGTTGCTGTAAGTACAGCATTTTTTCTAACTGTTGCTTATCTAGGTTTAAAAGCACAAACTAGAAAAAAACTAACAGGAAAAGAAGGAATGATAGGCAAAATAGCTGTAGCACAAACAGATATAGACCAAAATGGAGGAAAAGTTTTTATAGAAGGTGAAATATGGAACGCCTATTCTAAAGAGCCTATCAAAAAGGGAGAAAAAGTCAAAATCGTAAAAGTAGAAGGACTAACCTTAGAGGTTGAGAAAGTCGTAGAAAATAAAGTTTAGAGGGAAAAGAGGTAAAAATGGAGCTAGGACAAAGGTATCTTATAGCTTTACCTGTTGACGATAGATTTTTAGAAGAGTACCACCTAGAGTCTTTAAAAGACAAGGTTGACCTATTTGAGTTTAGAGTAGACCAGTTTAAAAACAAAGATGTAGAGTATATAAAAAAATTAGCCCAAAAGGTAAAAAGTTTAGGTTTAGGGATTATCCTAACAATCAGGTCTAAAGAAGAGGGAGGAGCTGATATACCAGATAACATTAGAATAGATATGTTTAAAAAACTCATTCCCTTTGCTGATATAGTCGACATTGAGTTAAACTCTAAGATAAATAAAGAGATAATCACCACAACCAAAAACTATAAAAAATTAGCCCTTGTCTCATACCACGACTTTGAAAAAACTCCCGAAGAAAACGAGATACAAAAGATAATAGACAAAGGGAAAGAGCTTAAAGCAAACATTATCAAGTATGCCTTTAAAGTTAATAAAGAAAAAGATGTAGGAAAGATTCTATCTGTAACTTATAAAAACGCAGATGTATTCCTTGTTGCTATTGGAATGGGAGATTTGGGAAAAATAACTAGGATAGCTGGTTTCTTCTTTGGCTCTATTATGACATATACATATGTAGGGCAATCTTTTGCACCGGGACAGATAGAACTACACAAACTCATAGAAGAGTTACGATTTTTAAATCTTCATACCAAATCGTTGAGAAACTCCAAAAATAATAAAGAAAATACCTACAACCCCTAAGATAACTACAATCTTCGCTGTAGATATAAGGTCAGAAGTATAGAGAAACAGGAAAAAGAAGATAACACTTAGGGCAAATAAAAAAATCAAAATCTTTTCTACTATAGCCATAGCGATTCCCTATAAGTTATTAATATTTAAGATAATTTCGTAAGATTTTCAAAATCTTTTAATTTTAGTTTTTAATAGTGAAAAACTATATTTTAGGCTGTCAAAAATTGATAAAATAAACTATCAAAAACAAACCGTTACAACTATATCAAAGGAGAAATCAGATGGGAATACGACATCTACCAGAAGAGATAAAGAAAAATATAAGAGAGCTTTCTTTTAATATAAAAGATGAGGTAATAAACTGGAGAAGACATATCCATATGTACCCAGAATTAAGTGGGGAAGAAGAAAAAACAGCAAAATTCGTAGCCCAAAAACTAAAAGAGATAGGAGTAGATGAAGTTATAGAAAACTTTGGAGGTACTACTGCCGTAGTAGGACTGATAAAAGGTAAGCATAACGTAACTGTAGCCCTTAGAGCTGATATGGACGCTTTACCAATGATAGAGAAGATAGAGGTTCCCTATAGGTCTAAATACGAAGGTGTTATGCATTCTTGTGGTCACGATGCTCATACGGCTATACTCCTTGGTGCGGCAAAAGTCCTAGTTGAGATGAAAAAATATCTAATGGGGAACATAAAGCTTATATTCCAACCTTGCGAAGAAAGACACGACTGTGACGGAGCTAAAAAATTGATAGAAGCTGGTGTACTAGAAAATCCAGAAGTTTCAGCTATTTTTGGAATGCATATGTTTCCAGAACTCCCAGCTGGCAAAGTTGGTACAAAACCGGGCTATTTTATGGCTTCTAGCGATATTTTTAAAGTAGTGATAAAAGGGAAAGGGTCTCACGCTTCCCGTCCTCATCTAGGAGTAGACCCTGTAGTGATAGCATCACAAGCAATTAGCTCTATTCATCACATAGTTAGTAGAAAGGTAGACCCTCTTCACCCTGCGGTAGTCACAATAGGTAAAATAGAAGGAGGTTATGCAGAAAATATCATACCTGATGAGATAAAATTCTCGGGAACAGTTAGAACCTTGAGCATAGAGCTTAGAGATGAAATTCCTAAGTGGATGGAACATACAATCTGGGGGATAACCTTAGCCTATGGAGGAGCTTACAAATTTGAATATGAACATGGGACACCTCCAGTGATAAATGATGAAAAAACTACCAAATTTGCTTTAGGTATGATGAAAGACCTGTTAGGTGAGGAAAATGTGATAGAGTTAGAACACCCAAGTATGGGTGGGGAGGATTTTGGAGAATATCTTTTAAAAGTTCCGGGAACATTCATAAGAATAGGGATAAGAAATGAGGAAAAAGGGATAACCGCTCCTTTACACAGTCCAGTTTTTGACATTGATGAAGATGCTCTTCCTGTAGGCGTTGCTGTTATGTCTTATCTTGCGTTTAAATGGGTTGAAGAACATTCTTAGTATATGTTAAAAAAACTCTCTTTTGCTTTGTTTGATAGTGGAGAAACTATCCTTGGTGCGTTAATCTTTTCTACTTTGTTCCCTTTGTATATAACCAAATATGTAGACCCTAAGATATACAGTGTTGTATATGGATTGGCTTTTTTTATCTCTTTTTTATTTGCTCTATTTTTGGGTAAACTAGCTGATGAAAAAGGGCTAAGGAAAACTTTTTATGTTCTTTTTGTAGGTCTTACTAGCGCTATGTCTGTATTTTTGTGGCTAGTATATGAGAATCCCTTTTATTCTCTACTGTTTTTTGTACTTATGACTATCTTCCACCAGCAAGCTTTTGTTTTTTATAACTCTCTTCTTTTAGACTTTGAGAGAAGAGGTTTTGTGTCTGGGCTTGGAGTAGCTTTTGGTTATGTAGGTTCGGCAGTTGCTTTAATATTTTTGGCTAAATATTTACAACTTCCTAACGCTTACATAGTTGTGGGGTTTATATTTTTCGTTTTGGCTTTACCTTCTTTTTTCTTTTTAGAAAATCCTACACAAAAGGCAAAGGTCTCCTTAAAAGAGGTTTTTAAAGATAAAGGTTTTTTGGTTTTAATTATATCTATACTTTCTCTAACCGAAGTTGCAAATACAGTTGTAGCTATGATGGGTATATATCTAAAAGAGGTCTACTCTCTTAATCAGCTTGATATTTATAAAACTATAGGTTTTTCAGCTGTAGGAGGTATCTTTGGGGGTATCTTTTGGGGAAAATTAGTAGATATTTTTTCTGTTAGAAAGATTTTTCCTTTTGGTTTTGTTTTGTGGATATGTTTTGTCTTGATTTTGCCTTTTGTACCAAAAAGTTTGGTTGTATTTGCAGGTTTTTTAGCTGGTATATCCCTTGCTCATTTATGGACTACTTCTCGGGTTTTTGTAATAGACCTCTTCCCAGATTCTCAAGTATCTGTTAGGTTATCATTTTTATCTTTAACAGAAAGGGTAGCTTCTACTACAGGACTATTGGTGTGGAGCTTTTTCTTGTATGTTACAGATAATAATTTTCGGGTTTCTGCTTTTTTAATGGTAGGATTTCCCATAATCGGTGCTTTCGTATTTTTTGTGTTTTTTAGAAGATTTATTCAAAAAGCTTAAGAACTGGGAAGGAACTACCGTTCCCAGTCTTAGGCTGTAGGTTGTAAAAGGGTATGGTCTTTTTTCAAGATTATCATCGTTAATCTGTCTAATAGGTCTATTATGTGTTGGGAGTATGATAACATCTCCGCTACTAACTGATATGACTCTTCATATTTTCCTTCTTGATGTTTCTTTATCGCTTCTATACCTATTTTGTGTAGACCTGCGTGGTATTCTTCCATCTCTTCAAATATCTTGACCGCTTCTTCTCCATACTGTTCTATCTGTTTTCTTCCTTCTGAATAGTACCACTTTCCAAGATTACACTGGGTATGGTCTGTAGGTGTCCACTGTATCTCTCCTTTTATCGATTTTATTACATTTCTCATCCATATAGCGTGGTCTACTATTCTTTTTAGTATCTCTACACCAAGCTCTGTTTTAAATTCTGCTATCATATCCCAAGATTTTTTGAGTCTTTCCATTGTTTTTATAGATATTTCTGTTATTTCATCAGATATAGCATCTACTTCGTTGAACCCTTTTGACAGACCATCTGCATTTTTTACTACTGATTGGACATAGCTTGCTTGAGATTTCATAAACTCTGTCTGTTTTTTTATCATCTGGGAGATTTTGTTCACTTTTGCTTTTATCTCTCTAAATATCTCACTTACATTGGTTGTATATCTTACAGATTCGGAGACTGTCTGTTTTGCTTTTTCTACTTCTTTTATTGTCTTTTCCATCTCTTCTACTATTGCGTTTACTACTTCTCTTATTTCGTTTGCACTTTTTGATGTTTTTTCTGCTAGTTTTCTTACTTCATCTGCTACTACTGCAAAGCCTCTACCTACTTCTCCAGCTCTTGCGGCTTCTATAGCGGCGTTTAGGGCTAGTAGGTTGGTCTGCTCTGTTATTTCTAGGATTACATCTAATACATGGTCTATTCCGCTTATTCTTTTCTTTAGTTCTTCTGTTGATTGGGCTAGCTGTTCCATTACCGCTGATGATTTTTCTATACTTTGCACAGAATCTTCTATGACTTGCGCTCCGTTTTCTACTTTTTGGGTTATATTTTTCTGGGTTTGTTCTAGTTCTACTGTACTTTGGGTCATCTGTTGGATAGATTCGTTTATGCTTTTTATTGCTGATAGAATTTCGTCTATATCTCTTCTAAAAAATACTAGTTTTGTTTTTAGTTTGTATGCACTGCCTCCAACTATAGAGCTTTTATAGATGGATTTTGCTATGTTTGGAACGGTTTTTATAAACAGTTCTTCTATCTTTCTGTCTTGGGTTATATCTTTTAGATAGACAGAGTAGGCTAAGAGCTGGTTGTTGCTATATGGTAAGGCTCCTATTCTTGTTTCATATATATTTTCATTTATTTTTAGTTCTTTAAATGGTTTTACCGTACCTAAAGGCACAGATGCTAAGAACTGACTGATTTTCTCTGGAGTTTCTTGTAGTAGTGAGTGAACTGGCATTCCTGTATGTGCTGATAGTTTCTCTTTTAGTAGGTTGTTTACATAGTAGATGTTGTAAGAATCTGGTTCTAACAGTGCTATTCCTTCGCATGATAGATGGTCTATTATCTGTAAGCTCTGGTCTGTGTTGTTTCTTAGGTTGTTTAGCAGGCTTTCTAGTTTTTTTAGCTCTTCTTTTAGTGTGTGTTCTTTCTGCTCTTTTTTTTCTAATTCTTGTCTTAGACGCTCTAATTCTAAGTTTTTTTCTTCTAGTTTTTCTTTGAGTTTTTCTATCTCTAGATTTTTTACTCCTAGTTCATCTTTTAGCTCTTCTATCACTTTTTTGTGTCCATTAAAAATCATCATAATAACTAACCCCCTTTTATTTTTGTAGCGCTGTATATATTTTTTCTAGTTTTTCTTTTAAGGTTTCTGCTGTGAATGGTTTTACTACATAGTTGTTGACTCCAGCTTTTATTGCCGCTATAACGTTTTCTTTTTTGGCTTCTGCTGTTACCATGAGAACTGGTATGTCTTTTAGCTGTGGGTCTTTTCTTATCTCTTGAACTAGCTCTAGTCCTGTCATGTTTGGCATGTTCCAATCTGTTATCACTAGGTCATAGCTTCCGCTTTTTAGTTTCTGAAGAGCTATCGCTCCGTCTTCTGCTTCGTCTATGTTTTTAAATCCAAGCTGGTCTAAAAGGCTTTTTATTATTCTTCTCATAGTTGCCATGTCATCAACTACAAGGACTTTTATCTCTTTGCCAAACATCTATCTTGCCTCCTGTTTTTTAATTGCATATTTATGAACGAGTTTTAATAAATCTGGAGCATCGAATTTTACTAAGTGTGCGTCGGCGTTTACGAATGCGGCTTTGTCTACAGTGGCTTTATCACTTAAAGAGGTGTTTATGATAATCGGTAGTTTTGAAAGTTCTGGGTGTTCTTTTACTTTTTTGGTGAAGGTTAGTCCGTCCATTCCGGGCATCTCTATATCTGACACGATAAGCTGTATGTACTCTGTTATATCTTTTCCTTCTTCTTGGGATTCTTGTAAGAATTTGTTTAAGAAGTCTAATCCTTCTAGTCCGCTAGAAGCTTCGAATACTTTGTGTCCGTCTTTTTCTAAGATTTTTCTTATTATCTTTCTTGCTACTGGACTATCATCTATTATTAGTATGTTGTAGTTCTGTTTTTCTTCGAAGTTGACGATTTCTTCATCTACTTCTTCTATTCCAAATATCTTTATCATTCCTAGCTCATCGAGTATGCCTTCAAAGTCTAGCAGGAGTAAAAGCTCTTTGTTTTCTATCTCTACTACTCCTATAACTTTTCCTCCTAATCTTTCGTATATACTTGGAGGTGCCTTGTTTATATCTCCCCATTTGATTCTTCTGATTCTTTTTGCATCGTGAACGATAACTCCTATTATCTCTCTTAAAAATTCCATTATGATTACATATCTACCTTCTGAAGCTTCTTTTATTTTCATCCATTTTGCAAGGTTTACTATTGGGACTATCTCGTTTCTAATTTTTGCCATTCCTTCTACTTCTGGGGGCATTCCCGGAGATTTTATTATGTTTTCTGGTCTTAGGATTACTTCTTTTACTTTTGCTACATTTACTCCTAATATCCATTCGTATGTTTTACCGTTTCCTATATCTTCGTACATTCTAAATTCGATTATCTCTAGCTCATTTGAGCCTGTCTCTAGTACTTTAGGAAGTAAATCTTTGCTTTTTGACATATTTTTACTCCTCGTTTTTGAAAATCTTTGTAATATCAAGGATTATTAGAAGCTCTTTGTTTCCATTCTTTTCGACCATAACTACCCCTTTGATAAATTCTGGGTCTATTCCTATAGAGTTCATCGGTGGGGGAAGTATCTCTTCTGAATTTATCATTATCGCTCCGTCTATCTGGTCTACTAAACAACCTATGTAACCAAGGTCTGTATCTACTACTACTATGATTTTTTCTTCTATGTTTCCTCCTGTATCGTTGAGTCCTAGCTTTTTCTTGAGGGTTACTACTGGTATGATATTCCCTCTTAAGTTCATCACTCCTAAAACATGGTCAGGTGTTTTAGGTACTGGTGTTATATCTGTTGTTTTTGTTATCTTTACTACATCTGTGATGTCAACTCCTACTAGTTCGTTGTTTAGTTTGAATGCTATTAGTCTTTGTTCTTTTGTTATTGGCTTGTCATAAATCTCTTTTATTCCTACTATTTCCATAGTCATTTTAAGCTACTCCTATTAATTGATTTTTTAGGTTTCCTATTAGGGAATTTGTATCTATGATAAGGACTACTTTTCCGTCCCCTGTTATGGTTGCCCCTGCTACTCCCGGTGTGTTGTTTAATAATTTTCCAAGAGGTTTTATAACTATTTCTTCCTCTCCAAATAACTCTTCTACAGCTATCGCTATATTTTTCTCTCCAACTCTTACTATGATTACAAACTGTTTGTGGGGATTTTCTTCTACTTCAAAAAGCTCGTTTAGGGTAAACATTAGAAATACTTCATCTCTTAGCATAAATGATTTAAACTGACCTACCTGTTTTACGCTAGTTGGGTCGTATTTTACGATTTCTACTACTGAAAATAGGGGTATAGCAAAGATTCTATCTTTTATTCCTACCATTAGTGTTCTTATTATGGCTACTGTTAGTGGTAACTTCATAAGTATCTTTGTACCTTTTCCTAGCTCACTTTCTATCTCTATACTTCCTCTTAGAGAGTGTATCGTCGAAGCTACCACGTCCATACCAACTCCTCTTCCAGAAACATCACTCACTTGGTCAGCTGTAGAAAATCCGGGCATCAATATTAGCTCGTATGCTTCTTTGTCTGAAAGATTTTCAGCTTGTTCTGGGGTTATGAGTCCTTTTTCTATAGCTTTTTGTTTTACTTTTTCTACGTCTATTCCTTTACCGTCGTCTTCTATAAGGAGTATTATTCGGTCTCCTTCTTGGTATGCGGCAAGCCTTATAGTCCCTGTTTCTGGTTTACCTTTTGCTGTTCTCTCTTCTGGAGTCTCGATACCGTGGTCGATAGCGTTTCTTACAAGGTGAATTAAAGGCTCTTCTATCTTATCTAGTATAGACCTGTCTATCTCTGTTTCTTCTCCTTCTAATTCTAGCTGTACTTTTTTGTTTAGTTTTTTGGCAAGGTCTCTTACTATTCTTGGGAATTTGCTAAATACTCTTTTAACTGGTTGCATTCTTAGTTTCATTACAGCGTCCTGTAAGTCACTAACAGTCCTGCTAAGCCCTGTTATCGCTTCTAAAATGTCTTCTACCGCTTCTTCTGAACGGTCTCCATTCGTCAAATTGGTATATGCTAGTCTTACTATTCTGTTCCTGTCTAATACTAGCTCTCCAACGAGATTCATTAGAGTCTCTACTCTGTCTACATCTACTCTTATCACTTCTTCTTTTTTCTCTTTTTTTTCTGTTTTCTGTTTTTGGGGTTTTTGGTTGTTTGAGTTATCTTTTGAAGGGAGTGGCTGTTTTACCGAAGGTGCAGAACTAGACTGTTTTTGGTGAGTCTCTTTTGATTTTTCGTTTGAGTCTTTTTTCTTTATAAAATCTGATATGTCCTTTCCTTGGGCTATTAGAGCTTCTAGTTTTTCTATCACTGTCATGTCTGGTCTTTCGTCTGGAGGAAGTAGGATAATCTCTTCTAATATGTCTTCTAAAGACTTACCTTTGAATTTCTCAAAAAGTTTTTTTAACTCTGGGTCTAGGTCATCTACAAACTCTAGACTATCTTCTGTAGATTCGCTGTGGATGGGTTCTTCTGGAGGTTCTTCCTGTGAAGACAATATCTTCTCTAATTTTGTCAAAACCGGTTTTATCTCTTCAATATCTGGAATCTCATAGTTTTCTTTTAGGTTTTCAATAGAAGATTTAAGGTAATCTATACCTTCAAAAACGACGTCCATCTTATCTGAATCCAAAGACAGTTCATCATTTCTAAGCTTGTTAAAAATATCTTCTAGTTTGTGTGCTAGCTCTACTATAGATTCTAGGTTTAAAAAACCAGCACCACCTTTTAGAGTATGCATACCCCTAAAGATTTTATTAAGGAGGTCTTTGTCTGTTGGATTTTGTTCCAACTCTATCAAATCTTGGTCTAAGCTATCTAATATCTCTTCTGCTTCTATCAAAAATTCATTTAGTATCTCTTTCATATCATCTGTAAACTCTAATTTCATCACTTACCTCCTTATAAACCAAATTCTTTGAGTATATCGTCAACATCTTCTTGGGAAACTTCCTTTTTCCACTCTATCTCTTTTAGCTTTTCTTTTAACTCCCTTTTTTCTTCTTCTGATTTTGTATTATCATTTAGTCCAAAAAGGAGGATAATTTTTAAAATTTCTCTTTCTAAGTCTTTCATAAAACTTGCCACTTTCAATAACCGTTGAGAAAGAATGTCCTGAAATTCTAACTTGGTCAAATCATTAACAAGAGTGTCGTAAATATTTTTTACCAACTGGTTATTTTCTTCTATAAGTGGGTCGTTTCCATAGATTTTGAGCAGAGCTTTATTGTTATCCTGTACCTTTTTTAATACTGACAGACTAGCGTTTATATCATTTATGATTTCTGAAGTGTACTTTTCACTTTCCTCTATAGATAGGCGTATATGACGGTCTACACTTTGGAAACCATCTTTTTTAACATCTAGATTTTCTAACTCCTTTTTATAATTTTCGATTATGCTCATAAGCTCTCTAACTTCTTCTATTAAACTCATATATTTACCCCCTTTTGTGTTTGTTAAATATTTCGTACCTAAAGCCAATTACATTAATGCCGAAAAACCTTTTCAAGAAAAAGACAAAAATTTTTAGGAAAAAAATGAGAATCAAAACAAAACTTATCCTTTCTGTTGTAGTAGAAGTTTTGATAATCTTTTTGATGACTGAATATGTACATCACTTGATAGTCGACTATCAAAAGCTACAAAACCATCTAACAGATATAGAAAAAGAAAAACAGCAAGCTTTAAAACAGGGAAACATACAGATATACACTCACATGTATCTAAAACAGCAAGAAATAAAGAAAAAAGCTGAAAATACTTTAGAAAAAGCCTCCTTTTTAGTGGTGATTATACCTATATTTAGTCTAATAATAATAGGTATTGGCGGATACCTCACCTATAGAAACATAGTGATACCCATCAATAAAATGATACTCACAATGCGTAAAATCCAAGAAGGAGACCTAACAAAACAGCTGAATATAAACAAAAACGATGAACTAGGATTATTAGCCAAAGAGTTTGATAGTTTTGTAAGCTGGATTAAAACGGTACTTTTAAACCTTACAAAACTAACCTCAAATGTATCTTCCCATTCTATAAAAACAATAGTAGAGCTACTATACACAAAAAACAAAAACTCAAAAATACAAGACAGCTCCTTGGAACTTTCCTTATCATCTGAACTTTTGACCCACTCCATAATAAATGTAAGCATAGAAACAGGAAACATATACAAAAGTGCAAAAGATATGAACGAAGAAGCAGAAAAAGGAAACCAAACCATAGACAGTTCTATCAAAAGCGTACAAAAGTTAGCTGACGATGTAATCCAATTTCAAAAAGAGATGGATAACTTTTTAGAAGATTCAGAAAAAATCAAAGAAGTAGTAGGAACTATAAAAAGTATAGCAGAGCAGACCAATCTACTAGCTATAAATGCCGCCATAGAAGCCGCAAGAGCCGGAAAGTATGGAAAAGGCTTTTCAGTAGTAGCAGAAGAAGTAAGTAATCTAGCAGAAAGAACAGCCCAAGAAGTACACCAAGTAAAAAACATAGTAGACAACCTTACAAAAAGTATAAACAACCTAGCACAAAGCCTCCAAATGCAGGCAAAAGAAGCCACAAACGTAAAAAAAGACATCAATTATTCTAAAGAGGCTTTCTACAAAATAAAAATGATGAGTCAAAAACTATTTGAATCCTCCCAAACGATAAACACATTGGTAAACGAACAACTTGGTATCCTAGACATAGTAAAAAACAATGTAGTATCTATAGAACAAAAAATATCAGAATTTGGGAAAATCTTTTCCCACCTAGCAGAAGAAATAATAATACAAAGAGAAGCTATAGATTCAGTAGAAGAAAATATATCCCAGTTCAAACTAGAAAAAAACCCTCTCCTAATAATAAAACTAAAAGTATTTCACTGGATAGGAACAACCCTTTCAGAACTAACTTACTATCCACCTAAACAGATAATAGACCTTATCCAAGAAAACCACCTCCCAGAAAAGGAAAAACTCCTTATTTACATTAAGAACATAGACACCTCTTTGAAAAAAATCACAGCACAAACAGAAGAAACAGAAAAAGAACAAGCTTTCGAAGAACTTATAAAAGATACAAAAGCGGTTATAAAATTTTTCTTACAAAAAGAAAAAGGAATATAACATGAAATACCTAAAATCAGGAAAACGATATTCAGGATACATAAACCTACCAAACAACTGCCACATAGATAGAGACATCTACTTTCAGATGTTTTTCAGTGCCATAATAACACAGCAAGACCAAACTATAACCCTACATACATTCAACCCACTAAAAACAGGAAAAATCATTCAAAAATGTGGTGAATTCAACCTTTTCTTTCCAGAAGAAATCGTAACCTACAGATTCAAGGTTATCTCCTACATTCAAGACACAATAAAAGGAACATTTGTAAACTCTTTCAAAGAAAAAAGGAGAGCCTTTAGACTACCTATCTGTGACCAAGGGTTCAGCATAAACGGAAAAAATATAATCCTCATAAACATAAGCGTCTCTGGTGTACTCTTTATCTCTACACAGAGCCTAACAAACACCATAACGATAAAACACAGCGATGGAAAAACAATAAAAGCCAAAATAATAGAAAAAACACAAAAAAATAAAGAATTTATATATAGAGCAAAAATAACAGATTCAAACTTTAACATATCACAATTTTTATCCGAAAAATATCTACAAATGTGTAAAAAGATACTAACCGAAAACTGCAAGGAGTAAAAATGCCTGAAAACGCTACCCAAGAACAGATACCAAACCCAAAGAAAGCGGCTATCTTACTATCAGCCCTACCTGAAGAAACAGCATCAGAGATATTCAAACATCTAAAAGACCACGAAATAGAAAAACTAATAAAAGTAATCATATCACTAGAACCCCCCACAAAAGAGATGGTAAAAGCGGTCTTAGAAGAAGCTTTCGAACAACTCAAAAAAATATCACCGATACGACTAGCTCCAGACAAGCTAAGGAAGATACTAGAAAGCTCCCTTCCTCCAGAAAAATTACAGAAACTACTAGAAGAAACCTTCGTAACAGAAGAAGGAAAAGCTATATTCAGAGAGCTAGAAAAAATGGATCCAAAAATAGTAGCCAGCATCTTACAAAACGAACACCCCCAAGTTATAGCTATGGTTCTATCCCAACTAAATCCAATGAAAGCCGCTGATGTAATACAATTCTTACCTAAAAGATTAGGAGTAACAAACGTACAAGAAGAAGTAATAAAAAGAATAGCCACCTTAGAAAAAATACCCACCCAGATGCTAAAAGTAGTTGCAAACACCTTAGAAGAAGAACTTCTAACCCTAGGAGCAGGAAAAGGAGAAAGTTTAAGCGGTATAGATATAGCCGCAGAGATAGTAAATGCACTACCTAAAGACATGCAGATAGAAATACTAGACGAAATAAGAAAAGAAGACAAAGTCCTCGCTGACACAATAGAAGAGAAGATGTTTAAATTCGAAGACATAGCAAAACTAGACAATAGAGCCATAATAGAGATACTCAAAAATGTTGATAAAAACGACCTCCTCCTCGCACTTAAAGGCGCTCCTCAAGAAATTATCGACAAATTCTTATCTAACATGTCAAAAAGAGCCGCCCAAATGTTTATGGAAGACATGGAAGTACTTGGACCAGTCAAAAAGTCAGACGTAGAAAACGCACGGAAAAAAGTTATCGCCAAAATAAAAGAGCTTATAGAAGCAGGCGTAATAGAATATGGAGCATCAGAAGAATACCTTTAAAGGAAAACAAAATGAGTGAAGAATTTCTATCCCAAGAAGAAATAGATGCCTTACTAGGAGGAGAAAAAAAAGAAGAAAAAGAAAAGAAAGATGTAGAACCCTTTGATTTCTCCCAGATAGAAAGTGTAAAAAAAGGTAGCCTTCCGGGACTAGACCTTATATACGAAAGATGGGTAAAACTCTTTAGAGAAGAATCAAGAAAACTCATAGCCCAGATAAACATGGTAAGTAAAGAAGACATATATATAACAAGATTCAACTCATTTATGTCAAAAATTCCCCTCCCTTCAGCATATGTAATATTTTCAATGAAACCTCTAAAAGAAAATGCATTACTAGTACTAGACTCTAGACTAGTATTCACAATAATAAGCGTTCTCTTTGGAGGACCCGCTAAACCATTCAAAGTAGAAGGAAGAGAGTTCACAAAATTAGAGATGAAAGTAGTAAATGACTTTATCCAAACAGTACTAAATACATTTGAAACAACATGGGACACCCTATATCCAGTAAGCATAGAAACAAAATCTATAGAACTAAACCCAAACCTAGCAAAAATAGTAGCAGGAAACGAAAAAGTTATAATAGTAGAAATCATGGTAGATATAGACGGATACGAAGCCCCTTTGTACTTCTGTTTTCCTCACGGACTCTTCCTACCAATAAAAGAGATAATACATTCAGAATTTTCCGTAGAAGAAGACGCAGAATGGAAAGAAAAACTCCTAAACAAAATATCAACCCTTGAAGCTAAACTCCACCTAGAACTATGCCGAAAAAGTTTTAAAGTAAAAGAACTCCTAGAATGGAAAGAAGGGACACAGATAGAACTAAAAGTAGACAAAGAAGACGACCTAATTTTATTTGTAGAAAACGCTCCAAAATTTTACTCAAAATTAGGAAAAATAAAAGAAAAATACGCCGCCCTCATAAAAGGTAGGATAGAAAAAAATAATGAGTGAAGAAGAAAAAAATCAACAAGAAAATAAGGAAAACCAACAAGAAGAAACCCAAGAAGACCTAGCATCAGCTTGGGAAGAGATGGTAAACCAACAAGAACAAGAGACAGAAGAAAATACCCAAGAAGACTTAGCATCTGCTTGGGAAGAAGCTCTCTCACAGCAACAACCTACAGAAGAAAAAACAGAAGAACCAGAAGAAAAACAGACAGCAGTAACCCTCACAGAAGAAGAAAAACTCGTATTTCTTATGGACATACCCCTAGAAATCTCCGTAGAAATAGGAAGTACAAAAATGCCCTTAGAAGAGATACTAAAACTAAATCCAAACTCTGTAGTAGAGCTAGACAAATTTATAAACCAGCCAGTAGACCTAAAAATAAATGGAAGACTAATAGCCCAAGGAGAACTCTACACCGTAAAAAATCACTTTGGAATAAAAATAACAAACATAATAACCCCCCAAGAAAGACTAAAAATATTAGACGAAATCATATAACGAGGAAAAAAATGGGAATAAACTTCCAGCCTATATACATACTAGCATCAGGAGCAGAAAGAGCAAAAGACAAACTAGACACAACATCAAACAACCTAGCCAACGTCAACACCCCGGGGTTTAAAAAGATAATCCTAAGAGAGATGAGCCAAAACATACCAAACAACCCAAAAGACGCAAAAGAGCTATTTACCTTTGTTAGATTCAACGATACCCCTGTAATCCTAGAACAAGGCTCTTTAAAAAAAACAGAGCGAAATCTAGACCTAGCCATTCAAGGAGATGGATTCTTCACCATAAGAGACAGTGCTGGAAACACATTTCTAACTAGGAATGGACACTTTTTTGTAGACCCATCAGGAACACTAATAGACCAAAATAACAACCTAATCTTAGACCAAAACAACAACCCAATAACAATAGACCCAACCAAAAACATAACCATCACCAAAGACGGCACAATATACCAAAACAACACCCAAATAGCAAAACTACAAATCCTCACCTACCAGTCTGTAAACCCAGTAGGAAACTCCTACTACACAGGAACAGGAAATCCAATACCCCCAAAATACCAGATACATCAAGGATTTTTAGAAAACTCAAACACAAATAGCATAAAAGAGATGATAAATCTAATAGAAGCCCACCGAAGATTCGATATATACGGCAACCTAATGAGAGCATTAGACCAACTAGAACAAAAAACCCATGAAATAGGAAGAGCATAAAGGAGGTAAAAAAAATGATAAGAGCCCTTTGGACATCAGCATCAGGAATGGAAGCACAACAGATAAACCTAGATGTAATATCCAACAACATAGCAAACGTAAATACAACAGGTTTCAAGCGAAGTAGAGCAAACTTCGAAGACCTAATATACCAGACGATAAGAGACCCGGGAGTCATGAGTTCCAATCAAAACAGAGTACCCTCTGGAATACAGATAGGACTTGGAGTAAAACTATCAGATGTTTCAAAAATACACTCCCAAGGAAGCCTAATAAAAACAGACCGAAACCTAGACCTAGCCATTCAAGGAGACGGATACTTTAGAATAGAACTTCCAAACGGAGGAGAAGCATACACAAGAGCAGGGAATTTCCACATAGATAATGAAGGATTCCTAGTAACCTCTGAAGGTTACAGGCTAAGCCCAAACATACAAATAAGCTCACCAGAAACCTTAGTAAGCATATCCATAAGCCCCAACGGAAAAGTATTCCTAGTTAGAAACGAAGGAGGTCAACAAACAACAGAAGAGCTAGCAGACATAAAACTCTACAAATTCATAAACCCAGCAGGACTAAAATCAATAGGACAAAACCTATACCTATTCACAGATGCATCAGGAGAACCAGTAGAAGGAGACCCAAATACAGACGGATTTGGGAAAATAGCACAAGGCTTCCTAGAAGCCTCAAACGTTAACATCGTAGAAGAAATGGTAAACCTAATAGTAGCTCAAAGAGCATACGAAATAAACTCAAAAGGGATAATAACCGCAGATGAAATGCTTAGAACAGTTGGAACTCTCAAATCCTAAAAAAACCATACTTCTGCTCCTCCTCCTTTCCCTTTTTTATACTAGTTATCCAGCATCAATCAATCTAAAAGAATTTGCAACAGTCCAAACAGAAAAAATATATCTAAAAGATATAGCCACCATAAAAACAAAAAACACAGAATTCAAACAGTTTCTAGAAAGAATCCCCATAGACAAAGCACCCCCACCACAAAAAACAAAAGTCATAACCCCTCAAAAAGTAATAACCACCCTAAAATACTACCATCTAGACACAACAACGATAAAAATAACAGGAAACAAAACAATAGTCGCATCAGCCCAAAGAGAAATTCCCCAACAACAGATAAAAAAAGAGATAACAACCTTCCTAAAAAACAGCTATCCAAAAATAAAGATAAACAGCATACACCTACCACCTACCAAAATATACACTCCAAAAAACTACCAAACACAAATCCAAATTCGAAAAAAAACAAAAAACTACATATACATAGACTACACAATAACCTACAGCAACAAAAAAACAAAAATCCCAATATCAGTAAAATACTCCCAAACAAAAAAAATCATAATAGCAAAACACCAAATCCCAAAAGGACACAAAATAACTGAAGAAGACCTAAAAACTGTCGAAATGTCTAATGTTCGAGATGAATTTATCGAAAATATAGAACAGGCAGTAGGAAAAATAGCAAAAAGAAAGATACCAAAAGACAGCCCGATAAAAGAATACGACCTAAAACCAGACTTTATAATAAAGAAAAAAGACAGAGTAAAAATAATCTATGACAGTGGAACAATAAGAGTAGAACTAACAGGAATAGCACTAGAAAATGGAGAAAAAGGAAAAACAATAAAAATTAAAAACTTATCATCAGGAAAAAAGATAAAATGCAAAATAATAGACCAAAAAACAGTCTTATATATAGGAAAATAACCATAACCGCCCTAACTATCCTAATTGTAGGGTGTGCAACAAAACAACCCCAAAAACCCCAACAACACAGCAATATACCCCCAAAAGAGATAACAAAATACCAAAAGAGACCACCGGGTTCACTATTTACAGGAAATCCAAACAACCTCTTCACCGACGATAAAGCCTTCCAAGTTGGAGACATAATCACAATAAAAGTTATCGAAAACCCAACAGGCTTTGGAAGTGCATCAACAAAAGCAAAAGAACAAGCCAACCTCGGGCTAGATTTCCCTTCAGTAACAATACTAGGAAAACAGATACCAAAACAGACCCCAGTAGCATCAGTAAAAACAGCATCAGGACAGAACTACCAAGGGACAGGAGATACCTCACGAAAAGCCAAACTGATAGCAACCATTTCAGCCCGAGTAACAAAAGTATATAAAAACGGAAACCTATACATAGTAGGTAAAAAAATAATAAAAATAAACAACGATACCCAACAGATAACAATATCTGGAATAGTAAAACCCACATACATACAGCAAGATAACTCAATACTTTCAACCCAAATATCCGATATGTATGTAGAATATAACGGAAAAGGATATATAACAGACAGTCAGGAGCCGGGATGGTTAACAAAAATATTAACAAAAATATGGCCTTTTTAATAGGTTTTCTAATACTATCTCTTACCCAATTCGTGTTCCCAAAAGAAACAAAAATAGGAACAGAAGTCAACGTAATGGGAGTTAGAACCAACTATCTAACAGGATACGGAATAGTAGTAGGTCTAAACGGAACAGGAGACGGAACAACCAGCAGGTTCACCCTATTTAGCATAGCTAACATGCTTCGTAAAATGGGAATATTCATAGACCCTAACCTAGTTAGGACTAGAAACGCCGCCGCTGTAATAGTAACAGCAAACATGCCCCCATTTGCAAAATCAGGAATGAGATTCGACGTTACAGTAGCATCTATGGGAGACGCAAAAGACATAGGAAACGGAGTTCTAATAAGAACACCCCTATTTGGAACAGACGGAAAAGTCTATGCATTCGCCCAAGGAACAGTATCTACAGGAGGAGGTTTTACCATATCTAACAAAGGAGGAAAACTACAAAAAAACTTCTCCACAACAGGAGTAATCATAGACGGAGGAATAATAGAAAAAGACCTACCCTTTAGCATAGAAAACATAGAAAAAATAAAACTCACCCTAAAACACCCAGACTTCTCAAAAGCATTCAGCATAGAAGAAGCTATAAACAAAACCTTCGGTAAAAATATAGCAAAAGCCCTAGACACATCAACAATAGAACTAACAATACCCAAAAAAGAAGACCCAGTAGCCTTTCTATCCAAAGTGATGAACATAAAAATAAAAACAGACAGCGAACCAGTCGTCGTCATATATGAAAGAACAGGCACAGTAATAATGAGTGGAGACATAAAAATAGATACCCCTGTGTACGTATCTCACGGCAACATATACGTAGCAGTAGTAAAACGCCCAGTAATCTCCCAACCAGCACCATTCTCCACAGGACAAACCATAGAAACAGAACAAGTAAAAACAAAAATCGTAGAAGAAACAGGAAGAATATTTGAGATAGACTCCCCAAAACTAAAAGACCTAGTAAAAGTATTAAACGAACTAGGAATATCACCAAGAGACCTAATAGCAATAATACAAGCCATAAAAAACGCAGGAAAATTACACGCAAAAATAGTAGTAATGTAGGGAGGAAAACATGAACAAAATAAACCAAACAACCCCATACTGGGACGTAAAAAACCTAAAAAACATAAAAACAGCCCAAGAAGCATCACAAACATTCGAAGCATTCTTTATAAAAACATTACTAAAAGAATTTAGAAAAACTATCCCTGAAGGACTATTTAACACCTCCTTCTCATCAAAAATGTACCTAGACCTATTCGATATGCAAATAGCCCAGACCATAAGCCAAACAGACCAACTTGGGATAAAAGAACATATACTAACCGGACTAAACCAGATAAACGCCTCAAAAATATACAGGCAAAAATAATGGAAGAAACCATCACACTTATTTTCACCAGATTCCAAAAATACGCAGACGCAATAATAGTCATACTAATATTAGCGATACTAGGCTCTATGATACTACCAGTACCACCCTTTTTATTAGACATACTCCTTACCTCAAGTATAACATTCTCCTTAGTAATACTTATGGCAACCATATATATAGGAAACCCTTTACACCTTAGCTCCTTTCCCTCCCTACTTCTACTAGCAACACTATTTAGACTAGCCCTAAACGTAGCCTCAACTAGAAGAATACTCCTCCACGGACACGAAGGACCAGACGCCGCAGGACAAGTAATCCAATCCTTTGGAGAATTCGTAGTCGGTGGAAGTTATATAGTAGGAATAATAGTATTCATCATACTAGTAACAATAAACTTCATAGTAATCACAAAAGGAACAGAACGAATATCAGAAGTAGCCGCAAGATTCACATTAGACGCACTACCGGGAAAACAGATGGCTATAGACGCTGACCTAAACGCCGGTCTCATTGACGAAAAAGAAGCCCAAAAAAGAAGACAAGAAATCGCAAAAGAAGCAGACTTCTATGGAGCAATGGACGGAGCAAGCAAATTTATAAGAGGAGACGCCATAGCAGGAATCATAATAACCCTAGTAAACATCATCGGAGGGATAACCATAGGAATGCTCCAGTACGGTATGCCTCTAGAAACAGCCCTACAAAACTTCACAATCCTAACAATCGGAGACGGCCTAGTTAGCCAAATTCCCGCTTTACTAACATCTACAGCGGCAGGTTTAATGGTAACTAGAGCAATATCAGAAACAGACCTAGGACATGAGATATTCAACCAGCTAACAGGATACCCAAAAGCCCTTCTAATGGCATCTGGAGCATTATTCATAATGGGTATAATTCCCGGAATGCCTACAATTCCATTCTTTTTACTAGGAACACTCCTAGCGCTAACAGCATACATGGTAGAAACCTCCATAAAAGAAAAGCAAAAACAACAATCAGAAGAAAAAGCAAAAGAACTTATAAAAAAATCAGAAGAAAAAGAAGAAAGACCAGAAGATTTCATAACTCAACCAGAACCCCTAGCCCTAGAAATCGGATACGCCCTAATACCATATGTAGACGAAAACCAAAACGGAGAAATAGTAAAAAGAATAAAAGCCCTTAGAAAAACTTTAACAAAAGAACTAGGAATAATTATCCCCCTCATACACATAAAAGACAATCTAGAGCTAAAACCCGGAGAATATAGAATCCTACTAAAAGACATAGAAATCGCAAAAGCACAAATCCAGCCGGGAAAACTACTCGCAATAGATACAGGAACAACCAGAGGGAAAATAGAAGGAGAACCAACAAAAGAACCAACATTCGGACTAAACGCCTATTGGATAGACGAAAGCCAAAAAGAAAAAGCAAAAATGTTAGGATACACAATAGTAGACATACCAACAATAATAACAACCCATCTATCTGAAACAATAAAAAAACATGCCCACGAGATACTAGGAAGAGAAGAAACAAAAAAACTGATAGATAAAATAGCAGAAAAATATCCAGTGATAAAAGAGATAGTACCAGACCAAGTCCCATTAAACATCATACATAGAGTACTTCAAAATCTACTAAAAGAAGGAATCCCAATAAAAGACCTACTAACAATAATAGAAACCCTTTCCGACAACATAATAAAAACAAACGACCCAGACATACTAACAGAATTTGTAAGACAGTCTCTATCTCGATTAATCACAAATCTATACGCAAAAGAAAACACTCTATACGCAGTAAGCCTCTCCCCATCAGTAGAAAACTACATACTAGAAAAAATAAAAGAAAATGACGGAAATCTTCCACCATTAGACCCAATATTTGTACAGAAACTAGTATCAAATCTAGTAAAACAGGTAGAACAGTTTGTACTCCATCAAGCAAATCCAGTTTTACTTACATCACCCGCAATCAGAAGATATGTAAAACAGATAATCCAACCATATTTAAACAACTTTTCAGTCTTATCTTATTCAGAGATAGAGCCGAAAGTAAAAGTAAACATATTATCAACGGTGGAAGTTGAATGGTGATAAATATTTACGAAGGATACACCCTAGAAGAAGCCATACAAAAAGCAAAAGAAGAACTTGGAGAGAACATAAAAGTCCTACACTACGAAATAACAGAACAAAAAACATGGATACCCTTTAAAAAAAGAAAAAAATACAAAGTCTTCATAGAACAAACAGAAGAAGAAACTGAAAAATTCGACACCCAACTAGAAGAAATATATAGCCACCTAGAAGAAGAACCCCAGATACAAGAAGAAGAGATAAACACATACTCTTTTACAAACCTAACACCCAAAAACCAAACACCACAACAGCCAAACACCCCAGAAATAGACTATCAAAAACTACTAGAAAAAATAGAAACCATTATAGACAAAAAACTTCAAAACATAACACCACCTCCTCTAAACCCAAACCAAAACGGTATCTGTAATGAAGAGATAAACGAAATCCTAAAAGAATTCACAGGAGAAGCTATAGACCTTATAAAATATCTAATAGAAAGAGAAGTAGACCCACAAGTAGCAAAAGAGATAGTAAAAGTCTCATGTGGGTTAGACCTAGACAGCAACAAAATGGACTTAACCACACCTACCTTTAAAGAAGCAGTACTAAAAGGAATCAGAGAGAAAATAACCTTTACTGGAAACTTCGACAAAACAGAAAACCAGCTAAAAGTCATAACATTCGTAGGACCAACAGGAGTAGGAAAAACAACAAATCTATTCAAAATAGCATCAGAGCTAATCATAAACAAAGACCTTAAAGTAGGAGTAATCAGTACAGACACATTCAAAGTAGGAGCAGTACAACAAGCAAGAGCATACTCTAGCATTTTGAACATACCATTTTACACAATAACCGACTCAAAAAACCTAAAAAAAACCCTCCTAGAACTGTCAAACATGGACATAATACTCATAGATACAGTAGGAAGAAGCCACTATGACTACTGGAGACTAGGAGAAATAAAAGAAATACTTAGCGGTGGAACAGATTGGATGGAAGTGGTATTAGTACTAAGCTGTAACTACAAGTACAAAGAAGCTCTAGAAATAGTAAACAGATACAAATCATTCTTCTACGTAAGCTCCTTACTTTTCACAAAAGTAGATGAAACCAAAACACCGGGAATACTACTAAACCTCCCATACAAAACAAAACTGCCCCTATCCTATCTAAGCACAGGACAGAGAGTTCCAGAAGACATAAAAATACTAAACCCTGAAAACTTAACAGAATACATATTAGGTGAATAATGGAAGAACAAATTCAGGGACTTAGAGAACTAATAGGAAAAGAAGACAAATTTGTAAACAGCAAATTTATATCCATAGCCAGTGGAAAAGGCGGTGTAGGAAAAACAAACTTTGCAGTAAACTTTGCATACATACTAGCCAACAACTTTGGAAAAAAAGTACTTCTCATAGATGCAGACATAGGAATGGCAAATGTACACATACTCCTAAATGCTGACTTGAAAAAAAATATAAAAAAAATAATAGACGGAGAAAACATAGAAAATCTAGTGATGAACATAAAAGGATTTGATACCTTGTTTGGTTTTTCAGGTATAGATAGTATAGCTGAACTAGAAGACTTCAGAATACACAAACTCATATATCAACTAAACAAAATATCCCAAAAGTACGACTACATCATTATAGACAACTCACCGGGAATAGGAGAAAAAGTCATAAGCTTCCTTAGAGCTTCCAACTCCTCATACATAATAACAACCCCAGAACCAACAGCCATAATGGACTCATACGCCCTTATAAAATCACTATACAAACTCTACAGATACTCAAGATTCAAAATAGTAGTAAACATGTGTAAAAGAAAATTTGAAGAAAAAGAAGTATTCAATAAATTAAACTTCTCTGCAAACAAATTCCTAAATCTGAACCTAGAACTAGCAGGGAAAATATCATTTTCTCAAAACCTAGAAAAATGCGTAAAAGAAAAAAAACTAATCGCCGAAGTATACCCATCAGACCCATATACCATAGACCTAAAAAACATAGCATCAAAAGAAGTAGGAGAACCTATAAAAGAAAAAAATAACAACTTCTGGGAAAAAGTACTAACCTTTTTAAAACAAAGAGTATGAAATGAGTACCAAAATAAAACAAAAGAAAAAAGAAGAACTAATACTAGAACATCTACCGTTAGTAAAAAAAGTAGCCGCAAAAATCTACCACAAACTACCAGACTGCGACCTAGAATTTGACGACTTAGTAAACACAGGAATAATAGGACTGATAAAAGCTATAGACAAATACGACGAAAGAAAAGCCAAATTCTCCACCTACGCTTACATAAAAATAAGAGGAGAAATATTAGATTTCCTTAGAAGCATAGAAGTAGTACCTCGTTCTGTAAAAGACAAAATAAAAAAAGAGTACGAAAACACCGACGAACTTAGTATCCCCCTTTCAAACACAGCAGTACTAGTATCTATAGAAAAAGCCATATACGACAAAGACCCAACCCTAAAACTAATAGACACTCTAGTATCACAAAAAATATCCCCAGAAGAGCATATAATAAAACAAGACCTAAAAGAAAAAATCCTAAAAGCTATGGAAAAACTATCCCACAAAGAAAAAGCGGTATTACAAATGATATTCTTTGAAGAAAGAGACCTTAAATATATATCTTTAGAACTAGGCATATCAATATCAAGAGTATCCCAGCTAAAAACAATAGCAATTCAGAAAATCAAAACCATTTTAAAACTCTAAACTCACCTCAAAACATTATCAACACCAGATAAAAATATCTAAGTTTTTAGTATAATAACACCTTTTATAAAATCACAAATAAGACAATACGGAGGTATCTTATGAAAATAAGACAGATAATAATACATACAACAGCTATATCATGTATATCATATGCCCAAGAAATCACAGAAAAACCCTTTATACTTGAACACTTATATCATACCCACAAAGTAGACCTTACGAACACAACAGTCTATCAACAGATAAGAGATTTTGGAGCATTTTACAACACAACAAACATCTTTTTTTCTTACTACCTTACCCAAAAAGACCACTTTTTCGTCAGTTTATCTATAGCTCTTGGCAACGGTATCGTATCCTACACCCAAAAACTTGGATACTCTGTAGAACCTACAGGCGCAAACTTAGAAGATTATATAGAAAACATCAATGATACAGGGAGGAAACACCTTACAGAGGTATGGTACCACAAACAAGCTACCAAACTTGACTTAGTTGCTGGGCTTATAGACAGTGCATCTTTTGTAGACGAAAATAGATTCGCCAACGATGAAAATGTACAATTCTTAAATAATGCCTTTATAAACAACCCTGTACTTAATATGCCTTCTTTTAATCCCGGATTATATATACGAATACCTTACAAAAACATAGAATACAAATTTTTATTCATGGATAACGAACCCACAAAAGGTAACTTTTCTATATTCCAAGTAAATTACACCAAAAACGACCTCATAATCCGACCGTACATCTACAAAACTTTCGGCATAAAGAAAAGTGAAGGATTTGGTATATCTGGAGATTACTCAACAAAAAACACAGGATACTTTTTTAGAGTAGGAATCCCATTTTATCAAGAATCCCAATTCTACAGTGTAGGTATCCAAAAAACCAACATAGATACAAAAGACAAAATAGGGATAGCCCTTGGAATGTTAAACAAAGACAAAAATGCATACATGTCAGAAATTTACTACAACAAAGAAATAAGTTCCCATATAGTATTAACCCTTGATTTTCAATACACAAAAGAAAACGAAGAAGATTTTATAGTAGGAAGTAGGGTTTACCTAAGTTACTAAAAATTATAATTATGCATATTATTCTAATAAATATTTTATTCTTTCAAATTTAAGAAAATTGAATAACTTACGAAACCATTAAACAGAAAAAACAAAAAGGAGGTTAGAATGAAAAAAACTTTACTAAAAACATTTTTAATCTTGATACTCTTTTTTCCTGTATCTGCACAGGAAATTAAATGTATCAGCTCCATAGAAAAATACAAAAGCAAACTAAACTTTACCGAAAAATTAGGCAAAATAAAATTATCCCAAGAAAAAGGAAATTTTATATTACACACCAAATTTATATCCTATGAACTCTACAACAGAGAAACACTAAACTTTCTAAAAGAATGTATGTACGAAATCTATACAAAACTTGACTGTAAAGGAGAAAAAGAGCTAAGAAAAGTAACTTTTGAAGAAAAAAGCAAACTCTTCTCCGACCTCTTCAAACTAAAAACAACAGCCGTGTGTAAATTCACAGTAGCTAATAAAAAATAAGAACTAAAAGTTATCTCTTTCCAAAATTTTGGGCTAGTTTTTAGGGTTACTTCACCCTTTCCCAAACTAGCTCTTTGATACTCTTTTGCTCCTTGTCAATGACTATACCAACGAGATAGACCTCTTTGTAATTTA
>JAADDZ010000025.1 GCA_013153635.1 Aquificota bacterium
TCTAAGGTGAATTTTATGTTTTTATCTTTTAGGTATTCTTTTAGTAGAACTAGGTACTCTTTATCTGTAATGAAAATAACAAAGTTGTCTTTGCATATTGGTTTTATGGAGTTTATCTGATTTTTAGTTAGTATATGGGCATCGTCTATTATGATTATATGATTTGTCAAATTATTTAGGTTTTCTAAATCTATCTCTTTTGCGTTTATATAGATAGTCTCTTTTTTTCTAAGATTTGCTGACTGTAGGTATTTTGCAAAAGCTGTTTTTCCAGTTTTTTTGTCTCCGTATATAATCCCACACCCATTACTTTCGAAGACTATATTTTCTATTATTATTTTTAGTTCTCGTAAGTTCTTAGATAAGAAAAAGTAAGGCTCTTTATTTGTCATTATATTTTTATCCTAATTTGTTTAAATAAAAATTATAACAAATATAGTTTATAATGATGCTGTTATGGAAATCAAAGGAAAAAATGCACTTGTAACTGGCTCTGCTAAAAGGATTGGGAAAGCTATCGCTGTAAACCTTGCTAAAGAAGGAGCAAATGTTATTGTTCATTATCGTTCCTCTAAAGAAGAAGCTTTAAAGGTAAAACAAGAAATAGAGAGTTTTGGGGTAAAGTGTGCTTTGGTAAAGGCTGATTTAGAAAATCTAGAAGAAGTTTTTTTCCTTGCCTTTGAGTCTTTGAGAATTTTCGGGAGTATTGATATTCTCGTTAATAATGCGTCTATCTACTATCCTACTCCTTTGGAAGAGTTAAAAGAGGAAGATATAGATAGATTCTATAATGTACATGTGAAAGCTCCTTTGTTTTTATCTAAAGAGTTAGGGCTTTCTATGTTTAAGAATAAAAATGGAAGGATTATAAATATTGCAGATTATTCTGCAATAAAGCCCTATCCGAATTATATTGCATATAATATATCTAAGGGTGCGATGCTAACATTGACGCGTAATTTGGCAAAGGAGTTAGCTCCTTATGTTTTAGTGAATGCGGTATTACCGGGACCTATCGTTCCTCCAGAAGATTTAGAAGATAAAAATATACCGTTGAAAAAGACTGTTTTAAAAAAGTGGGGTAGAGAGGTAGAAATATGGAAAGCTGTGAAGTTTTTAATTGAAAGTGATTTTACTACTGGTGTTTTTTTACCAGTAGAAGGTGGGAGGCTTATATATTGAGTTATAGTTTGACTTTTTTGGGTACTGGTGGAGGTAGAGTTGTAGTTTTTAGACAGCTTAGACATTCTGGAGGTATGTGGCTTTCTTTTGATAGATTTAATATCCTTATAGACCCGGGACCTGGAGCTTTGATTCGAATGTTTGAAAGAGGTTTAGACCCGAGAGATGTTGATATTTTTATTTTGTCTCATAGGCATTTAGACCATACAGCTGATATAAATGCAGTTTTAGAGTCTGCTACAGAAAGTACCAAAAAGAAAAAAGATATATTAATCTGTCCAAAAGATGCTTTAAAAGATTGTGATTCTGTAGTTCTTCCTTATCTACAAAAAGGATTAAAATCTATTGAGTTTATACATGAAGGAAAAACGATAAAGTATAAAAATATATCTATAAATGGGTTGATAAAGCATATACACAAGGGTGCTGACACTTATGGTTTAGAGATAAAAAATGATAGTAAGAGTTTTGTTTATGTTCCTTGTGGAAGATTTTTTGAAGGAATGTTAGACGGGTATCCAAAAGGTGCAGATTTAATGGTGTTTAATACTACTTTTACAAGACCTGTACCAAATGTAGACCATCTCTCTGCAAGTGATGTAAGAAAGATGCTTTTAAAACTAAAACCCAAAAAGGCTATTATTACTCATTTTAGTGTTCAGATGCTAAAAGCTTCCCCACAGAAAGTAGCTGAAAATCTATCAAAAGAAACTAATGTGGAGGTTATAGCTTCAAAAGATGGGCTAAAAGTAGAATTTTAAAAAGGGTGGCTGGTAAGCCACCAGATACAGCGGGAGGCGAGTAAGGTCAAAAGAAGGGGTCAAAGCATGCTTTTGATAGCCGTGTCTATTCTTTTTTCTAGTTCTTCTACAGCTTTTTTAACTTTTGGATATTTTGTTCCATCTAACAGCATAGATACTTTTGCTCTGACTATATAAGTGTAATCGTCGTCTTCTACTTGATATACAGTTATAACCATAGGAGATATAACTAATGCGTTAGGGTCTCCTGTAAATATCTTGTACAAGGTTGATATGCTGGTAACAAGAAAGTTTTGTACAAAAGTGATATTTAGTTTGTCATAGTCAGAGAATATCTTTACGTTCGCTTCTAAAGGTGCAATAGGGTTAGTAGTATCCACTATGGTAATCTGTTGAGCTTCAAGGTTCATCTTTAGAAGTTGTACTACTTCGTCAGCATCTCCTTCGTATTTGTATATGATTATGCCTTTTCCAGAGCTTTTTGTGTCAGGTTTCCATTGGGCATAAGAGAGTCCTAGTAATAGACAGGTAATATAAAGAAAAACGGTAAATTTTCTCATGAGACCTCCTTTTTCCTAGATGTAGAATCTAGGGTCGGGCTATTTTTATTCTGCCGCCCGACTGGCAGGTTTTAATATATAAGCTGTAGTCCCATACCTACATAAGAAAAGTCGAGATTTTTAATTTTGCCCCAGTCATAACTTATGTTTAACTTTAGGTTGTCTTTATTTATAAGCCAGTTTAAGCTCACTTCATAAAGCTCTTTTTTAGAGGCTACTCCTGTGTCACTTACGTAATCTCCGTTGTTATCGTATGGGTCTTCTTTTGATACCATAATAGCAGGTCTTATAATCTGTTTGTTCTTGAGGAAAAAGTTATACCCTGCTTTTACTGACCAAACCTTGTCTGTACCTTCTGTATTATCAAGTTTTTTTCTATATAACCAGTCATATTCGGCGTTGAAATCCCAAGGTCCGTAGTTTGCTAAAATGTCTACTCCGTACATATTGTTTTGTTTGAATACATCTGTTTCTCCTTGATAGGTGTAGTTTAGACCTATAGTGATACCGTTTCTCTTTCCGTAATAGGTCTGGGTGTAACCCATTTTGTATTTGGTCATTTCTGGGTCTCCAAAGCTCCATGCTACTCTCAATGCGAGTAGTGGAGACCATTTTATTCCGTCACCTACTCCTGCTTTTCCACTTCCGCCAATTACTTCGTTTCCATCTCCGTCACCGTCTCCCGGGTCAAACGTTATTCCAGATTTGGAGTTGCCTATGATTTTCGTATGGTTTGTGTCAAAAATTCCTACATTGAAGTTAAATTTCTTTTCTAATGCTAATCCACCTATATTTATACCTGTTTCACGACCAGGACCTCTACCTACTATATGTTTTCTAGGGGTAAAGTTTGGTAAGGATTTTTGGAAAGATATAACTTTGAACGCTGTGGTTATACTTTCTTTTCCTACTTGGGGTCTAAAGTACCCAACAGATACATTCGCCCATTCTGGGTCTAAAGACCATGTCCATATTGCGTCCCAGATGTAAAACTCTCTGTTCTCTGTTCCTGCTCCTTCTATGGAGCCTCCAGTTGTGTTTGGACCTCCTGTTCCAGCGGTTGCTTCATTTTTTCCTAAATTGTCGTATGCAAACCATACCTTGAAGGTCATATCTTTTCTGATTTTACCTTTTACTCCTATTCTACCTCTTCTTATATACAGGTCATTTCTTGAGTCCATATTGTTATTGAAGCTGTCATTTTCTATTGTGTAGATGTTCCACACCTGAACCATCTGGAAAATCTCTATCCATTTTCCATCTCCAAAGTATACTCTTGGTTTTGCATGTGCATGTGAGGTAAAAAGTGCTAAAGTCCCTAAGCCTACCACTGAAGATACTATTACTTTTTTCATGTTAAACCTCCTGTTTTTGTTATTCTTTTAAAGCATTTATTATTTCTCTCATCGTTTTTTCTACATACTTTATCGTTGTTATAGCTGTTTTGTCTTTTATTTTTAGTTTTTTTATAAGAGGAGATATTTTTGCCATTCCTACCACAAGCTTGCCGTCTTTATCTTTGTATGTAAAGATTCTGCATGGGAAGTATCCTGCAAGATGAGGGTTATTTTTCATTATTTTGTATCCCATAGACAGACTACAGGTTAGATATATCCTCATATCTTCCCAAAAATCTTTGTAGCCTTGCTCTTGTACACCTTTTGTTATGTTTAAGATTTTTATTATTTTTAGGTTTTTTCCTTCTGCTTCTGATTGGATTACCATGTCTGCCTCTTCTAACGACATGTCTACCTTTATCCAGTACAGTTCAGAATCTTCATAGCCAAAACTTATATTAAAAAGAAGGAGGTAAGCCGCAGTAAGGCTACCTAGCAGTATTTTTGTCAAGGACATATACCTCCTTTCTTAGGACAGCCACAGTTAATATCTATAACTTTTACATTTGATTTTAAAGGTGGAGCTACTACTTTCTTTCTTTTTACATAATCGATTACTATGTCGTATACAGGTCTAAATTTTTTGGCGTTTCTTCCAGCTCTGTGCAGGTTTCCACCCCACGCCGCAAGAACATAGTATCTATTTGGGTCAAATGGTTTTCCGTTTACATATATGTTTCTAAGCCTTTTTCCCATAGGAGCTGTGATTTTTATTTCGTATTCCATTCCGAGTAACCTGCTCATGTCTCCTCCTTGCTGATAGAGAGGATTTTCATTAAATACATTGTCAGCTATATCTTCTAGAATCATCTTTAGTTGAGAACCTTTCATCTCAAATCTATAGACATCTGGGTAGGTTATTGCTGTCATTTCGTATATGTTATCTACAGTTATTTCTTCTTCTGGTAAGATTGTAGTTCCCCATCTGTAGCCGGGTGTAAACACGATTTCTGCGTCTGTTTCTTCTTTTATAGCTTCAGATATAACTCTGTCAAAGGTCGAGTAGAATGTGTCTCTTTTGTACAGTAAGGTTTGGGTTTTCCCTATTACTTGGTTTAGTTTTTTCTCATAAGGTTTGTAATGATTGTTTATTAGGGTTTCCATTTGGGGGTCTGGTTTTATAAAGTTACTAGCTACTGGTATTAGCTTGTAGTTGTATTTTGTGATTTTTTTGCCTTTTACTTCAAGGTCTAACCTTCCTACATATTTTCCATGACTGCCGGCTATTACTATCATTGTGTTTCCAACGAATATAGGTTTTGGAGCTGGGTCGTGGGTATGTCCGCTAAATAAGATGTCGATTCCTTTTACTTTTTTTGCAAGGGCGATGTCTAAAGAAAACCCGTCATGAGATAGGAGGACGACTAGGTCTACTTTTTTGTCGTTCTTTAGTTCGTCTACAAGCTCTTGTAAGGTGTCCATTCTAACACCAAAAGTCCAGCCTTCTATGAATTCTTTTGGGTTGGCTATAGGAGTGTATGGGTATGAGTTTCCTATTATTCCTATTTTTGCTCCGCCGACTTCTTTTATTGTGTATGGTTTAAAAACTCTCTCTTCCCACATAGAATCGAGAACGTTTTGGGAGATAAATTCAGCTTTTAGATGGTTATCTATTAGTTCCATCACTCTATCTTTTCCATATGTAAACTCCCAGTGTCCTACCATAACATCTATTCCAAGGGCGTTTTGAACGTCCACTACCGCTTTTGCATTGGTAAATAAGGCTACAGCTGTTCCCTGCCATGTGTCTCCAGAGTCTAGAAAGAGTACTTTGTCTCTTCCTCTTTCTGAAATTATCTGTTTTACAAGGGTTGCCATATGGGCTACTCCACCCATTTTTCCATATTTGTGTGCTAGTTCTACAAAATCTACAGCTGTATCAAAGTACTGTCTTATAGACCCTTTTTTGATTCCATAGTATTCTAGGTATGCTTCTCCACATAGGAATCCGGGTTCTCCTACTAATGATGGGTGAGACAGTAGGGTGGAGGGTTCTCTAAAGTATAAGGGTTTTAGATGGGCATGGAGGTCACATATGTGTAGAAGGGTTACTGTACCTACCGGTTTGAATTGGAAGATTTCTTCTGGTTTTAGTTTTGCTAGCTTTGCAAGAGCGTCTCCTCCTGTTGCTGTTAACCCTAAGACAGCCGCAAGTTCTAGAAAATCTCTTCTTGATAGATTCATCTTTTACCTCCTACCTTACTAAACCGGGTGCATTTATTTCTGCCCCGTTAGAAAGGGAAGTTATGTATAGTTCTAGAGCTACCATTTCTTTTGAACCTAGAGGTAGTTTTTTCATACCTGCATTTTTCATACATTGCTGGAATCTCTGTTCTATGGTGAACACTTTTGATTTGGTCATTCTGTATCCAGGCCAGTGAGCCGCCGCCGCAGTACCTTCTACTCCGTTTATACTTCCATTTCCTAATGGTTTTAACCATTGCATTCTAAGTCTTCTTCCTGCGGCAAATTCATGACATACTTGGCATGACAGGTATCTTTTTCCTCTTTTTGTTCTAAATACTTCTTTTCCATATTCGTAGTAGTCTTTTACTACTGGATTAGAAGATGTATCTACATCTATTTTTGTTCCTGATGCTATATACTTTAGGTATGTGACCAATGCTACGTTTTGTTCGCTTTTTAGGGAAAAGGGTTTTGTTTTTTGATATTTTGCTTGACACATCTGAACTCTTTGCTGAAGAGAGACTACTTTGTTGCATTCTTTTTGGTATTTTGGATATTTCCCTATCTGGTTTATAAATTTGGTATCATCTGGATTATGACAGCTTGCACATGATTTTTTCTCTGAACCCATTGGTTTGTTAAATAGCTCTCCTCCGATTTCTTCTGCGAAGACTTCCCCCGGATTTATACCTTCTTGGTATAGAGCCCAGTCTTCTGGGGATATAGCTTCTGGTTGAGCTGTAGCTATAGAGAATGTTGTCAAAATTGTTAAGACCCCAGACATGCTAATTTTGAGAATTCGCATTTTTTATCCCTCCTTATTGGGCAAATTTTATTTTGACGACTTTTTCTGTTACGTCTCCTGTGTTGTCTTTCCATACGATTTTAAGTGGAGCTTCTTTGTCCACTTTTATGTTGAATGCTATAAATGGGTTTGCGCTAAGTCCTGATGTTGTTTTCATATATGTTACTTTTTCTCCTGCGTAGTAGACTTCTACATCTGTTATGTAGTGGGCTGGAATTACTTTTCCTGTTTTTTTGTCTTTTCTCATTCCTGTTTCCATAGGGTGCATGATTACTGTTGCTACTGTAACTATGTCTCCTTTTTTGTATCTTCTTGGTTTAATTTTCACTAAAGCTTTTCTTGGCATCTTTAATTCCTCCTTTTGTTAAGTTTTTTTAACCACAACCGCCTATTGTTACTTTTACTTTTTGTGATGCTTCTAAGAAAGAACCATCATTTAGTTCAGCTAAGGCATGAACTACTGTGGTTTTTGCTAGTTTTATTCGGGTACTGATAAAGGCTCTTCCGTTTTGAGGTGTGAAGTAAATGGAGAACACATAAGGATTTGGGTTGTCTTTGGCAAATACGTGAATCGCTTTTACCTGTTCTACGGGAAGGTTTACTAGTACTTTGATTGGTACTACTGCTCCGTTTTCAGCTATTTCTGGAGCTTTTAGCTGAACTTTGTCTGATGGTGTAGGTGTTTTCCCTCCAGTGATTTTCATGAGGGCTTGCTGGAACTTGTCTGGATTTGCGTGTGCCTTTTTTGAAAAGGTGGGAGAGACCGCTACTACTGATACTGCTATGGACATGGTTTTTAAGAAATTTCTTCTATCCATTTTTAACCTCCTTTATTTCATAAAATATTCTGTCATTGGTATTTTTTTGTATGAGCCTGTTGAAAAGTATTCTAGTATCTTTAGGAAATCTTTTTTTTCCCAAGCTCCGAAGATACTTTTTATTAGTTCTCCATTTTTGTCTATGAAGTAGAACATTGGAGTTCCTATAAACCCGTATTGGACTTTTATAAAGTGTCCGTCGTCTGTACATTTTCTAATTTTTACAGGAATAAAGTGTTTGGTAATTATTTCTTGGATTTTTTTGTCTGTAAATACTTTTTTTTCCATATCTTTGCAGTAGTGACATTTTGGAGAATAGAGATATACGAATATTATTTTGTTTTCTTTTTCTGCTCTTTTAAAAGCGGTATCTAGGTCTGTTTCCCAAGATATGTTTGCTTTTGTATTTCCTATAAAAAGTAGAATTACTAAAAATGCTCTAACCATCTTTCTTCTATTTTAGAGTCATTAGATATGCTGTTATTGCACAGACTTGGTCGTAGGTTAATGCTCCTGTGGTTAGGTTGACTGTCATTGTATTGAAGTAGGGGTTGTCTTTGAACTCTGGAGGTATTTGGACTCTAAAGTCTGCTACTCTCTGGAACAGCCATTGTATATCCTTTTTTTGTCCTCCTATGTATTCTGCTTTGAACAGGGTGTTCATGTACCCAGTAAGGTCAGGACCTACATCTCCACAACCAGTTGCATTTGGCGCACAGTGACAAGCTACACAGTTCGCTATTTTTGTGCTTAGGTATAACTTTCTTCCTTCTTCTGCTTTTTTCTGGACAAATTTAGGGTCTGTTAGTTTGCAGTTGTCAGGTATGGCATAGATTGTTGGTCCAGGGGGAATATCTTTTAATAGAGCTTGTCTTCCGTCTGGAGATTCTATCCCGGGACAGTTTTGGGCATCTGCATATAGAACTGTTATCGAGGTAACTGCAAGGAGTGAAATCCCAATTTTTTTCAAAAATTTCATTCTAATCCTCCTTTTATGGTTTTGCTGTTTTAATATATCAATTTTTGTGCCAAAGGGCTGGTCTTTTATTTTAGGGGTCTTTAGGGTTGTGGCCTATTATCTGGTGTTCCATTTGGAACAGTTGTTTTGATTTTGGTGTGCTAAATGGAACATTTAGATTTGTTGGTATATGGCTATATTTATTACTGCTTCTAGATTTGGGTAGTTGTATCTAGATTTGTTTATAACTTTGTATCTGTGTGATGTGTTTTTTAAAAGCTGTTCTAAGGTCTTTCTAAAGTTTTCCATTTTGGAATAGGTATCAAAATGTTTTTTTGTTTTTATGCTTATGATGATACTGTTGTGAGGTATGTCTTTTTTTATGTGCAAGATGTCTATATCTAGGAAGTAAAACAGCTCTTTTAGATTGTTTGTTATTGTGCTTAGATAGGTTTTTTGAGATTTTATTAGATATTTGATGTAGTTCTCATAGTAGGTGATATTTTTTATGTTTGTTTTTGCTAGTATTTTGTTCTGCTCTTTTATAAATTTTGTGTTTAGGTTTTGGAGTATCGATAGTTTTTGTTCTATTTGGGATAGTTTGTCAATAAAAAAATATCCAGTGAGAAGTATCAGTATCAGTAAAGTGATATTTAGGTAAGATATTACCGTATTAAAGGCTTTCTTTTGTTTTTCTTTCTCTGGAAGGAAGTTGTAATGGTCTGATGTGAATACAGCTCCTATAGGGATTAGATGTTCATGAAAGTTTTCTTCTTCGATGTTGTGTGCTATGTATCTATGGTGGATTGTTGCTACAGGGGTGTTTGAGAAACTGTATATAAGTTTGCTAAGTTCTATAGAAGAGAAAATCTCTCCACTTACTAGTATAAGGTCTATTTTTGGGACTTTTTCTTGGAGTATGTAGTGGTAGGTTAGGTTTATATTTTCGTAAAAGAAGTTGGTTGGGTCTTTCTTTTCTGTATTTGGTATCTTTATTGTCCTAGAGTATATAAGTATTTTGTCTTTTGATATGTTGAGTATAAGTTTTTCATTGTCAGCAAAACAGTGATATATGTATTCTTTAGTGTTAATCTGGTTTGTTATGTTGTGAATAGCTATTTGAGATAAGGTGAGAATCTTTATGTTGTGGTATCTTATGTCTGGTTTTGTTATGTAAATGTAGTGTAATGTTTTATTTTCTTGTTTTGATTCTTTGTCTTCTAAAAATTTTATAACTACATCTTTGTCGGTTATGGATAGTTTTTGTTTTATAAGGAGTTCTTTTGTTTTTGTATCTTTTATCTGTGGTAGATATAAGGTTTTGATTTCAAACTCTAAATCTGTATAGGAAAATATAAGCTCTCTTTTTGATATGGTGGTGTCTGTTTTTTTTATGTATAGTTTGTGTCTATATTTTTTTCCTTTTATACATATGAGAGATTCGTCAAGTTTTCTTTCACAAGATAGTATTTTCATAGTTTTAAGGCAGTAGATATAGTCTTACTTCGTCTGAATTCCCATCTAGTATCCAGCAGTCAGTATTTGGACTATAGGGGTCTGTAGTTTTAAATACTATATCTCCTGTTGTTGCTTCTCCATCGTCTATCATCTGGTCTAATGCACAGATATATTTTATTGGTACTGAAACTGGAGGGTATGGAGGGTTTTCGTTTCCTAAAAAGTATAGCCATGTAGCTGTTTTTCCTCTATTTGTTTCGTGTATAAGGTGCAACGGAAACCCAAAGACAGTTTTTCTGTCTGAAGCCTTTAAAAAACCATGTACATTTATAAGCAGATGCCAAAAAGCTAGATATTCTGTAGTTGTGTCTATCACACCATTTTTTGTGGCACTACAGTCTGTAGATATATCTGTTGGCGTGGGAGTTGTACAGCCGTCACCGGGATAAAATCCGTACCTATCATAAAAAGCGTTTACAGCGGCGATAACTTTGTTATATTGGGTTGCGAGATGTTTTACTTTTGCATTCTCTATAAGGTTCTTTCCTTTAAATATCATTCCTAATATCAGTCCTATTATAATAAGGACTATAGCAAGTTCAATAAGAGTAAATCCTTTGTTTTTCATGCTTACACCTATTTGGTATATTTGTTTATATTTTTTTTCGGAAGTTGTGAGAGGAAGTGAAATTTTTTATTTACGGTCGGTAGATTAAAAATCTCTTCTCAAATCCTGACATATCTCCGTGATAAGCTTTGATTACATACTTTATAAGGATAAGAAATCTAGATTCACTGCTTTTTTTATAGAGGTAGCCTTTCCATATGACAGGGGCATTTTCTAACTTTTGTAAGGTCTCCTGTGTAACTAAGGCTAGTATTGGTTTGGAACGTGTTCTGTATAAGCTTACTATTTTTTCTGTAGTTATATCTCTTAACACTTTCCTTTTTGTATAAAAGGGTAAGTTGTGTATAAATCTATTTTCAATCATAAGTGGTATGGTCTTAGGGACGAAGTTTTCTTTTACAGCGGTACCAATCTGGTCATATGGTCTGTATTTTTCTATTATTGGTAGTACTGAAACTGTGAACGTAAAAGCTATAACTAAGGCTGAAAGGTAGGGAACTAATCTAACATCTTTATATTTGAGAATGTAGAGTATAGGAAATGCCATAATGATGTAATAAAAATAGTCTAAGTTAAAGGCATGAATCAAATAGTAATTCCCGTATAAAATCAAAATGGTAGGTACTATATACAATAGATAATAAAAATAGGTTTGGTACTTATTTTTTGAGATATAGTGGTACATTGCGTATCCAGTTAATATAGCTAATGCTGGGTGGGCTTGGATAAAGTAGGTAGGGATTTTTCCTTTTGCTATAGTAAAAATAATAAACATAACTCCTATCCAAGATAGGATAAAGTAATGTTTTTTTATTTTATCTCTAAAGGAAAAATACAAGCTGTAGAAAAACACTAAAGAATAGGGTAAAAATCCCCATAATATTACATATATGTAGAAAAATAAGTCACTTATCCCTTTTGATTTTTTTGTTAAAGCTCTTTTTATAGTCTCTTCCATATATATGTCTAAAAATTGGTTCCCAAATTTTAGGTACATATACACAAACCAGCTAAAGCCAATAACTAAAATGATAGGTATTCCAAGATGTACCCTTAAAAATAAGAAATCTTTCCAAAATCTTTTTAAAGAAAGTTGATTTTCTATTAGTAGGTAGAAAATTACTATACCTCCTATAACTATAAGGTAAGGGTATCCTTTTGTAAGTATAGTTAACGAAAGAGCTAAATATGAAAGATATATGTATATCCATCTCTTGGTTTGGTAACCTACCAAAAAAAAGTACAAAGTTAAGGTAAAGAAAAAGGTTAGAGGTATCTCTGGAGAGGCATAACGAGAGTTTATAAAGAACTGAACGCTGAACATTACGACGAAGAGAGAATAAAATGCTATATGAACATTTTTGTACAGCCTCATAGCTATTAAAAAGGTTAAAATGATAGAACCTATAGCGTACAAAACGATGGGCAGTCTTACAGCAAACTCGTTTAGACCAAAGATAAGTGAACTAAGGGCTATAGACCAATAAGTAAGGGGCGGTTTATTAAATCTAGGCTCATAGTTGTAATATATCTCTATAAAATTTTTGTTTTCGAACATTTCTCTGACTGCTTCTGCATAAAAAGCTTCATTTGCAGTCCAGATGTCATTAAGCCATATATTCCAAAAGAATATAAGTACAGACCAAAATATAAAGAGGGTAAACATATGAAAAGTATGTCTATCAATCATCAGTCAATAAATACCCTTATTCCTGCGATTCCATAGACACCTGTATCAAGAACTTGTTTTATATTATCTTCATTTATACCGCCAAGAGCGTACACCGGGATAGTTACATTCTTTAAAACTCTTTGTAGCTCTTCTATACCTTTTGCCTCTTTTTTATCTATGGTTTCAAAGATGGGAGAAAAGAATATGTAATCAGCTCCTTCTTTTTCTGCTTGTATAGCTTCTTCTATGCTATGGCATGATTTTCCTACTATAAGTTCAGGGAATTTGTGTTTTACAGCTTCTATAGGAATACCGTTTGACGGTAAGTGGACTCCTTCTGCATGAACCATAACTGCTATGTCTACTCTATCGTTAATAAAAAGAAAGGCATCGTATCCTTTTAGTATTTCTCTCATTAGTAATGCGTATTTATAGATTTCACCAGAAGGTAAATCTTTTTCTCTTAGCTGAAACATTCTTATACCTTTTTGGAGCTGTCTTTTGATTTGTTCCTCAAAAGGTCTTTTGAACTGTTTTCTGTCAGTGATAGCGTAGAATTTTTGGAGTATGTTTTTCATTCTTCACCTTTATCAAAATAGACGAGTATTCCAAACACAACAATAGCGATAACAACCATACCTATTACAATGATAGGAAACCATTTTGCAGGGTCCATAGATACCTCCATTTGCTATTTATAATCTTACTATAACTTCTTTATTCTTTAAAAATTTTTTAACTTCTCCTATTGTTAGTTCTTTAAAGTGAAATAGTGAAGCGGCAAGAGCCGCATCTGCTTTTCCTTTTGTAAAGGCTTCATAGAAATGCTCTTTTTTCCCTGCTCCTCCAGATGCTATCACAGGTATAGAGACAGATTCGCTTACAGCTCTTGTAAGAGGTATGTCATATCCGCTTTTTGTTCCATCTTTATCCATAGATGTTAAGAGTATTTCTCCTGCTCCTAAGCTTTCTACAGCTTTTGCCCATTGTACCGCATCTATTCCTGTAGGTGTTCTTCCTCCGTGAATGTACACTTCCCATTTTCCTTTTTTTGTTTCTTTAGCATCTATGGCAACAACGATGGTTGAAGAGCCGAATCTTTTTGCGGCTTCTTCTATAAGGATAGGCTCTTTAACCGCTGATGTATTTATTGATACTTTGTCTGCACCGCTTTCTAACAGTTTTCTTATATCTTCTAATGTTCTTATACCTCCTCCTACAGTTAAAGGCATAAATACTGTTTGTGCAGTTTTTTTTACCACATCAAGGATTATATCTCTATCTTCTGCTGATGCGGTTATGTCAAGGAAGACTAATTCATCTGCTCCAGCCTCATCATAAGCTTTTGCGGCTTCTACTGGGTCTCCTGCATCGATAAGATTTACAAAGTTTACTCCTTTTACGACTCTACCTTTGTTTACATCTAGACAAGGGATTATTCGTTTTGCTAGCATTAATGTATACCTCCAGCCTCTAAGAGGGGAAGTTCTTCTATCTCTTTTATTGAAAAGTTTTTTAGGTATTCTCTAAAAGATATATCTGTAGGTATACCTTCTCTTTCTAACAGAAATCTTATCTTTTGGAATATCTTCTCTCCTTGTTTATCTATATCTACTAAAATAATACATAGATTCACTAGCTCCATCTCTTCTACAACATCGTAGAACCTTTTTCCTTTTAGGGATATAACATTTTTTATGTGCCAATTTTTTAGTACTGATTCATCTTTTTTCCCTTCTACCAAAATGTATATGTTATCTGTATTTCCGTATTCTTGAAGTTTTTCTTTCCAATGGGAAAATGATTTGAATTTCACAGCAAACCTCCTAATGTATTTAGGTAAAAGGAGACTGATGCTATACAAAACTAATCTTTGGTAGGGTTTTTATCAAGTTTTTTTCGTATGCTTTTGTCAAAAATGTTATTATAGCTTCTTTACCTCTATCTCCGTAATCTAAAGTGAGGTCATTAACATACATTCCTACGAATCTGTCTGCTTTTTCTTTTTCCATATCTCTTGCAAATCTTAGGGCATAATCTAATGCTTCTTCTCTATTGTTAAGAGAGTACTCTATACTTTCTTTTAGTATATGAGAGACATCTTTTATAACTTTTTCTCCTAGGTCTTTTCTTATAACGTTACCTCCAAGAGGTAAAGGTAACCCTTTTGTCTCTTCATACCACCATTTCCCTAAATCTAATATGCAAGACAGTCCTTCATCTTTGTAGGTTAGCTGTCCTTCGTGGATTATCAATCCTGCGTCAAAGATACCCTCTTTTACTTTTTTTATGATTTGGTCAAAGGGAACAACACTATAGGAGATATTTGGTTCAAAGAGCTTTAGAGCTAAAAACGCTGATGTTAATGTGCCGGGAATCGCTATTTTTTTGTTAGGTAGGTCTCCTATATCAAAGTCTTCTCGTGCAACAATCATAGGACCGTAATTGTCCCCCATACTAGCTCCACTTGATAAAAGAGCATATTTATCAGCTACGTAAGGAAATGCATGTATAGATATTGCACTAACCTCATACACTCCTTCTAAAGCTTTTTTGTTTAAGGTTTCTATGTCTGATAGAATGTCTTCAAATTCGTATCCTTTCAAATCGATTTTTTTGTGGTTTATAGCATAGAACATAAATGCATCGTCAGAATCAGGACTGTGAGCTACTCTTATTCTCATAAAACACCTCTTAAAACGGAAAATTTTAAGATATTATATTCTAATTTTGAGAAGATGGGGGGTTATTTTGATTTTTAATCTCTGTCAATATTTTTACTATTTTATCTACCATTTCAGGTTTTACATAGTTCATAACTTCTCCAGCCAATCTAGGTTTCATATTGTATATAATGTAAGCGGCTTTTAGAGGGTCTTTCATCTTTGATATTTTCTCTCCTGCCATTTCTGGCTCCATTTTTTCAAAGACTTTACCTAACTTTTTGTACCTTTCTTGGTTTACTTTTTGGACTATCTTTTCAAACTCTTTTTTTTCTTTTTCTAGCTTTTTTCTCTTTTTCTCTATCTCTTCTAATAAAAGATTGTTTTTCTCTATAAGTTTTTTAACTTCTAATTTTAACTTTTCAAGTCTTTGTATCTCTTTTTGTATCTCTTTTTTTTCTACTTCACCATAAGAAAAGTTAGTTATTAAGTTTACGGCTGTTAGTATGGTTAGTAATTTCGTCAAGTAACGCATTTTCCCTCTTCTCTTCTAATTTTTTTTTCAATTTTTCTTGTTTTTTTTGATAGTTCTCCATCAATTTTTTTTCTGCAATTAGCTCTTTTAACTTGAATCTCTTTTGGTCTA
>JAADDZ010000004.1 GCA_013153635.1 Aquificota bacterium
TCCCACTTCGTTCAGATAAAACCCGTTAAAACCGGTTAATAAAAAAATAAAGCAAAGAATCAATAAAGTCAATATCTTCAGCAGATAAAAATTTCTATATTGAATAACCGCAAAAGGCACTTTTTTGCATCGTATCGGCAGTAATGCAATTATATTTCCTATTATATTCTCGCTACTGCCTACTACAAGCCGCTTCACGCAAAAATATATTTCCTATTAAAAATGCAAACTCCTATTCTTTTTCCAAGTAACCTTCATTTAGTACAGTTATAATTATGAAGACTAAAACTCTAATTGTAAATGTTTTATCAGCAATTTTTTAATATCATCAAAATAATGATTATCCAAAAAATCACTAACATTTGAGATAGGAGTATCATCTAGCCCACACGGAATAATCTTATTAAAGAAATTTTTATCTACATCAACGTTCAAAGATATTCCATGCATAGTTATACCTTTAGACACTCTAACTCCTACAAAACCTATCTTTCCTTTTTTAGTAAAAACACCTCTTTTACCTTCAACTCTAAAAGCTTCTATCCCTATTTCAGTAAGGGTTTTTATCATACTTTCCTCTAATTTCCATATATATCTTTTGACAGAAAGTTTTCTTTTATGAATATCTATTATTGGATAAATCACTATTTGTCCCAAGCCATGAAAAGTTACACTACCCCCTCGTTCTATAGTTATAATTTCTCCTTGGTTTATATCTTTAAAATGTTCTTTTTTTGTAGATTTACCGCATGTATAAACAGGAAAATGTTCCACAAGAATTAGAAAATCTCTATCCTCAAAACCTAACTGTTTTTCATGAAATATCTTTAGCTGATAACCAAGTACAAAAATGTAATCTTTTCGAAGGAGGTCTATTATTTCTAAAGACATAGCTTGGTTTAAGCTTTTAACTTAAATGAATTTAAAATTTTTTAATTATACTACAGTTTTTAAAAAAACAAAAAAAATTTTTAACTTTTTTTATACACTCAAAGAGATATAATAATTTTTCCCTTAAGAAAAAAAGAACAGGGGATACTATTGAATCTTTGGAATGATATATTAACTACAATTGGAGAAACAAAAGATAGAACAACCATATCTTTATTAAAAGAAATAAAAAAAGTAGAACTAAAAGATAATACCTTATATATATCTACTCCTGATAATGTATTTAAGGAATGGATTTTATCAAATTTCATAGAAGACATAGAAAAACATGCTTCCCAACTAGTAGGACAAAAGCTAAATATAAACGTCATATCAGAAGAAGAAATCAGAAAAAATCTTAATGTAGAAGACAACCCTACTAAGATAAAACAAGAAGAAAAACCATATAGATTTTATAGACTCAATCCAAAATTTGTATTTTCAAACTTTATAGTAGGAAGCTGTAACAAAATAGCATATTCGGCATGTAAAGCTGTTGCCGAGAATTTAGGGGAGATATACAATCCCCTTTTCATATATGGTGAGGTAGGACTAGGAAAAACCCACCTTCTACATGCAACTGCCCATGAAGTACTTAGCAAAAACTCTAACGCTAATGTTATATATACTACCGCTGATACATTTATGTCAGAGCTTATATCCTGTATGCGACAAGGTTCTATACTCCAGTTTAGACAAAGGTATAGAGATGTTGATTTACTCCTTATCGATGACGTTCAATTCTTAGAAGGAAAGGAAAGAACCCAAGTAGAGTTTTATCATATATTTAATGCGTTACATCTTATAGGAAAACAAATTATACTTTCTTCTGATACATCTCCTTCTAAACTAACAGGAATTCAAGAAAGATTAAAAACCCGCTTTGTATGTGGCTTGGTTACAGAAGTAAAACCCCCAGACTTAGAAACAAAACTATCTATAATCAGAAAAAAATCAAAAGAAATAAAGCTAGAACTTCCCCAAGATGTAATGCTTTTTATATCAAAAACAGTAAATACTAATGTTAGAGAACTAGAAGGCTCGTTACAAAAATTAAAAGCATACAACCAAATAATGGAAAGACCTATAACTCTTGAGGTAGCAAGAGAAATCCTAAAAGATATTCTAAAGATTCAAAATGTTGAGGAACTTTCTATCCAAAAGATACAAAAAGAGGTTGCTAACTACTTTGCAGTAAACCTAAATGAAATGCTTGGAAATTCGAGAAGAAAAAAAGTATCTTTAGCCCGTCAAATAGCCATGTACCTATCGAGATACTTAACGGACAAATCATTAGCAGAAATTTCAAAAGCCTTTAAGAAAAAAGACCATACCACTATAATAAACGCTATCCAAAAAATAGAAAAAACTATGGAAAGAGATAGAAAGCTAAAACTAACAGTAGAATTCCTTAGAGACAAAATCCTAACATTATAAACCCTCTAATTTTGTTATAATCTTCTTGACATAACCCATCAAGGAGGACAAAACAAAAACTATGAGCAGTTTATCCCCAGAAGAACAATTAAAATTGTTAAAAAAAGGTACTCTTGAAATAATATCTGAAGAAGAACTCTTAGAAAAATTAAAAGAAGGAAGACCTCTAATAGTAAAGGCTGGTTTTGACCCTACAGCTCCAGACCTCCATCTAGGTCATACAGTTTTGCTCCAAAAACTTAGAACCTTTCAGCAGTTAGGTCATACTGTTTACTTTATCATTGGGGACTTTACAGCAATGATAGGAGACCCTTCTGGAAGAGATAAAACTAGACCACCTTTAACAAAAGAAGAAGTACTAAAAAATGCAGAAACCTACAAACAGCAAGTATTCAAAATCTTAGACCCGAATAAAACTATAGTAGTTTTCAATAGTGAATGGTTAGGAGATATGAGTCCAGAAGACCTTATTCGCCTTACAGCAAAATACACAGTAGCTAGAATGTTAGAAAGAGATGATTTTAAAAAAAGGTTCAAAGACAATGTCCCTATATACATACACGAATTCATATATCCGTTATTACAAGCCTATGACAGCGTTGCAATAAAAGCAGACATCGAACTTGGGGGTTCCGACCAAAGATTCAACCTTTTGATAGGACGGGATATTCAAAAAGAATACGGTATAGAAAAACCACAGGTAGCTATTTTGCTTCCTCTTTTAGTTGGAATAGACGGTACTAGGAAGATGAGCAAATCATATGGAAACTATATAGGTATCACAGAGCCACCAGAAGAAATGTTTGGAAAAATAATGTCAATACCTGATGAACTAATGTGGGATTACTGGACACTTTTAACAGACCTTTCAGAAGAAGAAATTCAAAAAATGAAACAAGATGTAAAAGAAGGAATTATAAACCCGATGGAAATAAAAAAACAGCTAGCTATGTATATAGTCACAAGATTCCATGGAGAAGAAGAAGCAATAAAAGCAAAAGAACACTTCGAAAAAGTGTTTTCCAAGAAGGAACTCCCAGAAGACCTCCCAGAACCAGAAATCATAATAACCTCACAAGAAAAAAAGATACCTCTATTTGAGCTTGTATACAAGCTAGGATTTGCACCATCAAAATCAGAAGCAAGAAGACTAATAAAAGCAGGTGCAGTAAAAATAGACAAAAATAAATTTACAGACCCATTTTTTGAAATAGATTTATCAAAAGAATTTGTAATACAAGTAGGAAAAAGAAAATTTGCCAGAATAAAACCAGAAAAAATTAAAATAGGAGAACAGTCCTAAAAAGAACTCTATAATGGATTTAATATGTCTAAAATTAAAGTAAATAGACCGATAAACAGTAAAGCAAACAAAAAAAGCTTGTGTACACAAATTAATTATAAAAAATTATTAAATTTGAGGACAATTTAAATGTTTGAAGGTTTAAAACAGTGGGCTGAACAAGTAGTAGAAGACTACGGGTATATAGGAATATTCATAATATCATTCACAGAAGCCATCATACAGCCAATACCTCCAGACCCATTCATAACAGGGGGTACAGCTTTTGGTCTTATCCCGGTAAAAGCGGCTATAGTAGCAACAATAGGTAGTGTTACTGGAGGGTTGGTTGCATACATTCTAGGTAAGATTCTTGGAGAACCTATATTCTTGAAATTGTTCAAACAAAAATGGTACGAAAAAGGAGAGCTTTTATTTAGAAAGTATGGGATATGGGCTGTGATAATCGCTGGAGTAACACCTATTCCGTTTAAAGCTATCTGCTGGCTAGCAGGAATTTTTGAAATGCCTATACTTGGATTTTTGATAGGAGCAATATTAGGTAGATTACCTAGATTCTTAGCTGTAGCATATTTTGGAAAATTTTTATCTGGACTTTAACTTCTCAAGAGCTGGATAACTTCTCTTATATACCTTATAGGTATAATGTCTGGCTCTTCCAATTTAGAATTGTAAGGAATCACAATTTTTTTAAATCCAAACTTCCTAGCTTCTTTTATTCTTTGTTCTGTGTAATGAACTGACCTTACCTCTCCTGCCAACCCTATCTCTCCAAATCCTATCATATCTCTATCAATAGGAATATCGTAAAAAGAAGATATAACAGCTAAGGCAACTGCTAGGTCTACAGCAGGTTCTTTTATAAACATTCCTCCAACTACATTTATAAAAACGTCTCTATCTTTTAGAAAGATATTCCCCTCTTTTTCCAAAATGGCAAGGATTATAGACAATCTGTTAATATCTATGCCTTGGGTTTTTCGTTGAGGTACAGCATAAACAGTCTTTGATACTAAAGCTTGAACTTCTACAAGAACTGGTTTCGAGCCTTCAGTAAAAGGAAATATAATACTACCTGCTTTCCCTTGGGGTTTTTCAGATATAAAAAAAGAAGAAGGGTCTTTTACTTCTTGTAGACCTGTATCTTTCATACTAAAAACAGCTATCTCTCCAGAAGAACCAAAACGATTTTTGATAACTTTTAAAACTCTGTATGAATGACCCCTCTCTCCTTCAAAATGAATTACAGCATCTACTATATGTTCCAAGACCTTTGGTCCTGCTATACTTCCTTCTTTTGTAACCTGACCTATCAAAATTACAGGAATATTCTTGGTTTTTGCTAATTCTGTAATCTTTGCACTAACTTCTCTAACTTGTGATACAGAACCGGCGGCTGACTCAAGATGTGAAGAATACATAGTTTGAACAGAATCTATAATCAAAAATTCTGGATTTTCTTCCTCTATCACCTGAAGTATCTCTTCAAGATTCGTCTGGGATAGGATAAGAAGATTATCTTCCAAAGCTCCTATTCTCTCCCCTCTTATAAATACTTGATGGGTAGATTCTTCCCCTGTAACATACAAAACTTTTCTTTTTTTTGCTATGTTTGAAGCTACTTGTAATAAAAGAGTAGATTTACCTATTCCCGGTTCTCCAGACAAAAGGATAACCTGACCAGTTACGATACCACCTCCTAAAGCTTCATCTAAAGATGGTATAAGAGTAGATAATCTTGTATAGTGTTTTTCCTCTTTCGATTTTGTAATAGGCTTTGGTTTTTGGGATACTGTAGAACCTTTAGCTAGATTACTTTTCTTTGATACTAACTCCTCAACAATAGTATTCCACTGACCACAGGACACACACTTTCCTGTCCAAGAAGGATAAGTAGTTCCACATTCAGAACATATAAATACTTTTTTACTTTTTGTGAGCTTTTGTTTCATGGTAACAAAATTTATAATTTTTAAAAATTATTTCAATTTAAAAAACTTTTTCTTTTTTCTCTTTTTCTTTTGAGAAGGCAAAAATACAACGGAAACCAAAAAGACAAAAAGAGTAATTATGTACAGGATAAATTTTATCATTAGGTTTCTCCATATATATTCAAAACTATTTTCCTAAAACATGTTTTTTAGGAATTATACATAAAAATTCCCCTTCAAAAACCATATCATCTTTAGATTGCCTATAACCTATTACTTTGACCACTCTTTTATTTTTCTCTTTTTTTAACAAAGAAGCTTCAAAAAACAAAATATCCCCAACTTTAGAAGGTTTCAAAAATTTTACGTGAGAAGACGCAAGAACAACATTAGGGTGGTTTACACACAACATTGCACAAAAATCTGCCGCACCAAATATAAAACCCCCATGTACAAGCCCCTTTTCATCAACTTTCATGTTACTAGTAGTATTTAACATCACTTTAGCAAACTCATCATCAACTACTTCGATAGGTTCACCACAAAGAGTGTAATCTATCTCTAAATGAGTTTTTATATCCAACTTACCCTCCTATACTAGTCATAACTCTTCGGCATTCAGAAAACGAATAGTTAGATTTTTGTATCTGTGCATTGGAACGCTCTTTTTCTATAAGTAGATGTCTTATAAAATTGTCTAAATCTTCCTGTGTCCCGTATCTAAGAAGGTCTTTTACAGGAAGTTCTTCCTCTGTTCTAAGACATAATTTTATATTTCCTTCTGCTGTTAATCTCAACTTTGAACAACCATCACAAAAAGGATTGGATATAGGAGTGATAAATCCTACCTTTATATCATATTTAGGAATGTAATATACTCTAGCCGCACCACTTCCTACAGAAGTAGTAGGGATTAATTTGCCATATTTTTTTTCTATTTTCTGCTTTATCAAATCCAAAGGCTTTACCATATCCAAGTCCCAATAAATTTGTCCTTGACCCAAAGGCATCATCTCTATAAATCGAACTTCTACTTTTTGCTCCTTGGCAAATTCAACGAAATCTAATGCTTCCTCTTCATTAACTCCTCGAATTACAACTGCATTAACCTTTATAGGTGTAAGCCCTACTTTTTTTGCAACTTTTATCCCTTCTAAGACATCTTCTAGATTTCCTTTTGTCATCTCATAAAACAGCTTTGGTTTTAGACTATCAATACTGACGTTAATTCTGTTTAGTCCATTTTTTTTCAAAATTTGAGCATATCTTGCTAGTGTAATACCATTTGTAGTCAAAGATACATCTTCTATCTCGGGTATTTGGCTTAGCATTTTCACTAATTTTTCTATATCTTTTCTAAGTAATGGCTCTCCTCCTGTTAATCTAACCCTTTTTAGTCCATATTTAGTTAAAGCTTTTACAAAATTTCTTATTTCTTCGAAAGATAGAAGTTTTTCTTTCTCAAAGAATTCCATACCTTCAGGTCTACAGTAAAAACATTTTAGATTACATTTATCTGTTACAGATATTCTTAGATAAGAAATTTCCATAATCTCTTCCTCCAAAACACACTCCTTAATATTCAGAATATATTAAATCAATCATTTTGACAAGTTTGACATAACGAAATTTTGCAACAATTTTGTGCAACTTACTGTTGACAAATCTACTTTTAAATCACATACTATTGACTGGAATTTGAATAATCAAAATTTAACAATGTTAGGAGGTTGTTTGTCGTGCGTGTCACAGGTACAGTAAAATGGTTCGATTCAAAGAAAGGTTTTGGTTTTATCACAAAAGATGATGACCAAACTGACGTTTTCGTTCACTTCTCTGCCATAGAAGGAAAAGGGTTCAAAAATCTAGAAGAAGGCGAAAGAGTAGAGTTCGAAATAGTTCAAGAAGAAAAAGGACCTAGAGCCCAAAACGTAAAAAAGATTCAATAATCTTTAAGACCCGATTTCTTCGGGTCTTTCATTAATATATCAATGTTTAAAATGTCTCATATTAGTAAAAATCATAGCCATATCATTTTCGTCACAAGCTTGTATCACCTCTTCATCTCTAATTGAGCCTCCGGGCTGGATAACCGCTGTAATTCCATGCTTAGATGCAATATCTATGCTATCTCTAAAAGGAAAGAATGCTTCTGATGCCAAAACAGCTCCATTTAAATCAAAATTAAACTCCTTTGCCTTTTTTATAGCAGTATCTAAACTATCAACCCTTGAAGTTTGACCGGGACCTATACCTAAGGTTCTTTTGTCTTTTACGATAACAACAGAATTTGATTTTACGTGTTTTACCACTTTGTAAGCAAAAATCAAATCTTCTAGCTCTCTTTCCGTTGGTTTTCTCTTTGTTACCATTTCCAAATTTTGATACAGAGCCAAATCTCTATCTTGAACAAGCATTCCGCCGCTAATCCTTCTAAAATCTAACCCTTTTAACCCTTTTTCAAAATCTTTAATCTTAACGATTCTAAGATTCTTTTTCTTTGATTTTAAAAATTCTAAAGCCTCATCTTCTAAATTTGGTACTACTAGCACTTCAAGGAATACTTTTGACAACTCTTTTGCAGTTTCTAAATCTAAAGTCTTGTTAAAAGCAACAATTCCTCCATAAGCAGACTTTGGGTCTGTATTAAAAGCTTTTATGTATGCCTCTTTTAATGTTTCTCCAGTAGCTACTCCACAAGGATTATTGTGTTTTACAACAACTGATGTAATTTCTTCAAACTCTTTTATAAGAGTAACAGCCGCATCAACATCTAGATAGTTGTTAAAAGACATCTGTTTCCCGTGAAGTATGTAAGAACCACTTATAGATGTTCCTGTTTCTACTGGAGAAATATATAAACTCGCCTCTTGATGAGGATTTTCTCCATATCTAAGCTGTTCTTTTTTTCTAACAGGTATAGAAAACTCTTGCGGGAACTTTTCATTAATATCAAATTTTTCATTTAAAACAGAAGCAATAACACTATCATAAAAAGCTGTATGTCTAAAAGCCTTTAGAGCAAGCCTTTTTTTGGTATCTAGAGAAGTTTCTCCTCTTTGTTCAAGTTCTTCTATAACTAGAGCATAATCTTCCGGATTTACAATCACTGTAACAAATTTAAAATTTTTAGCAGAGGCTCTTACCATAGCAGGACCGCCAATATCTATATTCTCTATAATTTCATCAAGACTAGCTCCTTTTTTAACTGTCTGTTCAAAAGGATATAGGTTTATAGCAACAATATCTATAGGCTCTATATTTTGATGTTCTAATTGAGTCATAAATTCAGGATTATCTCTAACCGCTAGCAAAGCTCCATGAATCTTGGGGTGTAAAGTTTTAACTCTACCTCCCATTATTTCAGGAAAACCTGTAATATCAGACACTTCTGTTACTGGAACTCCTTTTTCTTTTAAAACTTTTGCTGTACCTGATGATGAAATAATCTCATATCCCAAATCTACCAATTTTTTAGCAAACTCTACTATCCCTGTTTTATCATAAACAGATAACAAAGCCCTTTTGCCCATTAATTTATCCTCACAAAATAGAATGTAATTTAGTAATTATACCTTTAGAGTCTAAGCAAGAGAAAGAGCCTTTTCTTCCAGCTTGAAAACTTTTTTTGCATTACTTTGTATTACTTTTTCTAGAGTTTCTTTATCTATATTCAGCAAATTAGCTACATACTCCAAAATATAAAAGATATTAGATGGTTTATTTGGTCTGCCTCTCACTACTTGAGGAGACAAAAAAGGACTATCTGTCTCTAGAAGGAGCCTATCCAAAGGAACCCTTTTTAAGACATTTCTCAAATTTTCAGCCTTTGGGTAAGTAACATTTCCAGCAAAAGAAATATAAAACCCCATATCAACACAGTTTTCCATCATCTCCATATCACCACCAAAACAATGGATAATCCCACGAGAACTATAAGGAGCAAATTTTTTTAGTATCATTTCTGTATCTCTATTTGCATCTCTAGAATGCACAACCAAAGGCAAATCTAACTCCTTTGCTAGCTGTATCTGTTTTTCAAAAAAATCAATCTGTCTATCCTTTGGAGTTATATCTCTATAGTAATCTAAACCTGTTTCTCCAATAGCTACAACTTTTTTATGAGTAAGAGCAAGATTCTTTAGCCAATTAATATCTGTTTCTGTTACATCATTTACATCATAAGGGTGAAAGCCTATCGATACATAAACATTTTTATATGTATCTGCTAACTTTAGAGCCTTTGGTATTTCTTCTTTATCACAACCTATAGTTATAATATAGTCTAACTTCTCAACACTCTCCTTTAAATCTTCTTCTTTCTTTAGCATATCCAGATGACAATGCGTATCTATCATAACTGTTACTCTCCTTAAAGATTTTTATCTTTATAGTATAATATATCAAACTCATATATCTTCTAATCCTAAGCAAGCGAGGTAAATAATGGGAAAAACTATACAGTTTACAGATGTTACTCTAAGAGACGGTCATCAAAGTCTACTAGCAACAAGAGTTAGAACCGAAGATTTGGTACCCGCCGCAGAAAAATTAGACAAAGCTGGTTTTTGGTCTTTAGAAGTTTGGGGAGGAGCAACCTTTGATGTATGTTTACGATACCTAAAAGAAGACCCATGGGAAAGATTGAGAAAAATTAGAGAAGTAGTTAAAAACACAAAATTAGAAATGTTACTAAGAGGTCAAAATGTAGTTGGATATAGAAATTACCCTGATGACGTTGTAGAGGCTTTTGTAAGAAAAGCCGCAGATAACGGTATAGATGTATTTAGAATCTTTGATGCCTTAAACGACGTAAGAAATATGGAAGTAGCCATAAGCGTAGCAAAAGAAGAAGGGAAAATAGTAAAAGGAGTCTTATCCTATACGATAAGCCCTGTACATACAGTAGATTATTTCGTAAATGTAGCCAAACAGTTAAGAGACTTGGGAGTAGACATCATAAGTATAAAAGACCAAGCTGGAATATTGTCCCCAAAAATCGCCTATGAACTTGTAACTAGACTTAAAGAAGAAGTTAAACTACCAGTCCATATACACGCTCAAACCACAGCCGCAATGGCAGAAATGACATATCTAAAAGGGGTAGAAGCTGGAGCAGACATTATAGATACAGATGTGTCCACTATGTCATGGCTCACAGCACACCCTGCAAACGAAACAATGGTATATGTATTAAAAGAGTTTGGTTATGAGATAGATATAGATGTAGACCTTGTACACGAAGTCGCAGAATACTTCAAAGAAGTTAGAAAAAAATACAAAAAATACGATACCGCAGACAAATGGCCTGATTCACAAGTGCTTATCCACCAAATACCCGGAGGTATGATGTCTAACTTTATAAACCAACTAAAAGAAAATGATGCCCTTGACAAACTAGACGAAGTAAAAAAAGAAGTAGCACTAGTAAGAGAAGACTTAGGGTATCCACCTTTGGTAACTCCAACTAGTCAAATAGTAGGAACACAAGCACTTCTAAATGTCCTACAAGGAGAAAGATACAAAATAGTGACAAAAGAAACCAAAGACTATGTAAAAGGTCTGTACGGTAGACCTCCTGCACCAATAAAACCAGAAATAATTAAAAAAATAATAGGAGATGAACAACCAATCCAAGTTAGACCTGCTGACCTTCTCGAACCAGAGCTAGAAAAATGTGAAAAGGAAGCCAAAGAAGCAGGAGCAAGAAACTTTGAAGATATACTATCTTACTGTTTATTTCCACAAGTAGCAAAAGAATTCTTCGAATGGAGAGAAAAATTTGAAAAAGGAGAAGCTCTACCACCAGAAATAGAAGAAATTACAGAAGAAGACTGTGTAACGACAGCACCAATCGAATTTTATATAACTATACACGGAGAACAATACCATGTACAGATAGCTGGAGTAGGAAGCCCAGTAGAAGGAGGCAAGCCGTACTTTATAAGAATAGATGGTAGATTAGAAGAAACATTAGTACAACCAATAAGAGAGATAGAAGTAGGAGAAACTGTTGAGAGTATCCCTTCAGAAGGAATAATAGGAGGAAAGAGACCAAAAGCGGTAGATATGGGAGATGTTAGCTCACCAATGCCGGGGAAAGTAGTATCCCTAAAAGTAAGTCCCGGAGACAAAGTTAAAAAAGGTGATGTACTCCTTGTAATAGAAGCGATGAAAATGGAAAACGAAATCCATTCACCAATCGACGGAACAGTAGGAGAAATCTATGTTAGAGAAGGAGACCAGATAAATCCTGAAGAATGTTTAATAAAAATAATACCAGACTAAATCTTACATAGCTCTGACAGTTCTATTTTTTCTATTTTACTGTCAGCTAATAGTAACTTTTCAAACTTTTTAAAAGAGGAGGATAAATCTGTAAAAAATATCCTTCTTGTCCCCTTCTCCTCCTTACTACAAAAAGGCTTTATCTTATCTATAATCGCCTTAGACGAATCAACAATCTTCAAATTAGGATACACACTAGAAATCGTATCCTTTAACAAAGGATAATGAGTACACCCAAGAATCAAAGTATCAATCCCAAAATCAACCAACTCTTGTAAGTACTCTTTAACCATAAGATAAGTAACCGGGTGTTCTATCATGCCCTCCTCAACAAGAGGAACAAACAAAGGACAAGGCTTTTGATATACATCTACATTACAATCTCTTTTCAAAATTTCACTTCTATAAGAATTACTATTTATAGTAGCGTAAGTACCTATAACCCCAACTTTTCTATTTGTAGAAACCTCTAACGCCGCCTCAACACCGGGTTCTACCACCCCAATAACAGGAATATCAAAATAATTCTTTAAGACCTCTAAAGCATAGGAAGATGCTGTATTACAAGCTACAACTAAAACATCTATCCTAAATCTCTCGTAAAGATAAGAAGCACATTCAAGACTATACCTTATAATAGTTTCTTTAGATTTGTTCCCATAAGGAACTCGAGCAGAATCACCAAGATAATAGATGTCTACCTGTGGAAAAATCTGTGAAATACTCTGAAAAACAGTTAAACCACCTACCCCAGAATCAAAAATTCCAATAGACAACTATCTACCCACTACTAGAATTTACCTTTGTTTTAGGAGCATCAGCCCACAACCATTCTAACTGATAATAATCTCTAACCTCTGGTAAAAACACATTTACCATAATGTCTCCCAAATCAATAGCAATCCATCTACCTTCAGAATAACCTTCAACATGAAAAGGCTCAATATCACTATCCTTTAGACTCTTTACAATCTCATCTACAATAGCTTGCGTATGGACAGGAACAGTACCAGAAACTATAACCATATAATCCATAATAGGATTAACTTTCCCAATCTCCAAAACAACAATATCTTCTCCTTTTTTATCGCTAGCCGCCTTAACAATCTTATTTAAGATGTCTGTAGACTCATTATTTTTTATGCTCATCTGATTCATCTTCAAAATTTCCATATTTTTTCAATAAATCCTCAATATTCCTTCTATACTTAGACTTTGGATACATTTTATATGCATTTTTCAAAATAGCAATAGCCCTCTGCTTTCCTTCTTTAATCCTATTTTCAAGAATATTAAGATGTTCTACCAAAAGGTTCTTTCTATTTAAAAGAATATTCTTTTTATCAACATCAGTCTCTTTAGAGATTTTTTCCTCTAAAGCAGAAATCTTTTTTTTATAAAGCTGTATCTCTTTCTTATACTGCTTTTCCACATTCAAAAGATTTTGAGCAATCTTAAACTCAATATAAGACTTATCTATATAATCAGTAAATTCATCATAAACAAAATTATAATAAACAGATGCAGAATAAGGCTTCCCAAGATTTTCGTACAACTTAGCTATAAAAATATAATGCTTCGCCTCCTTTCTTTTAGCTTTATCTATAATTTCCTTAGCTTTATCTGCATACTCACTAAAAGGATAATTATCAATAAGTTCCCTAGCCTTTTCTTCTGCCTTTCGAACATAAGTTAAATCTCTATCAGCAGACGGAGAAATCTCCAAATAAGATACAGCTAGTTTATACAAAGCTTCAGGAACTTTTGGAGAAGTAGGATACAAAGATATAAACTCTTCAAACTCCACTATCGCATCAACATACATCTTCAATTTAAAATATGTATCTGCTAGAGCAAACTTAGCCTCGATAATATCTTGAGGAGTAGCACCCTTAGATTTATAAATAGCTTCTTTTAGATAATCCTTAGCTTCCTTATAATTTTGCGATTCATAAGCCTTTAAACCCTTATTTAACAAATCCTTTGTATACTTCGTCTTTTCTGAACAAGAAAAAATAAAAACAAACAACACAAAAACAGTAAAAATTTTCAGCATTATTCTACTCTCTGTATTTTATACTTATCGATAGGTATAGTAATATTATCTACAATTTCTACCATACCTTCCAGTTTCATCTTTTTAATAAGATTACTAACAGCTTCTTTTAGCCTAGGATTAATAATAATCCTAACCTTAACAAAAGGTCTTAACTCCAAAATCTTCTTTTCAATCTCAAACAGTATAAGCCCCTCTCCTTTAACATAACCCTTCCCTTTACACACAGTACATATACTACTTAACTTCTTAATAAGACTCTCTTCAGATTTTTTTCTAGTAAGCTCCAACAAACCCAAAGACGTAAACCCTTTAACCTTAACAGGTTTCTTATCAGCTTTAAAACCCTCAATCAAAAACTCTAACAACTTATCCATATTGTCCTTATCCTTCATATCTATAAAATCCACAACAATAATACCACCCAAATCTCTAAGTCTAACCTGCTTTATAATCTCCTTAGCCGCCTCCAGATTTATATTAAAAGCCATATCCTCCAAACTCCTCTCCTTACAATACTTCCCACTGTTAACATCTATAGCAACCAACGCTTCTGTCTCCTCAATAACTATATACCCACCACTCTTCAGCCAGATATGAGTCCCTAATATCTTATTAATAACAGAATCTAAATTATAAACAGAATAAAGACTCTCCCTTTTCGTTCTATAAAGAGAAACCCGTATCTTATGATTAGGGAATTGTGTTTGACAATAATCCTTAATCTGTCTATATATGAAAGTGTCATCAGTTATTATCTTATCAAACTGACAAGCATAATCCCTAATTATAGAAAAAACCTTAAAAGACTCCTCATACAAAAGAGAAGGTGTTTTTTTAGCATCAGCAGTTTCCAAAATACCATACCAAGTCTCTTTAAGATTCAAAAAATCCTCAATAATAAACTCATCAGGAACATCAACAGCAGAAGTCCTAATAATATATCCAAACCCTTCCTCATTAAAAGAATCCAAAATATCCTTAATCTGCTCTTTTAAAACCTTTTTCAAATCATTAGGTATCTTTGTAGAAACTCCCACATGAGAAGAATAAGGCAGAAGAACTAAATACTTCCCCGGAATAGCAATTTTACAAGAAAGTTTTGCACCTTTACTATTTATAGCAGAACGTTTAACTTGAACAATTATAGAAGAACCTTCCTTAACATCATTGCATAAAGAACCATTAACCATATCAGGACAAAAATCCTTCAAAGGTAAAAAAGCTTCTCTATCTTCCCCAATATCAACAAAAGCCGCATTAACAGCTGGAACTATCCTTTTAATTTTCCCTTTGTAGATATTACCCGTCTCCCTAGATATATCCTTATCATCTACCCGAACTTCTACAATTTCCCCCTTCTCATAGATAGCATACAAAATAATCCTTTGAGAAGAAGTAATTATAAGTTCCCTACCAAAGTCTGATGAATTTAAAAAAATCTCCTTCATAAACAAAATGATAACAGATAATCTTCAAAAGACCAAAAAGGGTATTGACAAAAGGGAGGAGAAGGAATATATTAGGGGGCTGTTCGATAGAAAAAAAGGGTTGACAAAAAAAGAAAGTAGGATAAAATAATAAGTCCGGCTTTAAACGGCTGGGGTAAAGGCTACTTGGCAAGAGAATAG